>NZ_CP020373.1:1258888-1573611 GCF_003957745.1 Shewanella khirikhana | reverse complement strand
GCATCGGTGATTTGTATAACTTCAAGCTCGCGCCTTCACTAACCCTGGGCTGCGGCTCCTGGGGCGGCAACTCCATTTCCGAAAACGTAGGCCCAAGCCACCTTATCAACAAGAAAACCGTCGCCAAGAGGGCCGAGAACATGCTGTGGCATAAGCTTCCATCGTCCATCTACTTCCGCCGTGGCAGCCTGCCGATTGCCCTCGAAGAGCTGAGCGGCAAGAAGCGCGCCCTGATAGTGACCGACAAGTTCCTGTTCAATAACGGCTACTGCGACGAAACCATCCGTATTCTCAAGTCTCAGGGGCTGGAAACCGAAGTCTTTTATGAAGTGGAAGCCGACCCAACCCTGGCGGTGGTGCGTGCCGGTGCCAAAGTGGCGACCAGCTTCCAACCCGATGTGATAGTCGCTCTGGGCGGCGGCTCCCCCATGGATGCGGCCAAAATCATTTGGGTAATGTACGAGCATCCAGATGTGGACTTTGCCGACCTGGCGCTGCGCTTTATGGATATCCGTAAGCGTATCTACAAGTTCCCCAAACTCGGCGCCAAGGCGATGATGGTGGCCATTCCCACCACCTCAGGCACCGGCTCCGAAGTCACGCCCTTTGCGGTGGTGACCGACGAGCAAACCGGCGCCAAATACCCGATTGCCGACTATGAGCTGACCCCCAACATGGCCATCGTCGACCCCAATCTGGTGATGGATATGCCCAAGTCGCTCACCGCTTTTGGCGGTATCGATGCCATTACCCACGCACTGGAAGCCTATGTCAGCGTGATGGCCAACGAATACAGCGACGGCCAGGCACTGCAGGCGCTGGATTTGCTTTTCAAGTACCTGCCAGACAGCTACGCCAAGGGCGCTCAGGCTCCGCTGGCGCGGGAGAAAGTGCACAATGGCGCCACCATTGCCGGTATCGCCTTTGCCAACGCCTTCCTGGGGATTTGCCACTCCATGGCCCACAAGCTGGGCGCCGAGTTCCACCTGCCCCATGGTCTGGCCAACGCGCTGCTTATCAGCAACGTCATCCGCTTCAATGCCACTGACCTGCCTACCAAGCAGGCGGCGTTCAGCCAGTACGACAGACCCAAGGCCCTGTGCCGTTATGCCGCCATCGCAAGCCACTTAGGCCTTGCCGGCAAGAATGACGAAGCCAAGGTCGAGGCGCTTATCGCCAAGCTGGAGGAGCTTAAAGCCGCCATTGGTATTCCTGCATCTATCAAGGATGCCGGGGTAAATGAGGCCGACTTTATGGCCAAACTCGATGAACTGGCAGAAGATGCCTTTGACGATCAGTGCACAGGTGCTAACCCACGCTACCCACTGATTAGCGAGCTGAAACAGCTGCTTATCGACAGCTTCCATGGCCGTGCTTATAAAGACGAGGCCTGACAGGCCCGTGTTTGGCCGATAACAGCCTAAGCTGCAACTATAAAAAAGCCCGGCAATCGCCGGGCTTTTTGTATCAGTCAAAGCTCGTCACCCTCGCAGGCTAACGAGCAGTGCGCTGACGCCTTAGCAGATAGTCACCAAATCATCGTCGGCATAGGCCTCAGGTAAGCTTTGCATGTGTTTTAGCAGCAAAGGGTTACCCAGCACATAACTGAGCTCCTGACGGCTCAGCAGCGCAAGCAAACTGGTCTGGCACTGGCCTTCCTGTACCTTCACCCGCGCAATGGCTTCCAGCGGCTCAATTGCACTGCCAGGTACATGGGTCGGCAGTTTATCCATAATGCTCATATGCAGCGCCATCAGCTCGGGCCTTGCCAGCAGCAGCGGCATATTCCAGCTGCTTTCCAGCGCCCTTGCGTACAGTTCGCGCCGGTTTGCGGCTTCAGTAACGATTTGCGGCTCTTGCACCTCTTCCGGGGTGGCCAGGATCTTACGGGCCTTGAACCACTCGCCAATGGGGCCAGACGCCGTGGCCGCCGACAGCGGCACCGCCAGCCAAAGGCCAATCAGCGCCGGTGACATCCAGGCCAGCAGCGTCAGCGAGTCCAGCATAGCGGCATAGCCAAGCAGCAAGCCTGCCACCATATGCCAGCGATGACGGTAGATAAGGTCTTTCCAAGGCAGACTGCCATCATCACGGCGCTGGGGCGACCAGCCGCTGTCGCGGCCAAACAGAATCGACAGCACGGCGCCGCAGTGGATGAACATCATGATGGGGGCAATCAGCGCCGAGAGAATGACTTCGGTGATGGTGCTCAGTATCACCTTGAAGCGACCGCCCAGCGCCTTACAGGTTTTACTGTCGAAAAACAGCACCAAGAGGCCAAACACCTTGGGCCCAAACAAGATACCCATGGTGATATAGAAAAGTCGCAATGCCCTGTCAGAGTCCATCACAGGCCAGGTTGGGAACAGCGAAAACTGATCGGTAAAGTATTCAGGACGGATGTAGTGCGCCTGCAGCGCCAGCAACAAGCCCGATAAAATCAGCAGCAGCCAGAAAGGCGATGACAGGTACGACATAATCCCTGTCACCAGATGCATACGGCTAACCCAATGCAGCCCCTTGGCGCCGACCACGCGGCTGTGCTGCAGGTTGCCCTGACACCAGCGCCGATCGCGCACCGCCATATCGATAATTGACGGCGGACACTCTTCATAGGATCCGGCCAGATCGGCGGCAATCTTCACGCTCCAGCCAGCACGGCGAATAAGCGCCGCCTCGACAAAGTCGTGGCTCATGATATGGCCGCCAAAGGGTGGTTTCCCGGACAAATGGGGCAAACCCGCCGCCTTCATAAAGGCCTCGGTGCGAATAATCGCATTGTGGCCCCAGAAGTTACCTTCTTTTTGCACCCACCACGCAAGCCCGGTACCAATCACAGGGCCATAGAAACGCGCTGCAAACTGCTGCACCCGCGCCATCAGGGTAGTGCCGCGGATAAGCGCCGGAATGGTCTGGATAAGACCCGAGTCCGGATCGGCTTCCATGCGCCGCGCCAACGAAACCATGGTGGACGTTTCCATCACGCTGTCGGCATCCAGCACCAAAAGATGCTGATAACTGCTGCCCCAGCGGCGACAAAAATCGGCCACGTTACCGGCCTTGCGGGCGATATTTTTACGACGGCGACGATAATAAACCCGCGCCTTACCGGCGGTGGCTTCGCGCAGCAGCCAAAAGGCGTGCTCTTCGGCCAGGGCAATGTCGGGATCCGTGGTATCGCTCAGAATGAACCAGTCAAAGGCATCCCCTTCCGGACGCGCTGCGAGCGAAAGTGACATAGCCTCCACCGCGGCAAACACCCGGTCCGGCGACTCATTGTAGGTCGGCATCAAAATGGCGGTTTTTGCCTGAAGCGGCACGAATGGCGCCTCAGTGTCGCAGCCCTGCGCCTTTCGGGCATTGAAGGCCTGCTTAATCAGCGAGATAAGCCCCGCAACCCCGGCGCAAAACGCCAGCGCAATCCAGCAGAAGTTAACCGCAAACAGCACCAGCACCGCATATTCCAGCGGAGTTAAGCCGCCCACCAGGAACACGCCGCGCATCTCATAAATGGCAAAAGCCGACAATAGCAGCGCCGAGCCCACCACGCTCCAGCGTTTAACCGGATTGGATTTCAGCGCCTTGGGCTGCACCGGCGTGCGCGGAAAGCCTTCGGAAAATGCCTTCAGCGACTGGGCAGGCATGTCCCCGGGGCGCTCAGGCGGCATGGCACTGTCACCCGCGAGGGTGACAGCTTCGGTATCAAGCAAATTGCTCATGGCTGGCCTCAGAGCGTCCAGCGATAGAGCCAGGTTTCGACGCTTTTAGGCTCGTCAAACTTAAGCTCGGCGCGAAACTCGGCCATGCGGAACTCGCCCGGATCGAACTCAAACGACAAACGGTAGCCGTTTGATTTGGGGTTTTCACGGATAACCACATTGCTCACTTCGCCCTGGCTCACTTCAATCTTGGCCTTGGGCAACTTGGCGGGCTTCTCGCCTTTTACCTCATAGTCCACCACAAACAGGCGCTTGGGCGTAGGCTTGGCAATGTCGGCGCGGCCGCTGGCGGTGCGGGACACTATGACCGAGTTTTCCACCGGCGCCGGATTTGCGCCCCATGACAGGTGATAAGCAAAGCGGTATTCGCTGCCAGCGGCCAATGGCTGGCGCGGCTTCCAGAACGCCACTATGTTGTCGTGAATTTCTGACTGGGTTGGGATTTCGGTCAGTACCACTGCACCGGCGCCCCAGTTACCTACAGGTTCAACCCACAGACTTGGACGACGCTCGTAGTTGGCTTCAAGGTCCTGATAGTTAACGTAATCACGCTCACGCTGCATCAGACCGAAACCCTGGGGCGAGTTATCCATAAAGGCGCTGATCTGCAGATCCTTTGGATTCGCCAGCGGGCGCCACAGACGCTCGCCACGGCCGTTTATCATTAAAAGCCCGTCAGAGTCATGCACGGCAGGACGGAAATCATCGGTCAGATGACGGCCATTGGGCGAGTGCATATACATACTGGTGCTGGGGGCAAGACCCACCTTGGCCAGTTCAACCCGAGGGAACAGCACGGCTTCCACGTCCATACGGGTGTTTTCACCGGGGCGGATAGAGAAACGGTAGGCACCGGCCACGCTTGGGCTATCCAGCAGTGCATGCACCACAATCAGATTGGTTTCAAGATTCGGCTTTTCAATCCAGAAGGCACGAAACACCGGGAACTCTTCCCCGGCGGTATCGGCGGTCTTGATGGCAAGACCACGGGCAGACAGACCATAGGCATTGCCTTTACCGAGGGCGCGAAAATAGCTGGCCCCCTGAAAAACAAACAGCTCGTCAAAATATTCAGGATTATTAATTGGATAGTGGATACGCAGACCACTGTAACCTATGTCTTCGGTAGGCAGTTTTTCACGCAGCACATCACCGGCACTGAACAGGCTTGAATCATAGGACAGGTGGGTGGCCTTTTTGCCTTCAACCACCGCAATCTCAATCAGATCCTGGAAATAAAAGCCGCGGTGAAACAGCTGCATCTGGTAAGGCAGCCCCTCTTGTTTCCAGATGGCGGCATCGCTTTTAAAACGAATGTCACGGTACTCATCGTAGCTGATGTTGGCGAGGCTGCCGGGCAGCGGATCGCTCAAGGCAACATAGGGTTTTGCCGACAGTTGACGGGCCAGTCTCACGACAGTATCGGCATCAAAACTGCCGGTTTTGGCAAAGCGCACCTGCCCGGGTTTAACCGGTTTGGGCGGCATTTCTGCCTTCACCCGCACGGGAACCGGTTCCGGCTCGGCGGCAAAAGCAGAAATTGAAGACAGCACAGAGGCGCCAAGCAGCAAGGCACCCAGAGCCTTTGGTGATGAACTGGTGGCACGATGAGAACGAACCATAGGAGCAATGACCCGAAAAATGTTGAAAAATAGAGTGTTTTTGGCTAGTTGACCGCAAGCTTGTCTGCCGGACGGCGTGACAGGAAATTGCGATGCTCGCTTAGCGCGAAAGATATCAGAACGGTAAAAAAAAGCACAAACTATGTTGTGCTCTTTCTGGCCCGTTAGAGACTTTGTAATCATATGTTTATTTCATTTTGTTATAAGCAATCCGTAGCCGAGTATCATCCCTGCTCAGGGAAAGGGCATCATAGCCCCATAGGCGGCACAATCGCAATGAAAATGAAACAGATAACTAACAATCCCAGTCGGAAGGACAATGGCTGTTAAAGCGGGAAATTTCGGGCTCGCCCTCCCCCTTAAGCAGATAATAGTGCTTGTCGTAAATGCGCCAGCGGCATAAATCGATAGGAGTCACTTCACTGGCATTGACGGTACCGGACAGACCGGCCTCTTCAAACGCCGCGGCCACCAATTCCGAGCAGAAAAAGCGGCTGTAGTCGCGCTCGTTGTAACCCGGGCCCTTTAAGCTGTCGAAGATATCGAAGGCCGACATCAGCGCCTGGGGAATATCAAACTCCTTTCGCGCCTTGGCCTGATTGAACAGAAAGTCATAAAAACGGCTCTGATCGAAGCGGCTTTCCCGCAGCTCTGGGCACAGCGGCAGCCACCAGATGTCCCCTTCATAACTCATACGGTCGCTGAAGCGGTTGATTTGCACGCCGGTAAAGCCATTCAGCTCAGTGGACTCGATGATTTGATTGAAAAAACGGCCGCTTTGATCTTCCACCACCTTGGTTTGCAGAATAACCCCAACATGGGACACGGCGGACTGGGTCATAAATTTGGTGAGTATCGAAAAAGGCGCGCGGCCACCAAAGGCCACCACATCGCCTGGTTGCATCCGTTCGCGGGCTTCCTGATAAGTTAAGGTTTTCATTCCCATGGCAATTCTCCTGACTAAAGTCCATTTTAGGCCACCTGCTTTATAGGTTGTTTATGCAGGTGCTTTGGCTTAGGCGTATTGGCTCAGCTGTTTGCCCGAGCCAGCCAAGTGGGTCACTATACTTAAGTTTTGTTAAAAAAAAAGCCGGACAGGTGTCCGGCTTCGTGAAGCAGTTAATAGACTCGCTTATTTAGCGGTCCAGCGGTCCATCCAACCCAGTACCTTGGCATACCATTGCTGCAGGTTTTCAGGGTTGAGGATCCAGTGGTTTTCGTCTGGGAAAATCAGCAGCTCAGACGGAATGTCGTTGCGCTGCATAAAGCTGAATGCCGCCAGACCCTGATCATAAGGTACGCGGAAGTCCTTCTCACCGTGGATCACCAGCATTGGGGTTTTCCAGTTTTCAACATAGTTGACCGGGTTGAACTTCTCGTACAGATCGCGGCTCTTTTGATAAGTACCGCCGAACTCGTACTCAGGGAACCACAGCTCTTCAGTCACATGGTACATAGAGCGCATGTCGAACAGACCCGCGTGGTTTACCAGACACTTGAAGCCATCGTTCCAGTTACCCTGGATCCAGTTCATCATGTAGCCGCCATAGGAGCCGCCGAGGGCACAGGCGTTGTTCACGTCCAGCCACTTCTGCTGGCTGCCAACCGCCGCAAGACCTTTTTGCAGATCTTCCAGTGGCTTACCGCCCCAATCCTGGGAAATGGAATCGGTAAAGGCCTGGCCATAACCGGTAGAGCCGTGGAAATCCACCATCACCACACCGTAACCGGCACCGGCCCACAGCTGGGCATTCCAGCGGTGGCTGAAGCTGTTACCAAAGGAGCCCTGCGGACCACCGTGTACCAGATAGGCGACAGGATATTTTTTGCCTTCTTTATAATTGGCAGGCTTGATCCAGTAGCCGTGTACGGTTTCGTTGTTCCAGCCCTTGAAGGAGAACTGCTGGAACTCACCGAATTTGATTTTGGCGAGTTTGTCTTTGTTTACTTCGGTCAAACGGGTCAGGCGATCGCCATCTTTGCCGATGGTAAACACATCACCAGGCTCAACCAGGCTGCGGTGGGTAAACACCAGCTTGTCACCGGCAAGGCCAATCAGGCTGTTGCTGCCATCGTTGTAGATGGGACGCACATCGCCAAACTGGGTGTTCACTTCAAAAATCGATACCTGACCCACGTCCTGCGCCGTCACATACAGGGTGCGGTTATCATCGGCAAACTGGATTGACGATGGGCTTCTGTCCCACAGAGGCGCCACTTCCTTTTCCTGACCGGTTTTCAGATCCCGAAGCATTATGGCATAGCGATCGGCTTCAAAACCGGGGCGCTTCATCGCCAGATAAGCCATATAAGCGCCGTCGCTGCTAAAGGCAGGCTGGGCATCCCAGGCGGTGTTCTTGGCGGTCAGGTTCTCGGTCTTACCGCCCTTCACGCTCACTTTCCACAGATCGTAGTTGGTGGTCCAGGCCTGATCTTTGGAGGGTGCCTTGGCGCTGTACACCAGATACTGGCTGTCGCTGGTAAAGGCCACTTCTTCCATGCCGGAAAATGGCTTGGGCGGCACTTCGGTATCCAGGCCCTTGGTCACGTTAACCGGGGCGCCCATGCTGTTGCCGCTGATATCGGCCACAAACAGGTGATTGCGGGCGTGGTCATGCCAGGTATCCCAGTGGCGCACCATCAGTTGGCTGTATTCGCGGCCAGTGCTCTTGCGCTTGGCTTCGGCATCGAACTTGTCTTTTGAACATTCCAGCGTGTCACACTCAGGGAACACTCTTAAGGTCATGGCCAGCTTGCTACCGTCTGGGGACAGCTTGATACCATTGATATCAAGCGGCAAATCAGACACCTTCACCGCTTCGCCACCGTTTAATGGCAGGCGGTACAGCTGGCTGGTGCCATCGCGACCGGCCAAAAACAGAATGGATTTACCATCGGCGGTAAATACCACATCGTGCTCGGTGCCCTTGGCACTGGTCAGCTGCAGCGGCGCGGCTTTGGGATTGGTCAAATCCAGCAGGAACAGGTTGGACTCGCTGCTGCCATCATCATTGATTTCTTTGAGGCCATACACCAGTTTGCTGCCGTCGGGAGACAGTGCCTGCGAGTGCATTTTGTTGAGCTTTACCAGATGTTGAACCGTGAATGGCTCGGCGCCGGAGGCGAGAGCCGCACTTGAAACACCGGCGAATGCCAGCGACAGGGCGATAGCGCTTAATTTCTTCATGGATGTTGTCCGCAATACTGTTTGTTATTGTTAGTGGCCATGGGCCAGATATGCCATCCCGGCAAAAAAGACACCTTAATCCAAAGACAAGGGCCCGGACAAGTGTGTCTGGGCCCTTTTAATTATGGATTTTTAGTCAAGGCTATCAGGCCTTGGCGTTCTGGATATTGACTTTCCAGATGGCCGGGCCGGTCTCGTGGGCGTTCACGCCCTGAGCGTCCACCGCCACAGTCACAGGCATATCCTGCACATCAAATTCGTAGATGGCTTCCATACCCAGATCTTCAAAGGCAACCACGCGGGCATGCTTAATGGCTTTGGACACCAGGTACGCAGCGCCGCCAACGGCCATCAGGTACACGGCTTTGTGCTGCTTGATAGACTCAACGGTGGCAGGACCACGTTCGGCCTTACCAATCATGCCCATCAGGCCGGTCTTATCCAGCATCAGATCGGTAAACTTATCCATGCGGGTGGCTGTGGTTGGGCCGGCAGGACCCACTACTTCGTCGCCAACCGGATCGACCGGGCCGACGTAGTAGATAAACTTGCCGGTGAAGTCCACGCCTTCCGGCAGACCTTCGCCCGACTCAATCAGGGTTTGAATGCGCTTGTGGGCAGCGTCACGGCCGGTGAGCATCTTACCAGACAGCAGCAGGGTGTCACCGCTCTTCCAGGTTTCGATGTCGGCCTGAGTCACTGTATCCAGATTTACGCGGCGCACGCTCTCGCCCACTTCCCAGGTAATTTGTGGCCAGTCACTGAGGCTTGGCGGTGACAGATCGGCAGGACCTGTGCCATCCAGGTGGAAGTGTACGTGACGGGTCGCGGCGCAGTTGGGGATCATCACCACCGGCTTGGAGGCGGCGTGGGTTGGCGCTGATTTGATTTTCACATCCAGCACTGTGGTCAAGCCGCCCAGGCCCTGGGCACCAATACCCAAACCGTTGGCGCGCTCAAAAATATCCAGACGCAGCTTTTCTTCTGCGGTTTCAGCGCCTTTGGCCATCAGCTCGTGGATATCGATGCTCTCCATCAGGGCTTCTTTGGCCATTACAGCGGCTTTCTCGGCGGTGCCGCCGATACCAATACCCAGCATACCAGGAGGACACCAGCCGGCGCCCATGGTTGGCAGGGTCTTTTCAACCCAGGCGGCGATATCATCGGATGGGTTCAGCATCACCATCTTGGACTTGTTTTCACTGCCGCCGCCCTTGGCGGCAATGGCCATTTCCACATGGTTGCCTGGTACCATGTCGATATGCACCACAGATGGGGTATTGTCTTTGGTGTTTTTACGGGCACCGGCGGGGTCGGCAACAATGGATGCGCGCAGCGGGTTATCCGGGTTCGTGTAAGCGCGGCGAACGCCTTCATCCACCATCTGCTGCACTGTCATGTCGGTTTTGTCCCACTGCACACCCATACCCACTTTCACAAAGCAGGTGACGATGCCGGTGTCCTGACACAAAGGACGCTTGCCTTCGGCCGACATGCGGGAGTTAATGAGGATTTGAGCGATGGCGTCTTTGGCAGCCGCGCTCTGCTCGCGCTCATAGGCTTCGGCCATGGCGTCGATGAAATCTTTAGGGTGGTAGTAGGAGATGTATTGCAGTGCATCCGCAACACTTTCAATAAAATCGGCCTGCTTGATCACGACCGGCGAGTGATTCTCTGACACGTTATGCTCCGACTCTTTCAGCTTTGTTGACAGCTCTATTTATAGGGAAGACCCAGACCGACCAGGTCAGGCCTCTTGTTTTGGTTAATCCTTTTTCGGCCAATATGATACTCTGTTGCAAATATTTGGGCTACATCACAAGTTGAATAAGGTTAATCGATGTTACCTACCCTGCCCGTTCGGGCATCTTTTGCCCCACTGGCCGTAAAAACCCTGGACTGGACCGATACCACAGAGGCACTTTTTGCGCATTTTGCCGCCTCGCCCTGGGCCATGTTGCTGGACTCCGCCAACGCAAATCATCCTGACGCCCGCTTCGACATCATAGTGGCTAACCCCATTGCCAGCCTGAAAGTATATGAACACCACTGTGATTTAGCCGTAGCGCAAGCGTTGCAAGCTGCAACTACGCAGACAGCGCAGACGACGCAGACAGCGCAGCACACTCAGCAAACTGAGCGCATCGATGGCGGACAGTGCCCGTTTGCGCTGATGCAAACCCTTACCCAAGCACTGTATTCACAGCATAAATCAAGCGAGCTGCCCTTTGCCGGTGGCGCCCTTGGGGCCTTCAGTTATGACCTGGGCCGTAAGGTTGAACGTCTGCCGAACATAGCTACCGACGATATTCCACTGCCACTGGCTGCCATCGGCTTTTATGACTGGGCATTGATAAAAGACAGTCACACCAATCAGTGGCAGTTGCTGCACTATCTTGGCGATGCGGCCCTGGAAACTGTATTGGCTCAAATCGAAACTCTGCGCCAAGGTCCAGCCCCAAAAACGCCGGACTTTGCGCTCACATCGCCCTTTGGCTGTCAAATCAGCCGCGAAGACTATGATGCCAGGTTTGCCGCCGTGCAGGCCTATCTTCACAGCGGCGATTGCTATCAGATAAACCTGACCCAGAGGTTTGAGGCTCGCTATCAGGGCGAAGAATGGCAGGCGTATCTGGCGCTGCGCTCGGCCAACAAGGGGCCATTTTCTGCCTTTATCCGGCTGGAGGAAGGCGCCATTTTGTCCATCTCCCCCGAGCGCTTTTTAAAGCTTGCTGACGGTCAGGTAGAAACCAAACCCATCAAGGGCACCTTGCCGCGCTCAAGCGATGCGAAAGAAGATGCAAACAACGCTGACTGCCTGCGCCAATCGCCCAAAGACAGGGCCGAAAATCTGATGATTGTTGATTTGCTGAGGAACGATATCGGCCGGGTGGCAAGCCCGGGGTCGGTGGCGGTGCCCAAACTGTTTGAGATTGAGAGCTTTCCTGCGGTGCATCACCTGGTCAGCACTGTTACCGGCAAGCTAGCCGACGGCCTTGGCGCCTTTGATTTACTCAAAGCGGCCTTTCCCGGCGGCTCCATTACCGGTGCCCCCAAAATCCGCGCCATGGAAATCATTGAAGAACTTGAACCCTCACGGCGCAGCATCTACTGTGGCTCTATCGGCTACATCAGTCAGGACGGCAAGATGGACACCAGCATTACCATTCGCACCCTGGTGGCGGTGGATGGCAAGCTGTATTGCTGGGCCGGGGGTGGCGTGGTTGCCGATTCAGTGGCCGATGCCGAATATCAGGAAACCTTCGATAAAGTCAGCCGTATTCTGCCGCTGCTCGAGCAGAGATTCAGCGATAAAAACCGAGGATAAACATGCCCTTTCGAGGTCGCCGTTCACTGTCTGCCAATGAGCTTAAACTGCACTTTTCGCTGCAGGCATTACGCCATGACATTGTATCGGCGCCACTGAAAACCAAGGCGCGTAAGGCCGCTGTGTTAATGGCCTTTGAAGAAAGAGACGGTGAACTCTGCCTGATATTCACCACCCGCCCCACCCATCTTCGCGCCCACCCAGGGCAAATCAGCTTTCCCGGCGGCAAGATTGAAGAAACCGATATAAGTCCGCTGCATACCGCTTTTCGGGAGGCGGAAGAAGAAATTGGCCTTGGGGCTGATAATCTTGAGCTGCTCGGGCAATTTCCCTCCCACCGCACCTTTACCGGCTTTGAGATAACGCCAGTGCTGGCACTGGTAAAAGCGCCGTTTGAGATGCGAATTGATCCGGGGGAAGTGGCCGAGTGCTTTTATGTACCATTACGCTTTTTTATGAACGCCCGGCATCGCCAGGTAAAACGCTTTGTGCGCCAGGGCCACAGCTATCAGGTGGTGTTTATTCCCTGGCAAGGAAGGCTTATCTGGGGCGCCACCGCCGCCATGATTGATTTGCTGTGCCGCCACATCACCGATGACAGCAGCCTGCAAAATGACCGATGACAACAGCCAACAAAATGGCAGCTAAAGGCGAGTTAAGATAAACGGCCAATAAAGGAAGCAAGGAAAGTAAGGAAATAAGGAAGGAAGTAAGAAAGCAAGGAAGTGTTCCGGCCCACGTGTCTAACTTAGCTTTTGCAGTGCGCTAAGCGTCAATCCTCAACGAACAGTGCTCAACGAACAGCGCTCTAAGGACAGTGCTTCAAAGCAATAGTGGCAGCACTGCCCCAAGCCTGACGCTAGATAAGGAAACTCACATAAAGCCCCGCCGCCAGCGATGCCAACAGCAAAAGTGGGATATTGAACCAGTAACCCATGCGGCTGTGCTGCGCCACGTACACATTAAACAGCAAGCTCACCAAACTGATGCCGCAAACTATCCAAATCACCTGCTCAAGCCGAAGTGTCAGCTCTGGGTCCCAAAACAGCCTCACCTGGGCACCCTTGGACAGAAAGTAACCCACGGCGGTATCGGGCCTTGCACCATCAAAAATAATCAGCGCCCACACAGCCAGAGCCCAGCCCAAAATCGACAATCCGGCCAGCAAAAGCTGGAATATTCGCAGTTTACTCATGGCTCACCTCCGAAAATTGTTAGCGGTTGCCACAGGAATGTGAATATATTCCACAGCATACCTTTTTCAGCTTGAGAAAAGCCACCGGAAAGGTAATATAAACCTCCTTTTCAATTTTATATCACATGTTTCGTTGGAGATAAGCGCAGCAATGAGCATTGCATCTATCGCATCCGTTTTTAAGGGTGAATTCGCCCCCGGCACTGAAATCACAGTGCGCGGTTGGGTTCGTACCCGTCGGGATTCCAAGGCAGGGATCTCCTTCCTCGCCGTCTATGACGGCTCCTGTTTCGATGCCATTCAGGGCGTAGTGCCCAATGCTCTGTCTAATTACAATGACGAAGTGCTGAAGCTTACTGCGGGTTGCTCCGTGGAAATGACCGGTAATCTGGTGGAATCTCCAGGCTCAGGCCAGGCGTTCGAACTGCAGGCCACTGCCGTGAAAGTTACCGGCTGGGTAGACGATCCTGACACTTACCCTATGGCTGCCAAGCGCCACTCAATTGAGCACCTGCGCGAAGTGGCTCACCTGCGTCCACGTACCAACATCATTGGTGCCGTGGCCCGTGTGCGTAACTGTCTGTCTCAGGCCATTCACCGCTTCTACCACGAGAACGGTTTTATTTGGGTTTCTACCCCCATCATCACCGCCTCTGACTGTGAAGGTGCCGGTGAGATGTTCCGCGTCTCTACCCTGGATATGGAAAACCTGCCACGTACTGACGCCGGCAAGGTAGATTACGATCAGGACTTTTTTGGCAAAGAAGCCTTCCTGACCGTATCTGGTCAGCTGAACGGCGAAACCTACGCCTGTGCACTGTCTAAAATCTACACCTTCGGCCCAACCTTCCGCGCCGAAAACTCCAACACCAGCCGTCACCTGGCGGAATTCTGGATGGTTGAGCCGGAAGTGGCCTTTGCCGATCTGAACGATATTGCCGGTCTGGCCGAGTCTATGCTGAAGTACTGCTTCAACGCCGTACTTCAAGAGCGTATGGATGACATGAAGTTCTTCGCCGAGCGCGTAGATGGCAGTGTTATCGATCGCCTGCAAAACTTCGTCAGCAGCGACTTTGCCCAGGTGGATTACACCGACGCCGTTGAAATTCTGCAAAACTGCGGCAAAACCTTCGAATACCCGGTTGAATGGGGTATCGATCTGCAGTCTGAGCACGAGCGTTATCTGGCCGAAGAGCACTTCAAAGCCCCTGTGGTCGTGAAGAACTATCCGAAAGATATCAAAGCCTTCTACATGCGCCTCAACGAAGACGGCAAGACAGTAGCGGCCATGGACGTACTGGCGCCTGGCATCGGTGAAATCATCGGTGGCTCCCAGCGTGAAGAGCGTCTGGACGTACTGGATGCCCGCCTCGAAGAGATGGAGCTGTCGAAAGAAGATTACTGGTGGTATCGTGACCTGCGCCGTTACGGCACAGTGCCACACGCAGGTTTCGGCCTCGGTTTCGAGCGTCTGGTGTCTTACGTGACCGGTGTGGGTAACATCCGTGATGTAATCCCATTCCCGCGTGCACCCCGTAGCGCGAACTTCTAATCAGCGAACTGCTAATAACGTAGAAGCAATCATGCGATAACGAAAAAGCCGCCTTATGGGCGGCTTTTCTATTTGTGCTTCCAGCTCTGTTTGACGCAGCGCTTAGCGCTGCACCAAATGCACCAAACCTTCGCCGCGAAGAAAGACCTCTGCCCCCTCGCCCTTAAGCATCGCCATGGTCGACAGCATCCCAGCCGCCGAGGCGCTTGGCGCCAGCACAGTAACCGAGCGCGGCGCATTGGCAACCGGATAGCCGGTTTTGGGCGATAAAATATGACCGATGCGTTTAGCGTCCACCAGCAAAAAGCGCTTGGTATCGCCACTGGTGGCAAGGCCGCCACCGGGAAATGCAATAAGCCCGGACGCGTTTTCGCTGCTATCCAAATCCTTATTTGCAGGATTAATACCTTCAACCCCAATCTGCCAGGGGTAACGACTTGCGGCGATATCACCGCCAAGGTTTACCAGCACAGCAACATTAAGGCCGAGTGATTTAGCGCGGCGCTCCATCAACAGCAATGCCCTGTCAGCGGCGTACTCCTTGGCGATACCGCCAAAGTCGAGGCTCATGCCCGCAGGCAGTTGCAACGTATTTGCATCAAACACCAGCCGCTCAAAGCCTATGCACTCAAGGGCTGCCTGAACTTGCCTGTCGTTCGGCAAATGATGATTAGGGCCATGAGGTTTAGAGCCAAAGCCCCACAGCCGCTGCAGTGGTGCCGTGGTGATATCAAAAAGCCCATCGGAAAGGCTGAAGCAGTTGGCTGCGAATTGAAGCAGCCCATGGGTTTCAGCATCAATACGAATCTCGCTGCCAGCAAGGCCGTTGATGCGGCTAAGCTCACTCTGGGGCAAATAGCGGCTGTATTTGGCCTCGATGCGTTTCACCTCGACTATCGCAAGGTCTGCAAGAGCCTCTGCAAAAGCCCTGGCCTGCAGGTCACTGGCACCGATAAACAGCAGCTCACAGTCGCTTGCCATAGCGCCAAAGCATATCCGCCTCGTACTCCTCTTGCCGCCAGCCACGAGGCTTAATTCCACGAGATTCAATTCCACGAGACTCAATTCCACGAATAGTTAAGCTGCAGCATGGCGGCATTGAGCTCTGGGTACAAATCGAGCCCCTGAAGACCTTCAAGGCCTGATGCCTCACCACTGGGGAGCTGGCGGTAATACTCAAGCCTTAGCGCAATTTCATCGCCATCTTTAAGGCGCCAGCCGGTTTTAAGGCCTATCGTCCAGGTGTCCATATCGCCGATGCGATAATCGGCGCTGATGTGCTTCGCGATAGGCTCGCCTTGCAGCAGATACGGGGTAAAGAAGTCCACGCCCTGTTGGCGATACGCCCGCAGATGTAACTGCACGTAAGGGCCCATTTTGCCGGTAAAATAATGGCGATATCGGCCTTCCAGGGTGTGGGAATCAAGCCCCCAGTCATCAATGGTAAAGCGGTAGGAGTACTCGGCCACGCCGCGCCTAAATGCCGTTTTTCCGAGCACGAATGCGCTTTGCTTAAGGCGGCTGTCTGGCCGCGACTCATAAAGGTAGTGACTGGCGTTGCCGCCGCTATCCAAAACCGACACCAACTTATAAGGGTCATTAAGATAACCACTTGAATAACCAAGGCCGTAATTGAATTGCACCAGGGTGGATTTGGTGAGTATTTGGGTGACGCCGAGCATCAACTCGCCAATGCGTTTATCACCGACACCGCGCTCACGGCTCATATCAAACGCCTGCCAGAAGGCTTCTTCATCGGCAAAGTCTTTTCGAATGGCCATGGTGCTTAAGGGCACGGGTCTGCCCCCCACGGCATCAAACAGATCGTAGCCCAGGGCGCCTGAGAGGCTTAAGGTGGTGTTGTCTTTATAAAAGCCCCACTCGATGCCGCCATTCACGCCAAGTGACAGATAATCAAACTCTTTTGAACCATAGATACCAACGTTGACTTTGGTCGCGGTATCCAGCGTCTTTTGCCAGCCGCCAAAGAGCGACAGCCGCGTATCCTGAAAGGTGTCATCGAGCGGCGTATCAGCGGCCGCCACCTGATATTCGCCCTTGCCCGATGGCCGGGTGAAGGTTTGAGCGCTTTGCTGCGCTAGCGCACCTGAAGCCGATGCGCCGGACAGGCTGTCGAGCACAATTTTCGCATTAATAGACTCGCTGTCGGATAAGGCCTTGGTGCCCGATACCACGCCTTCGATGGCCTGCACCCGCGCATCTTCACGATACCAAAGCAGCGCAGCATCGATTTCCCAGCCGTCAATCAGACGGGTGAGCAGACCGTCATCATCGCTATCCGGCACTTGATTTAAAGCATCAGCGACGCCAACTGCCGGAGCTTCGGTTGCTGACGCATCAAAGCCTATCATGGCAAGGCTTGAGAGGCAGATGGCGGCTGCAATGCCGTGTTTGGGCGGCTTTGAAGAAATTGAAGCAGTTGATGAAGAGACATAGTCACCCGGCTTTGCTTGTGTAAAACGCGAGTTCACTTCATCGGCAATCAGATTTGTAGGATTGCCAGGCTGTGAGACAGGACACTGTGAGGCTGGCATCAGTTGCATCCGCAGCCGCCTCCGCCAAAGCTTCTGCCGCCGCTGGCACCTTCTTTACTGAAATACACATGGTCGTCCAGTGATAAATCCAGCGCTTCGGCTCCCAGCTGCATATCCTCACGGGCAAATTCGCCCTTCTCCCAGGGCTGCAAGGTGGTGCAGCCGCCAAGCAGGAACAGTGCCGCCGCGAAAAAGATTATTGCTTTGAACTTCATTGCGGCTGCTCCAGTAAGGCCACAAGCTCAGCTTCATATTCGCTTGTCTGCTCGGTAAAAAAGCCCACATGGCTTTTAACCAGCTTTCCCGACTTATCAAACACAAAGCTTGAAGGCATCCCCAGCAAATCAAAACTTCGTGCCACCTCGCCTTCGCTGTCATAGCCAATGTTAAATTGAGGCTTCAAAGCATTGAGGAAAGGTGTGGCATCGTCTTTGTCGGTATCGAGGTTAATGGCGAGCACCACCAGCCCCTTGTCCTGATAACGACTGTGCATCTCGTTCATCCAGGGGAAGGATTTACGGCACGGGCCGCACCATGAGGCCCAAAAATCCACGTACACCACCTTGCCGCGATAATCGCTGAGGTTTAACACCTTACCCTCAGCATCCACTACCTGATGCTCAAGGCTCGGCGCGGCAACAGCCTGACCGGCAATCCCCACCATAAGCAAAGCCGCCACAGCCAGGGAGGCCAGTTGCATTCGGGACTGGGGCGCAAAGAATGTAGCAAAATTCATGGTTGGCTCTCTGGCATCTGCTTTAGCGATCTCGCTAATAGGCACGGGATTGTCTTTTCATAAGCTTAAGGATTTATTAACCATCAGGGAAGTTTTTACGCCATCCCATTACCTTTCCCCAACCACAGCGTAAACACCAACAAAAGGGCGTAGAAAACACTCAAAATCTGCGACATTTTGACCCACTGCACCAACAAAAATTTGAACCACCTCATGTTACAAAGATGTCACAAGCCTGGGCCCGGCGACGTTGGGTAAAAGCTTGACGTGTATCAATATCGGGCCATGCCCCCCTTCCTACACTTTTCCTGAAATGTCGTGCATGCGAAAGGCATGTTTACAACTTAAAAACAAAAAAAGGTCGTCACCATGGATACACATGCAGCCCTCTACGAGCAAGGAAAGCAGCGGCTTGAAACCCTGCGCTCCCTGCCAAGGCGCCACGAGGAGACCCTCTTTGACAAGATGGCTCAACATGGCATTACCCGTCGTGATTTTATGAAGTGGAGCGCCTCGGTTACCGCCATGCTGGCGCTGCCTCTGCCCTTCTCTACTCTGGTGGCCGAGGCCGCCGAACTGGCCGATCGCGTGCCGCTTATCTGGCTGCACATGGCCGAATGTACCGGCTGCTCTGAATCCCTGGTGCGTGCCGATACCCCAAACCTGGATACGCTGATTTTCGACCACATCAGCCTTGAATACCACGAGACCCTGATGGCCGCCGCCGGTTGGCAGGCCGAGGAAAACCTCGAGCACGCACTGGAAACCTACAAAGGCAACTACCTGCTTGCTGTAGAAGGTGCCGTCCCCACCGCCAATAACGGCGCCTTCTTAACTGTGGGCTGTAAAGGCCACACCGGGCTTGAAATCATCAAGCATGCCGCCGAAGGCGCGGCCGCTATAGTGTCTGTGGGTACCTGCGCTTCCTTCGGTGGTGTGCAGGCAGCCTACCCCAACCCCACAGGTGCCAAGGGCATACACGAGGTAGTGAGTAAGCCAGTGATAAACCTCGGTGGCTGCCCGCCCAGCGAGAAAAACATCGTCGGTACCCTGATGTACTTCATCATGTTTGGCAAACTGCCGGCGCTGGATATGTTCAACCGGCCCAAATGGGCTTACGGTGCCCGGGTACACGACAACTGTGAACGCCGCGGCCGCTTCGATGCCGGTGAATTCGTTGAAGAATTTGGCGATCACGGCGCTAAAGAGGGCTACTGCCTCTACAAGGTGGGCTGTAAAGGGCCTTACACCTACAATAACTGCCCTACCGAGCGTTTTAACCACCATACCAGTTGGCCGGTACTCGCCGGTCACGGCTGTATGGGCTGCTCCGAGCCCAACTTCTGGGACGACATGGCCGACTTTGAGAAGCCACTTGGCCGGCAACTGCTGCATGGGCTTGATGCCACCGCCGACACCATAGGCGCCGTCATTCTCGGTGCCACCGTGGTCGGCATCGGCGCCCACGCCGTTGCCAGTGTATTTGCAGCCAAAGAGGACTAAATCATGAGCCAACGTGTTGTTATCGACCCCATCACCCGCATCGAGGGCCACTTGCGCATCGAAGTCGAGGTAGATGAGAACAATGTCATTCAGAACGCCTGGTCCTCTTCCACCCTGTGGCGCGGCATTGAGGTTATTCTCAAGGGCCGTACCCCCATGGACGTGGGGCTGATTGTGCAGCGTATTTGCGGCGTCTGTACCTATTCCCACTATCGCTGCGGTACCGAAGCGGTGGAAAACGCCCTCGGGGTGAAAATTCCACTGAACGCAAAGTACCTGCGCTCATTAATGCAAACCTCGCTCTATATGCACGACCATATAGTGCACTTCTATCACCTCCACGGCCTCGACTGGGTAGATGTGGTCTCGGCCCTAAGCGCCGACCCTGCCAAGGCGGCTCAGGTGGCGCTCAAGTATACCGATAAGCCGATTGCCGCCGGAGAAGGCGAACTGCGCGCTGTACAGGAGCGGGTAAAAGGCTTTGTGGAAAAAGGCCAGCTCGGCCCCTTCGCCAACGCCTACTGGGGTAATGGCACCTATAAGTTCACCCCAGAGCAGAACCTGATTGCCCTGTCTCACTACTTAAAAGCGCTGGAAGTGCAGCGGGTTGCAGCCGAGATGCTGGCCATCTTCGGTGGTAAGCAGCCTCACCCACAGTCTTTGGTGGTGGGCGGTGTGACCTCGGTACGTGACATGTTAAGCCCCGCCCGCTTGCAGGAGTGGAAGCAAAAACATGCTTATGTGACCGACTTTATCAAGCGTGCCTATCAGGCCGATATCGTCATGGCGGCTGAAGCCTTTGGCACCGAACCTTCGGTACTTGGCGGCGTGAATGTGAAAAACTTCCTCGCCACCGACGACTTTGTACTCTCCGGCGGCGAGTACATGTTCAATGGCGGCGTCATAATGAATGGCGATCTGGCCGGTGTCAGCGACATTAATCCAGACCTCATTGCCGAAGACGTGACCCACGCCTGGTACAGTGCCGACAAGGCGCAGCACCCCTACGATGGCACCACAGTTCCCAATTACACTGGCTTTGTGGAGCGCGACACCGTTTATGGCAAGCTGCCGACCCTGGATGGTGATGGCAAGTACTCCTGGGTGAAATCCCCTCGTTACAACGGTGAACCGGTGGAAGTCGGCCCACTTTCAAGCCTCTTGGTAAGTTACGCCCGTGGCAACAAGGTGGTTGTGGACGCAGTCAATGCTCTGCTCGCTCGCACCGGTCTGCCGGTAGCGGCGCTCTTTACCACCCTGGGGCGCACCGCTGCGCGCATGCTGCAAACCGTGATTGTGGCCGATGAAGGCCTGCGTACCTTCGATGCGCTTTTAACCAACATTCAGTCCGATGAAGCCACTTACGTGAAGCCTGAAATCGACCCAGCCAAAGAGTATGTAGGGCATGCGATGATTGAGGCGCCTCGCGGTATGCTCAGTCACTGGATCCGCATCAAGGGCGGCAAGGTTGAGAACTATCAGGCGGTGGTGCCTACCACCTGGAATGCCGGTCCCAAGGATGCCAACGGCAAGATTGGCCCCTATGAGGCCTCGCTGATTGGCCTCAAGCTTGAAGATCCTGCCAAGCCGCTGGAAGTGATCCGCATCATCCACTCCTTCGACCCCTGTATGGCCTGCTCGGTGCACGTGATGGACTTCAAGGGCGCGAGCCTGTCTGAGTTCAAGGTGTCACCCAATGGCTCTTCAGGGTATTAAAGAAACGGAGGCTGTATGAACACGCAAGTCAAGACGCCTCCCGGGGGCGGCAGCACAGCGGCACATCACACTGGCCAGCAACATGGTGATGGATATGAGCGGACCTTTATCTTCACCGCCGCTATCCGCATCTTCCACTGGCTAAGAGCGCTCGCGATCCTGGTGCTGGTGGTGACCGGCTTCTACCTCGCCTGGCCGTTTTTGGTCGCGCCCGATTCCACCGATGTACTGGTGCAGGGCTGGGTACGCTTCGGCCATCTGGTGTTCGGCTTTGTGCTGTGCGCCGTTACCCTCGCCCGCGCTTATCTGTTTTTCTTCAGTAAGCACGACATTGAGCGGCGCTCCATGCGCGATGTGCTAAGCATCAACAGCTGGATAACCCAACTTAAGTCCTACCTCTGGATGGGTAAACTCAATAAGGCGGGTGTGTACGGGCCACTGCAATTTGTGACCTACTTTGCGATTTCGGTAATTGCCGGCGCAATCTGCATCACAGGGCTGATACTTTATGCCAATGTTTACCATGAAGGCATGGGCGGCATGCTGTGGGGCACGGCAAGCACCCTCACTGCCTGGATGGGTGGCCTCGCCGAAGTGCGGCTGTGGCATCACTACTTTACCTGGGTATTCATTGTGTTTGTGGTTATCCACGTTTATATGGCTGTGTGGACAGGTATTCGCTTCAAACACAACTCGGTAGACTCCATCGTCTCCGGCTACGACTACCATAAGCATTGATGCCGCTTGCGCCATGCCTAATCCAGGGAGGATAAGCATGGCGCTGTTTCTGTACCCTACTTGTACACACCGCATTTGGTGACGCCCACTGACGGGCTACTGGAGGAGAAAGGATGAAAGTCCTGCTACTCGGCATTGGCAACATACTCTTCGCCGACGAAGGCGTGGGCGTGCATTTCGCCAATTATCTCGCTGAAAATTATCGTTTTGCTCACCCACAGCATTCCCTTGACATTCTTGATGGCGGCACCCTGGCTCAGGGCCTTACTCCCATCATCGCCAAATACGACCATCTTATTGTTTGCGACACAGTCAACGCCCCGGGTGTGATGCCGGGGGAAGTCTATTTCTTTGATTTTGATGCCGCCCCTGCCGAAATCGACTGGCAAGGCAGCGCCCATGAAGTGGAAATGCTGCAAACCCTCACCATGATGGAAATGCTTGGCGACAGGCCCAAAACCTTTGTGCTCGGCGTAACCCCCACAGTGCTCGAGCCCATGCACCTTGGGCTGACCCAGGACTTGCTCGCCGCCATTCCGGTGATGGAAAAGGCGCTGCTTGCCCACCTGAGCGACCTTGGTTTTAACAGCAAAAAGGTGGCTGACAACACCATAGAAAGCCTGTACCAGGACGCCATTTACCGGGAGGCCAGTAATCCATGTCTGCAATAGCCCCGACTCCCGCTGATACCCCCTCAGCGCCAACGCCTCTGGATGCACCCATGGGTGAAAAATCCATTAGATTTGAGTTTGATACCTCCCGGCCTGTGCCCTTTTACAGTACTACCCTCAACCGGCTCGCCTGTGAGAGTGAATATCAGGCATTGGCATCCGAGGCCGGGGTAAGCAAGCTTGAGCGCGGCTACCGCTATTGGCTGCGCGCCCGCGGCAATCAAACCGAGCTTGGCGCCCTCGCCGATATCCTGGCTCAGGCGTTTCCGCTGTCCTGTTTTCTGCTGGGCGCCCGGGTAGCGGCCATACCGGATGAGGACGTGCCAGAGGCGGTGCTATCAAACACGCAAGCGGCGCAGGAAGCAGAGGATCCGCAGCTCGCCTTTTGCGGTCACTGTTATCCACGCTTTGGCGACAACCAAAGCGCCGAGTTTGGCGACCTCGACCTTGCCTGCCCCCATTGCCACGGTGAAAAGTTCAATTTCCCCCAGGGGCATGTTGAGGCAACTCCCGTAAAAGCGATAACGCTCGGTGAGCTTAGCGCTATGGCCAGCGCGCTTATCACAGGCGATGCCAGAGAGCTGGATGGCAAGCGCTACAGCCTGAAGGGCAGCGCCCAGCGTGATACGCTGCTGGTGTGTAACCCAAACAGCCTGCCGGGCCATTTGATGGCCTCCGAAGCCGAAGTACTGGCGCTCTCCAGTATTGAAAAACCGAGACTCAGGCTTATGCCAGTCCCCGGCCACGACAGACTCACGGCGCCCAGCTATCGGGTACGTTTTGCCGCGAGCCGCGCCGAGTTGGTGCTCTGTGAGCTGCTGCGCATGAAAGGCATCGACTACCTCTTTACCCAATCCAGCTTTGATACTGACAGCACCCTGGATCTGTGCGCCATCGATGGCCGCTGGCACTGCATCAGCGAGGCGATATCGGCTGCAGGCACTGCCGCCTATGCCACACTCGAGTCCGGCACCAGGCCTGAGCACAAAATTGCCAGCAGCAATGGCGTGATGGCGCAGCTGGACGGGCAGTCAGTGTCCTTAAGAAAGTGTAACGACACTTCGCTGGCGCGGGTCAAAGGCCCTGCCGCACTGGCGCTAAAGGGCCTCACCGGCAAGAGCGGTAAGGCCCTTGCCCACCACGCCAGCCTCTACCTTGGCGGCGCCGGGCCACTGGAGATAGCCACTGTGGATGGTCAGGGCAAGGAAGAGGTGTTTTTCAGCCAGACGCCGCTGCCGGACAACGGTTATGACATTTATCGACTGCTGATGGAGAGCCCCCAGCGCACCGTGCTTGAAAAATTCAAGGCGAGCTTCCCTCAGGAGTGCCTTGCCATGCTGGATATCAGCTTTTCCCCCACTATGGAGCGCGGCAACCTGCAGGGGCTGTGGGCCATGGGCGCCTGTATTCTGGGGCTGAGTCTTGGGCGGGAAAAACCCTCAGTGGCCTTTTTGAGTGACGCCCTTATCAGTGAGGCACAGAAATTCCGTGGTCAAACCGCTCCCCGCATCGACTATCCACTGGTCAGGGGTGAGGCGCTGCGGGCCATTAACTGGTGCAAAACCCTGGGCACCCTGATGAGTTTTCGCCTCGCCGGTGATGAAGACAAGCCCAAGCTCGCCTTTGCCATGATGGACTCGCTGGCGGACTATCTTGCCAACTGGATTGAACATCTGGATCTGAATGTCGGCATTCGGAGCGTGTATGTCAGTGGCCGTGAGCTTGCCAACCCCGTTTTGGCAAAACGGCTGTGGCTGCGTCTGGGTAAGAACTTCCCCATTGAGACCAATCCCGAGCGGGATCTTGATGGCGCCCTTTTTGCCATCGGCGCCCTGTTTACCGAAACGCCGCGCCGCTTTGGCGCACTTGGACGAGAACTTGGACGTGAGCTTGGCCGTGAGCCTGCCCGAGAGATAGGCCGTGAGGCAGCGCTCAAAACAGATAACACACGATAAACAGCACAGGGAAAACGGATACGCATGGGTGTCGGCATAGCACTGCAAATCACAGGCATAGTGCAGGGGGTGGGGTTTCGTCCCCATGTGTTTCGCCTGGCCCATGAGCTCGGGCTTGGCGGCAGTATCCGCAACGACGCCGAAGGCGTGTTTATCCGCTTGAAGGGGTCTCAATACAAACTCGATGCCTTTATCGCAAGCTTAAGAGCCTCTCCGCCGCCACTGGCGCGCATCGATGCCTTCGAGATCCTCGCAGATGATGGGCTGGATCTCGATGAAAACCACTTTGTTATCGAGCAAAGTAAAGCAGGCGGTGATGCCCAGGTGCTGGTATCCCCCGATAAGAGCATGTGCGCCGAGTGCCTGAAGGACATTCAAACCCCCGCTGACAGGCACTACCTTTACCCTTTCACCAATTGCACCAACTGCGGCCCGCGCTACACCCTGATTAACGCCTTGCCCTACGATAGAAAGCACACCTCCATGGCGCACTTTGCCATGTGCCCGGAGTGCGAGGCCGAGTATAAAAGCCCGCTGGACAGGCGCTACCACGCCCAGCCAGTAAGTTGTCCTCGCTGCGGCCCGGGTTTAAGGCTCACCCGGCCCGATGGGAGCCTTATCAGCAGCGATAATCTTGAGTGTTTGACTGAGTGCGCCCGCCTTATCAAAGATGGGGCCATTTTCGCCATCAAGGGGCTTGGTGGCTTTCATCTGGTGTGTGATGCCACCAATGAGGCCGCAGTAAACCGCTTAAGGGTTCGAAAGCAGCGCCCCGCCAAGCCACTCGCGGTGATGGTCAAAGACGTAGACATGGCCAAAAGCCTCGCACTGGGCTCAGAGGAAGAATGGCAACTGCTCGAATCCCGCGAGCGGCCGATTGTGGTGCTTAAAAAATCCAAGGCGCTGATTGAGGCGAGCAGTCATAATGACAGCTCTCATAACAGCCCTCAACACTACCCTGGTAGCAAGAGGACACTGGCAGCGGACGCAGTCGCACCGGGTATTGATCGCATTGGGCTGTTTTTGCCTTACACGCCGCTGCACGCCTTGCTGCTGGATAAGATAGACAGGCCCATAGTGGCCACCAGTGCCAATCGCAGCGGCGAGCCGATAATTATCGATATCACTGATATCACAGCAAAACTTTCAACCGTGGTGGATTATATTCTCGACCATAACCGCCCTATCGTCTCGGGCTGTGATGATAGCGTGGTGCAATACTGCGCCGGGCAGCTGCAGGTGCTTCGCATGGCCCGGGGCTACGCGCCCATGGCGCTTCACGTTCAACATGCGCTGCCAAAGCAGCTGATGGCCGTGGGGCCGCAGCAAAAAAACACCTTAGGCTTCGGCTTAGGCCATAACCTGTTTTTAAGCCCGCACATTGGCGATCTCTTCAGTATCGAGGCCGAAGACTACTTCGTTCGCACCCTGCAAAGCTTTAAGCGGCTCTATGACGTCAGTCCCACCCGGGTCATTGCCGATAGTCACCCTGATTATGCCCCGAGCCGCTTTGCCAGAGACTATGTTGCCAGAGACTATGTCGACAGCGCAGACACCCTTGAGGCGCATGAGACTGCGACCGGCGTGCAGGCGCGGGAACTTATCACGGTGCAGCACCACTTCGCCCATGTGCTCTCGGTCATGGCGGTGAATAACACCACAGGCCCGGTACTTGGGTTCAGTTTTGATGGCACCGGCCTTGGGGATGATGGCAGCCTGTGGGGCGGCGAAGTCATGCTCTGCACCGCCACCGACTATAAGCGCCTCGGCGGCCTGATGCCCTTTGCGCTGCCTGGGGGCGATAAAGCAAGCCACGAGCCCTGGCGCCTGGTGATATCACTTTTGCACGATAGGGTGAGCGCCGAGACACTCTCAAGCCTTGGGTGCTTATCGCATCTATCTCCTGCGGCCCTTGGCAATCACATCAAGGTTGCAGCCCGTAGCCATGTGCTGAAAAGCTCCTCCATGGGGCGGCTTTTTGATGCGGTCGCGGCCCTGCTGGGGCTGTGTAATCACATTCAGTTTGAAGGTCAGGCCGGTATGTTGCTGGAAGCTGCCGCCGCCCGGGCCAATGCCAATTCAGTTAACCCAAACGAAGCGCATACAAACACTTTTTCAACAAGCACGGTTTCAACAAGCACGGTTTCAACAAACACGGCTTCAACAATCGCGGATTCAACAGCAAGGGCTCATGCAAACAAGGACCAAGTGACACAGCGGCTGTTTGCAGCCCTTTTGTCGTCGGAAGCAGATGCTTGCTTAGAGAATGGCTTAGAGAATGGCTTAGAGAATGGCTTAGAGAATGGCTTAGAGAGTGGCGTAGAGATTGACTTAGACACTGACTTAGAGACTGGCGTCAGCAAAAACCTAATGCACTGGAATGGCGCGGCGCTCATGAATGCCATTTTGCACGAGCTGATGGAATTGCCCCCAGGCAACACAGATGCCGCAGAATTCGCCTCGGCCCGAGACATCCTCGCCGCCGCCTTTATCGACACCATTGCCCTGGCTATCGCCGATACCGCCAAACGTTTCCCTGAGCTGCCAATCGTGCTCACCGGCGGCGTGTTTCAAAGCCGCACCCTTGCCAATGTGTCTTATGAAAAGCTTATCAACGCAGGCCATACAGTGCTGCCCTGGGGAGAGGTGCCGGTGAACGATGGCGGCATTGCCCTTGGGCAACTTTGGTACGGCGCTCACATTTTTGTCTGAAAGCTGCGCCAGTTTGACCCAGGCAACCCAAACTCTGATGCAGGTCAAACCGGCGGTTAACAGTTAGTAGCAAAATTGTCAGAAATACCAACAGGAGATCCCTACCATGTGCCAGGACTGCGGCTGCTCTTTGCCACGCTTCGGTATGCAAGCCTCCCAACATACACACGCCGCCAAGGCGCCCCATGGGGAGCTTAGCACGAGTCCCCATGAAGAACTCAGCACAAACCCGCAGCTGAGCGATGCCAAAACCTTGTCAGTTATCCATAAAATTCTTGATAAAAACGATGTGGAAGCAGGCCATAATCGGCGCCATTTTGAGCAACGCGGAGTAAGCGCCTTTAATCTGATGAGTAGTCCGGGCAGCGGCAAAACTACCTTGCTCGAGCACCTTTATGAATACACCTCCATCCCCTATGGAGTGATTGAAGGGGATCTGGAAACCTCCAAAGACGCCGACCGCCTGATTGCCAAAGGTATAGACGCGATTCAAATCCAAACCGGCAGCGCCTGCCACCTCGATGCCTTTATGGTGCACGGCGCCCTGCATCGCTTAAACCAGAAAGAAGGCAGCATCGCCTTTGTTGAAAACGTCGGTAATTTGGTTTGCCCGGCCAGTTACGATGTGGGCACCCACCGCAGCGTAGTGCTGCTGTCCATCCCCGAAGGCGATGACAAAATTGCCAAGTATCCGGTCATGTTCCGCCGCGCCGATCTGGTACTTATTACCAAGTGCGATCTGGCGCCCTATTTCGACTTCTCCATTGAGGATGCCAAAGCGGCACTGATGGCGCTTAACCCCCACTGCCCAGTGATTGAAATCTCGGTAAAAGATGGCCGCGGCATGCAGGAGTTTGCCAACTGGCTTCAGGCCGATCACCAGGCGCGGTTTGATGCCGTGGAGGCGACGCCGTTATCAGCATCTTCCACATATGCAGCAGCTTCCACTCAGACCGCGGAGGAATGCTGATGTGCCTCTCAGTACCTTCTGAAGTGGTTGCCCTTCACCCGGATGAGCAGGCCATCACGGTCGATACCTTGGGCGTTCGCCGTAAAGTGAGCCGTCATCTGCTCAGTGACGATATCCAGATTGGCGATTATGTGCTTATTCACATCGGCTTTGCGATGAATAAAATTGATAAAGAAGATGCACTGGAGAGTCTCAAGCTTTACCGGGAGATTGCCGCCAAACTGGAGGCTGAAAATCATGTCTGAGTCAGGCAGCAATTCAACCATCAATGAAACTGACTCACTGCCATTAAAAACCCTTTACGCGGGTTTCAGGGACGCTGCCACCATAAGGGCGCTGGCGACCAGCATCAATCAAGCGGCCCAAAAGCTCAGTGAGCCTTTGTACATCATGGAAGTGTGCGGCGGCCATACCCACACCATCATGAAATATGGCCTGCTGGGGCTGATGCCTGAAAATGTGCGCTTTATCCATGGCCCGGGTTGCCCGGTCTGCGTGATGCCAAAAGAGCGTATCGATCAGGCCATTGCCCTTGCCAGTTTCGATGGCGTTATTCTGCTTACCCTGGGCGACATGATACGGGTGCCGGGCTCCAAAGGCAGCCTTGCCCATGCCCGCGCCAATGGCGCCGATGTGCGCCCCCTGTACGACCCACTCGATGCCCTTGCCATCGCCCGGGATAACCCGGATAAACAGGTGGTGTTTTTTGCCATAGGTTTTGAAACCTCCACCCCGATGACTGCTGTGCTTATCAAAGAGGCCGAAGCGAGCGGCCTGGATAATTTACTCTTTCATATCAACCATGTGCTGGTGCCGCCCGCCATCGATGCGGTGATGGCCGAGCCTGCTACCAAGGTCAATGCCTTTATTGGCCCGGCCCATGTGAGCGTGATAAGCGGCGCCAAAATATATCGGCGCGCCGCCAGGGTGCATGGCACCCCTGTGGTGGTCAGTGGCTTTGAGCCGGTGGACGTGATGGATTCCATCCTGAGGCTTATTCAACTTAAACTTCGCACCGAGGCTTTTGCAGAGGCGCAAGTTGATATCCAGTACAGCCGCGCAGTCACCGAAGAAGGCAACCTCGCCGCTCAGGCGCTGGTGGATGAGTATCTTGAGGTGCGGGACAGTTTTCGCTGGCGCGGCCTTGGACCCATCCCCCGCTCGGCACTGAAACTCAAAGACCGCTTTTCCCACCGCGACGCCGAAAAAGCCTTTGCCGGACGTTTGCCGGTGCAGCAAATCGATGACCACAAAGCCTGCCAGTGCGGCGATATACTCCGTGGCCTTGCCAACCCCATGGATTGCAAAGTGTTTGGCCGGGGCTGCACTCCACAAACGCCCCTTGGCAGCTGTATGGTGAGCTCGGAAGGCGCCTGCAACGCCTATTACCGCTATCAGGGCTTAACGGAAACGGCCTGAGCAGCAGGCAAAAGAAGGAATTACCGATGTCAGTCAAGCATATACAACTCGCTCACGGTGGCGGCGGCCTTGAAATGAACAAGCTTATTCGCGAGCTGTTTTTTAATGCCTTCGATAATGCCATCCTTCGAAACGAAGAAGACGCCGCGCTGCTGAATCTGTGCGGCCCCACCGCATTTACCACCGACTCCTTTACCGTATCACCACTGTTTTTTGCCGGCGGTAACATCGGCAAGCTCGCCATCGCCGGCACTGTGAATGATTTGGCCATGATGGGCGCCGAGCCACAGTATTTAAGCCTTGGGGTCATTATCGAGGAAGGCTTTGCTTTGGATGACTTACAAACCATAGTGCACAGCATGGCCGAAGAGCTGAAAAAGAGCGGCGCCAAAATCGTCTGCGGCGATACCAAGGTGGTGCCCAAGGGCTGCGCCGATGGGCTCTTTTTAAACACCAGCGGCGTTGGCCGCATCATCCGCCCGGGCATTTCGGCAAAGGCACTTAAAAGCGGCGATGCCATTATTGTCTCCGGCGACATAGGTCGCCACGGCGCCGCAATCCTGATGGCCCGTGAAGGCCTTGAGCTTGAATCCCGCCTTGAGAGCGACTGCGCGACCTTGTGGGGCGCTGTCGAGCAATTACTGGTACACCCTTTTGATATTCATGCCATGCGCGACGCCACCCGCGGCGGCCTCAGCGCTGTGCTGAACGAGTGGGCAGCGGCCTCCGGCGTTAACTTTCAACTCGATGAAGCGGCAGTACCTGTATCCGATGAAGTGCGCGGCCTTTGTGAGCTTTATGGCTTTGAGCCGCTGGATTTGGCCAACGAAGGCACCTTTGTGCTGGCATTGCCAAAGGCCCAGGCTGAAGGCGCCCTCGAAGTGCTTAAGCGCTTTGGCCACTGCGAGCAGGCGGCCATTGTTGGTGAGGTAGTCGGTGAAGTTGTAGAAGGAGTCACAGGCCCCGCCGGCAAGGTGATCCTGAATACCCCCTGGGGCAGCAGCCGCTACCTGGACTTACCCGCCGGTGAGCTTTTACCAAGGATTTGTTGATGCACGAATTCTCCATCGTTCAGGCACTGATTGAAAGCTGTGAGAGCCACGCCCAAAGCCAGCAGGCAAGCGCCATCAGCCAGGTGAAAATCCGCATTGGCGCGCTTTCTGGCGTTGAGCCAAGCCTGCTTGCCACCGCGTTCGACACCTTTAAACTCGAAGGTATGTGCCGCGAGGCCGTGCTTGAGATGGAGATAGAGCCCTTGATGCTAAGCTGCAACGAGTGCGGCTTTGAGGGTGAGGCCAACGGCCTTAGTGTGCTCTGCCCCCACTGCCACAGCCCCTTTACCCAAGTCACCGGCGGCGAAGAGATGCTGCTGTTGCAGCTCGAGCTTGAGGGCAATACTTGAGAGTAATGCCTGTCTGACGGCCTTACTGTCTTACTGCCTTACTGTCTTAGTGTCTTAGTGTCTTACTGCCTTGAAAAAAAGGAGCAGCCTGAGTGGTTCATGCCCCAACGTCAGTTTCGCAGGCCAGGTTCTCAGTGACGACATACAGCAGCCCTGTAAGCGCTCAGCTTGTACCTTTGCATCTTTGCATCTTTGCGCCTTTGCATCTTTGGGCCTTTTCACAGGCCGTCAGCTCTTTGCAGCGTCAGTCTGACTGCGCTGCCATCCAACAGTTTATGCCATCCCCTTGCTGCAAAGTGGTTTTTATTTAGTCATTCATTCTGAAAAAGTGAAGATCTTCGGGTCAGACTTTTGTATATTGCCTGTGAGAGTTCTGTTAAGGATGTACCAAACTTGCATCGAGTCAGGCATATTCCCAAACCCGCGGCGCTGCTGTTCCACATAGTCGCCATGCTGACCCTGCTGCTTTATGGCAGCTACCGGCTCTATCTTGGCGACTGGATGCTGGTGGTCATTTACGGCCTGTCACTGCTGCCTCTGGGATTATCCTTCTCCAAAGAGCTTAAGGGCGTATCCAGCCCATTCAACCGGCGGGTCACCCTGCTGATGGTGTCTATCGGTATTGCTGCCACCAGTCTGGAAATCGGCTACGCCGGGCTGATTTTTATCTTCCCAACTGTGTTTATTTACTTCTTTTTGTTTCCCATCACCGAAGCTTTTGTGCTGTCGATGCTGTTTGGCGCGCTGGCGCTGGCCTGCGGCGCTCAAATTGAGCCGGTCGATGTGATTGTCCGCTTTGCGGTGGCCGGCGTGAATTGCGTGATTTTCGGCGCCGTGTTTGCCTATATTGTTTCCAACCAGCGTAATGCGCTGGTGACCATGGCGGTAACCGATGCCCTCACAGGACTGTTTAATCGCAAAAAGCTGACCGGCGATCTTGAAGAAATGACGCTTGGGCCCGGTGCAGCCTTAATGCTGATTGATGTTGACCACTTTAAACGTATCAACGATGAAGCAGGCCATCAGGAAGGCGATCGGGTGCTGGCCGAGATGGGGCGACTTATTCGCGCCAGTCTGCCAACCAATGCCCTTGCCTACCGCTTTGGCGGCGAAGAGTTTTTGCTGCTGTTCCCCGACCCTCTGCTTGCCCAGGCCACCTGTCAAAAGCTGCAAATTGGCCTTAAGCGGCTGGCGCTCCCAGATTGCCTTCAGTGCAAGGCGCCCCTTGTTCAACACCCGCCGAGGCAGGCTGCTAACGATGAAGTCGAAAGCGACCTTATCGTCCAAAAACAGAGTGTTACCTGCTCTATGGGGCTGGCATTCAAGGAGCCTGCCGAAGATATTGAATCCTGGCTTAAGCGGGCCGATGCGGCGCTATATCGCGCCAAAGATGAAGGCCGCAACCGATTGTGTCTGGCCGAAAGCAGTGTGACCTATAAAACCTTTGCGCCTGAGCCTTCAGAGCCTGAGCTTTCATCGCCTGCGAGTGCCTCTGGGCTGGAGCCCGCGCTTGGCGCCGACAGAGTCCAGTCCCGCTAAGGGGCTTCACTCTCTTCACTCTCCCCGCTCTCGTTATGGAAAGGGATTGGCCAGCTATGAATTGGTCACCAAAACCGCTTTCATTCAAGATAGTTAACGTACAGCACCCTGGCAGGCATACCGTTTTCATTCAGCCACTTAAGCCAATCCGTTTGATGGGGCGCCAGTCTGTCACCGGGCCCTTTAACCTCGACAAACTGAAGCTCGCCATGGTCGATAATTAACAAATCCGGCCAGCCACTGCGACGCTCTTTGGGCGAAACCAGCATATGCTCGATTAAGCTCGCGAGCCAGGCACCCTTTAACAGCGGCATCAATTGCTGCCAGAATGCCTCGGTCCACAGCGCCCAATTGACCCAGTCGTTGGCAATCCCCTGCTTTTCCATTAAATGGCGCTCAAGGATACTGAAATCACCGCCGCGAATAGCATCGAGCCGGGCTTTCAGCGCGGCTTGCCGCGGCGCACTGAAGTCACCGCGATACATATCCGCAGGTGCCGTCTGAAATGGATGATCGAACGCCGCTTTTACCGGCATGAATATGATGTCCCACAGCCCAAGTCCGAAAAGCCCACAGCTGAAGCCATTCTCAACATGCCATGCCGCAGTGCCCTGCCCTTGATAGTAGCGCACACAGCGCGCTTCCACGGTTTGCAGCGCGCCTTCAATATCATCTAAATCGCCATCTTGGCTTGGATCTGCTTTGGAACAGAAAGCATCGGCCATCCGCAAACCAAGTTGCTCTCTCGGCGGCACATAGTTTGGTGGCGCCTGCCAGGGCCTGCCCGCTTTTTTGGCAAGCCTTGGCAGCATTTTCAGGCTGACCCGGTATTCATCATCATTCAGCGGAGCATGAAAAAGCACACTCGCCGCGCTGAAGGCCGCCTCATAGTTTGCCAGCGCCTCAAGACAACGGACGGCGCGCTCCCTGGCTGGCGCCAGCATCAAACCTTGATAGAGACTCAGTGCCTTATCGGTTTGGCCTCGGCGCTCAAATTCACGCCCCAACTGGCAGCGAATGCGCACAAGCCGCCTTGCACTGTGGGACATCTCCAGCAAATTGTCGCCCCCAAGGGCTGCCAGTTGCTTGAGCGTTTTATAAAGCTGCTCCAGCGACTCGTCATCCAGCGCTTTGGCCGCATCCAGTTCACGGCCAATGTCGGCGCAGCCAAGCGCAATCTCGATTTCTACTCTGCTATCGAAACGGCGATGCTCGGCATCGAGCAAGTAGGCCTCGTAGCGCCTGTGGCCAAGCTCTGCAACCACAAATTCACTGAAGTCCTGCCAACTGTTCCCGAAATAGAGCAGCTTCAAGGTGCGAAAGTGCCGCGCTGCATCGACTTCAATCACATCCCCGGCAATCAGCTCCCAAATCACAGGCCAGAGCTCAAGCTCAGTCGCAATGGCGCAAAGCGCTGACTTTGTGAGGGATTTTGACAAGGGCTTTGACAGGGACTGTGAAAGGGGTTTGGGGATGGTTTTTAGCTTTGCTCCTGGCGCTGGCTCCCTTATATAAGTTGCTACACCGTCGAAAGCGGACGTCGCGGCAGCGCATGCATCAGCGCTAAGAAGGTCTGTCAGCACTGCATGCAGCTCCGCTTTGGTTACTAGCGAGATCACATGCGAGGTGTTCAGGGCTGACAAAGTGCCTGTATCATATTCGGTATTCAGCCCAGCGCTTGCGTCACGGGCAGCACAGGCTGAACGGGTGTCCGCGCCATAAGACTCAGTGTCAGCGGCATTCAATGAGTGCGAAGGCTCATCAGCTGTGGCTTGCCGCTCTTTTGCTGAGTCGAGTGGCTGGCTCACCAACCCCATGGCTTTCAGTTGATGGATGGCACCATCAATATCGCCGATATCCCCATAACTTAGCTTACTCACCCGAAAGCAGCTGCCGCGGCGGCTGATGAGCCGTACCAGCAGCCGTTTGGCATCGGCTGTGATGGGCGCAGCAGAGTTGATATGAGCTAAGTTTGGATTGCCATTCAGGGGAGCTGGCGACTTATCATCAGGGCCGCAGCGGGAGGCTGAAGGATTGCCACAAGCGAGCAGCACAAGCTCGCCCGGGCTTAACAGATCCCGATAACGCGCCACCGACTGACACAGAAGGTCAAAGTGGCGCAGGAAGTAATCGGGATCGTCCAGAGTCGCGGCCAAGGCGTTATTCGCGCCTCAGTTGCGATAGATGGTTTGGATAAGATGGAAGCCAAACCGGGTTTTCACCGGACCATGAACTTCGAGTACCGGCTTTTTAAAGACCACATCATCGAAGGCTTTGACCATCTGGCCTGGGCCAAACTCACCCAAATCGCCGCTGCGACGCTTGGATGGGCACAGTGAATACTGCTTGGCAAGCTTGCCAAAATCTTCACCTTTATCGATACGGGCCTTGAGTTTTTCCGCTTCTTCGCGGGTTTTCACCAAAATATGGCGGGCACAGGCACGGGCCATGGGAGTCTCCTGAATTCACTGATGGCGCTATTTTACCTCAAAGCCGCCACCCAGTTCACCTTGGCATTTGCAAAGGCTTGCAAGCCCTCTATCCCTTCCCTACACTGCCGCAACACCGACAGACAAGCGCATGAGCAGAGTCACCCAAACGCTCATGGCAGCTTTGAGGAGAGCTTATGTGGTATCAAAAAACACTGGTACTCGCGGCAAGGCCGCGGGGATTTCATCTGATAACCGATGATATTGAGCGGGCATTGCCTGAGCTTGCGACGCTTAAAACCGGCCTGCTGCATTTGCTGCTTCAGCACACCTCAGCATCGCTCACCTTGAATGAAAACGCCGATCCTACCGTGCGTCAGGACTTTGAGAGTTTCTTTAATCGCACAGTGAAAGAAAACGAGCCATGGTACCGCCATGACTATGAAGGCCCTGATGATATGCCGGCGCATCTCAAATCGAGCTTGCTTGGCACCAGCCTGATGCTGCCCATCAGCGACGGCCGCCTGGCGTTGGGTACCTGGCAAGGGATTTATTTGGGTGAACACAGAGACCATGGTGGCAAACGTAAAATCATCGCCACTATTCACGGCACTGAATCAAGGCCCTGAATCAAGGCACTGAACCAGGGCACTGGATCAAGACACTGAATACCTTCAGCCTCGTTGGGGATAGCGTTGACAGGTATGCGGTGGAAACGCAGCTTAACTCCCCCGGAAACGCAGCTTCTTGCGAAAGCTACTTTGTTCGCAACTAGCGTGAGTCCGGGATATAAGCGGCCTAGCCGCAGGCCTTGATGCCTTTTGTTTGAGCGTCGACTCCGCCATCACCCGGCCCCTGCTTTTTCAGCAGTTCCACCAGTGCCGATGGTGGCATGGGCTTATGGAAATAAAACCCCTGCACCTTCTCAACCTGCTGCGATTTAAGGAAGCTCAGCTGCGGCTCGGTTTCCACCCCTTCGGCCACCAAACACAAATCCAGTGCCTGGCTCATTTGAATAATGGCCTGCACCAGCGCCCGGCCTTTGCCGCCGTTTGTGGTGCCGGAATGCGATTCTGAATCACTGCCAAGGCTGCACAGGGTGCTTAAAAAGGATTTATCGAGCTTGATACAGTCGACCGGGAAGTTGGCCAGATACGACAGCGACGAATAACCGGTACCAAAATCATCAATGGCAATCCAGGCGCCCTGCTGACGCAGACCGGTTAAGGTTTCCACCAACTGAGCGTTTTTATCGAGCAGCAAAGACTCGGTGATTTCAAGGATTAAGCCATCGAGCGGCTTGGCGTGTGCGGGGTTTGTGTGAGTTGCATGGCCTTGGCTGGCTTCAGCATTCAGAGGTTCAGATACAGCCTCAGACAAGCCTTCCACAAAGCGCTGCTGCAATGGCGTCGACCAGAGCTCAAAACTGGAGACATTGACCGAAATTTTTATTGGTAAACCCATCTCACGCAGGCGGCGAATAAGCGCCAGCGCCTGGCTTCGAACCCAGCTGTCCAGCTCCACAATCAGCCCTGAGCTTTCTGCCAGTGGGATAAACTCCATCGGCGAAATCATTTCGCCTTCGTGCTCCCAGCGCAGTAAGGCTTCAACGGCAACGATTCTGTGCTGCTCCATCTCCACAATGGGCTGATACACCAGGGTGAGCGCCTCTTTGGCCACCGCTTCTTTGAGCGCGCCGGCAAGCCGTGCCTCACGGTTGGCATCCTGCTGCATCCGGGGAGTAAAGTCGCGCCAGGTGTTACGCCCGGCGGCCTTGGCACTGTACATCGCCTGATCGGCGCCGGACAGCAGCTGCTCAAGTTGCAGCCCGTCTTCCGGGTAGCGGGTCAGCCCAAGGCTGATGCCGCTGTAGAGCCGACACCCCTTGATATCAAAGGGCATGGCCATGGAGTCCACCAGACGCTGCGCCACGCTGTGGCCAACATCGAGCGGCGCTTGGGGCAGATACAGTGCAAATTCATCCCCGCCGAGGCGGGATAAAATCGCGCTTTCGGGCAATAAGGCCTCAAGCCTGCGTGCCACGGCTTTGAGCAGTTCATCGCCGGTGTCGTGGCCAAGGCTATCGTTCACCTGCTTGAATCTGTCCACATCCATCAGCATCAGGGTAAAGCCTTCGCTTCGCTCACAGGCCTTATTCAGGCAAGAAAACAACTGAAAGCGATTGGCAAGGCCGGTGAGCGCGTCAAAATTGGCCTGATATTCAATTACATTGGCGGCAGCTTTCCGCTCCGACACATCCGTGAGCAGCCAGCCATAGATGGCGCCTTCCCCCTGGGGATCGTCGATGGGAGTCACCTGCAGCTCAAGCTGACGGCGATCGCCCCCCAGGACCTCGGCCTCAAACTCGCCGCTGAAGCTGCAGCCCGATGCCAGCGCCTCACGCAGGGCAATCAGGCCGCCAGGCTGCGCGGCGCACAGCAGCGCTTCTGGGTCGAAATGGGAAAGATTGGCAAACCAGGCGCTAAAGCCCGGGTTTTTATACAGGATCTGGGCGCGATCGTCGGTGATAACAAAGGCCATCGGCATGCTGTTGAATACCATTTCAACCAGCTTGAGATAGCGCTGATCGCGACTGCGCTCAATCGCCAGCGCGGCGAGTTTGCCGGCCTGGGAGATAAATTGCAGCTCGTTCTCGGTAGGGCTTTTAATGCTGTCGTGATAAAGCGCGAAGGTGCCTATCACCTTGCCGGAGACAGACTTTATCGGTTCAGACCAACAGGATTTAAGCCCGGCAGCCAAGGGTAAGGCATTGTAGGGCAGCCAGTATTCGTGGGTGGAGATATCGCTCACCACCACCCGCTCACCAAGGTAAGCAGCGGTGCCGCAGGAGCCAACGCCCATGCCGATTTCAACACCGTGGACGATACGATTGAACTCGGCGGGCAAATGAGGAGCGGCGCCATTGAGCAGCCGCTTACCGTCTTCGCTTAGCAGCAAAACAGACGCGACTGTGCCCTGGGTCTGGGATTCAATCAGGGCAGTCAGTGCACGAAGTACCTCGGATAAAGGCCGGTGCTCGAGAACCATGGCCAAAATGCTGCCATACCCCAAGACTTCAAATCCGCGATCTTCCATTTCCCGGCCCATGCCCAACTCCGACGCCCGTTACTACATTCTGTATACAAACTGATTAAACGAATTTCAACCCGAATGCCGGTCTAAGTGTGCTTACTCGGCGATCCGCTCGAGTCTGGCAAGGTAAAAGCCGTCAAACCCGGAGTTGGCCGGGGTGATGTTTTCATCATCCAGCAAGCGGAAGTTGGGATTGGCGGCCAAAAACGCATCCACCTGACCGCGGTTTTCACAGGGCATGATGGAGCACGTGGCGTATACCAGCATGCCGCCCACCTTTACCATACGGCTGTAGCTGCCAAGAATGTGGGCCTGAAGCTCCATCAATACGGGCAGTCGCTCTTCGGTGTCGCGCCACTTGGCGTCGGGATTGCGCTTAAGCACCCCAAGGCCAGAGCAAGGCACGTCCAGCAGTACCCTGTCGGCAGACAGCTTAAGACGTTTGATGGTCTTGGAACCTGCGATCAGACGGGTTTCCACGTTGTGGGCAGCGGCGCGGCGGGCACGCTCTTTGAGGTTATCGAGTTTCCACTGCTCCACATCCATGGCAAGCAGCCTGCCCTTGCCAGCCATCATGGCGGCAAGGTGCAAAGTTTTACCACCGGCACCGGCGCAGGCGTCAATCACCCGCATTCCAGGTTTAACATCCAGCGCTGCGGCCACCTTTTGCGATCCGGCGTCCTGCTGCTCAAACCAGCCATCGGCAAAGGATTGAGTGCGAAACAGCGCCGAGTCCGAGGTCACTTCAAGTGCACTGTCAACTCCCGCAACAGGCTCGGTGCTCACGCCTTCGCCTGCCAGACGGCTGGCCAGGGCATCGCGATCGCACTTGAGTAAGTTGGTTCTAAGGTAGCGTTTTGGCGCCGCTTTCAATGCTGCCCGCTCGGCGGCCCAGGCATCGCCAAGCTCACGTTCGCCAAGTTTATCCAGCCAGTCGGGGCAGCCGTCCCAAAGCGCGCTTTGGGTCTTGGCATGGCTAAGGCGCTCATTAAAGCCGCTCTCATCCACCGCCAGTGAATACTGAAGCTTGGGCGTTGGCAAACCATGAAACAGGTGCCAGGCATTGATAAGCCGCGAACCTTCACGCTCAATACGTCCGGGTTCGACGTCGGCCAAATAGCAATACAGGTTCAGGCGGCGCAGCAAGTCACCGGTTACAGTGGCGATGCGCGCCTGCTCTTCGCTGGCAAGTTTTAAACCGGAGAAATGGCGTGAATAGGCCCTGTCCAGGGGCGATCCCCCATTGAGCACCAAATCGAGGATCCCGAGAACAAGCTCGGTGGAAGACGGAGATAAAGGCGATTTGAGCATAGGGGCAATTCCAGAGAAGAAAAAACCGCGAGATCATAGGAGTTATTGGCAGCGCAGGCAAGGAAGCTTAAGCATTAAACGCCGATTGCCCATGAAAAAGTTGGCCGCTTTCAGCCAGCACAGAGTTTAAGCCGCCTCTCCTTCACGAAAAAGCGCACCCGGGGTGCGCTTTTGGTTAGGCTTGATGCCAGCTTTAAAGCAAGGCTTACCCGGCTTTTACCTCTGAGCCCTTAAGGCCATAAAACAGGATATAGGCATAGCACAGCACCGGCAGCAGGAAGGACACCGACAGCCCTGCCGCATCGGCAATCAGCCCCTGCGCCAGTGGCACTATGGCGCCGCCGACAATGGCCAGACACAGGATACCGCTGCCCTGCGCCGTTGCCGGGCCAAGGTTTTTCAGCGCCAGACTGAAAATAGTCGGGAACATAATGGAGTTAAACAGCCCCACCGCCAGAATCGCCCACATGGCCACGGCGCCTTCACTCATCACGGCGACCACCACCAGCAGCGCGGCCATAAAGGCATTGAATCTCAGCACTTTACCCGCTGGCACCTTTTGCATTACCGCCGCGCCGATAAAGCGGCCTACCATGGCGCCGCCCCAGTAAAAGGCAATGTAGTGCGCCGCCTGTGCTTCTTCCATCGCCGCCACATGGGGCTGACCGAGGAAGTTCACCAGCAGACTGCCAATGGCTACTTCGCCGCCCACGTAGACAAAAATCCCGATGGCGCCCAGCAGCAGATGACGATGGCTTAACGCCGAGACAGGTTTTGTTGCGTCCCCCTCCAGGGTTTCATCTTCCTGGCCCTGAATATGGGGCAGCTTCAGCAGTGCAAACACCAGTGCCAGCACCACCAGCATGCCGCAAAGCAGCAGATATGGCAGCTTGACCGCTTCGGCTTCTGCCTGCGCAGAGGCGCCTGCGGCTACCGACAAAATCAGCACCGAGCCAAAGGCGGGTGCGATAGTGGTGCCAAGCGAGTTAAAAGCCTGGGTAAGGGTTAAGCGGCTTGATGCGGTTTCCACCGGCCCAAGGGCCGTTACATAGGGGTTTGCCGCCACCTGCAGCACGGTAATGCCGCTGGCAAGCACAAACAGCGCCCCCAGAAACACCCCATAGGTGGCCGACACCGCCGCCGGGTAGAAAAGACCGCAGCCGAGGGCGGCGGTCAGCAGCCCCACAACAATACCTTTTTGGTAACCCACCCGCTTGACCAGCGCCCCGGCAGGCACCGACACCAAAAAGTAGGCGCCAAAGAAGCAAAACTGGATAAGCATTGCCTGGGCGTAATTTAAGTTAAATACCGCCTTTAAATGCGGAATAAGAATGTCGTTCAGGCAGGTAATAAAGCCCCACATAAAGAACAGTGTGGTAAGCGAGGCCAGAGCAAAACCGAATTTGCCATGGGTCTCTTGCCCCTGGGCCCCTGAAGGCCCTGGAGGAATTGAAACGGGAGCGCCGGACGCCATAGTGTTCTCCTTAATCTTATTATCATTATGCGGTTATCAATAACGGCTTTTAGATGCCAATCATTGGGGGGCTTTAGGTCGCATCAGCCGTTACAAGCGGCTGTTTCACAAGGCCGCTGTCGCAACATAGCTATCAGCTAAACGTCAGGCCTGCTCATCGGCCTTCACCGATAAGAAGATTGCGCCATAGCCGTCAAACGCCACCTGAAGGCCTCCGGAATTGCCATCAGTCATGAGTGCAGCGCCGCCAAGGCCATGGCCCCTGAGCTCGGTGGCCGTGCTGTAAGCGCGCAATTGCTGCGTCTGCTTATCATCAGATAAATTGAAGGCACAAAGCACAATTTCGTCACCAAGGCGCCTTTCAAACGCCAATATCGGCTCTTTGGTGTCAATAAATTTAATGTCACCACCCACCAAGGCGGGCTGGGTGCTGCGCCATGCCATAAAGCGGCGGAACTGATTCAGGATGGAATCAGCCAGCTTTTCCTGGCTTGCCACACTTAAACTGCGATGATTTTCCGGCAAAGGCAACCAGGGAGAGCTTTCGCCAAACCCCATAAACTCCCCTTCACTTTGCCATGGCATGGGAGTACGGCAACCATCACGACCTTTGAAGTTTGGCCAGAAGGCGATGCCGAATGGGTCTTGCAGCGCATCGAAGGGGATCTCGGCTTCGGTCAAACCAAGCTCCTCGCCCTGATACACACACAGGCTGCCGCGAAGACTGCCGAGCAGCGCCGACACCATTTTTGCCATTTGCGGTGTACCCTTGCCCTGACCCCAGCGGCTCAATACCCGCTCCACATCGTGGTTACCAATGGCCCAGCACGGCCAGCCGTCGCCAATGGCATTTTCCAGAGCTTCCACTGTGCTGCGGATATAAGCGGCGCTGTAATCTTTGGTGAGCAGCTCAAAGCTGTAGGCCATGTGCAGGCGGTTATCGCCCTTGGTGTACTCGGCCATGGTGGCGAGGGAGTCTTCGCTTGAGACTTCGCCTAAGGTCACTGTGCCCGGATAGCGGTCAATCAGGGCGCGCAAATCTTCAATAAAGCCAAGGGTTTCGGGGCGTTCATTGTTGTACCAGTGGTACTGATAGGCGTAAGGATTGTCTTCCGAGAAGCCCCGGCCCTGACGCTTGTCAGCGGGTTTGGCGGGATTGTCGCGAAGCTCGGCGTCATGGAAGCAGAAAGTGATGGCATCGAGACGGAAACCATCCACGCCCTTTTTGAGCCAGAACTCGACGTTATCGAGCACGGCGCGGCGCACGGCTTCACAATGGAAATTAAGATCGGGCTGGCTTTTAAGGAAGTTATGCAGATAGTACTGCTGGCGTCTTGGTTCCCACTCCCAGGCGCAGCCACCGAAAATGGCCAGCCAGTTGTTGGGCGCCGTGCCGTCTTCGCGGGGATCGGCCCACACATACCAGTCGGCCTTGGGATTATCTCGGCTCTGGCGGCTCTCGGCAAACCAGGCGTGTTCATCAGAGGTATGGCTTAATACCTGGTCGATAACCACTTTCAGGCCAAGTGAGTGCGCCTTGGCAATCAGTTCATCGAAGTCGGCCATGGTGCCGAACATGGGGTCGACATCCAGGTAGTCACTGATGTCGTAGCCAAAGTCCTTCATCGGCGAGCGGAAGAAAGGCGAGATCCAGATGGCATCCACATTCAGGCTGGCGATGTAATCCAGGCGCTGGATGATCCCTTTCAGATCGCCAATGCCGTCGCCGTTGGTATCCTGCAGGCTGCGCGGATAAATCTGATAAATGGCAGCGCCGCGCCACCAGGGAGTATTGCTCATTCTCGCCCCTTTTCTTTCTTCTTATTGAAGCCCTTACGGCTTTTACCCCACTTGCCTGTTGGCCGATTGTTGCCTTTTGGTAAGCGTGGCTGACTCGGTTTCATGTTGCATGGAGGATACGTGACAAGCAAAACCCCCAGCAATACACCTGCATACGTATGCACAGTATCGATGCGTACGGCCACAGCAAACCTGACATTATTAATCTATAATTATCATCATGTTAGACATCAGGCGATTTGTTAATCGCTTGTTGAGACCAGCCCCTTGATGCAGTGGCTAACCCCGGGGGCAGTCTTTGAATACGTATGCACTCGGTTGTGAAGCCAAATAAGGCGGGAGTAGTATCTTCACCGTTGCGCAACATGTTGGTCATAAAAACAGCTCTTATGCAGTCAATTAAGTGCTTGGATGCCCAATAACACCAATAAACAAAGACTGTTGTCCCAACACTTCAGGTTCGCAGGCACCCTAGGCCCGGCGACACAAAGGGGAAAGATGAATGATGCAATTTAAACCAAGTGTGCTCACCCTGGCGCTTATTGCCGCCGGCGCAAGCATGTCAAGCTATGGCGCCGAAGAAGCTGCCAAGACACAAACTGCCAATGAAGAGCCGATTGAGGTCATCCAGGTAACAGGTATCCGCCGCTCACTGCAAGAGTCCCAGGCCACCAAAATGGCCAACTCCTCTGTGGTGGAAGCCATTTCCAGCGAAGATATCGGTAAGCTGCCGGATGTGAGTATCGCTGAATCTCTGGCCCGCCTGCCCGGCGTTGCCGCTCAGCGTCTCGATGGCCGCGCCAACGTGATTTCTATCCGCGGTCTGGGCCCGGATTTCACCACAGCGACTCTTAATGGCCGTGAACAAGCGTCGGTAAACGACAACCGTGGCGTTGAATTTGACCAATATCCTTCAGAACTGCTCGATCAGGTGGTGGTCTACAAGACCCCGGATGCAACCCTGATGGCGCAGTCCATTGGTGGTACCGTCGATATGCGTACCATCAGTCCCCTCGCCCATGGCGAACAGACATTCGTCGTCGGTGCCCGTGGTGAATATAACGATTTGGGCGCCCTTAACAGCGACAGCACCGACAAGGGCTACCGCTTCAACTTCTCTTATGTGGATCAGTTCCTGGACGACACCTTGGGTGTAGCCGTGGGTTATGCCCGCATGAGTTCACCCAACCAGGAAGAGCGCTGGCAGGCCTGGGGTTACCCAGAGCTGGACTATGATGCCAACAACCCCAAAGTACTGGGCGGCGCCAAGCCATTCGTACGCTCAAGCGAACTCGAGCGTGACGGTGTACTGGCCGTGGTTGAGTATCAACCAAACGATAAGTTCCACAGCCTGTTCGACCTCTACTATTCCAAATTTAAAGATCAGCAGCTGCTGCGCGGTATCGAAATTCCCGGTCAGTGGGGTGCAGGCTGGGGTAACACCGGCATCACCGCCACCACCTCTGCCGATGGTCTGGTAACCGAAGGCGTTATCAACGATGCCGGTGTGGTTGTACGTAACGACGTTAACACCCGCGACGCCGATGCCCTGTCTATCGGTTGGAATAACCAGTATCAAATCAACAACAACTGGGCAGTTGAAGCCGATATCGCCCTCTCCCGTGCCAGCCGTACCGACATAGGTATGGAAAGCTACAGCGGCACTGGCCGTGGTAATGGCAATGGCGCCACCGATACCCTGGGCTTCATGTACGATGGCGATGGCCGTTATCAGTTCAGCCACAATCTGGATTACGCCGATCCGGCGCTGATCAAGCTGGGCGGCGCCTTCAGCTGGGGTAACCCCATCGGCACCGACAGTCAGGACGGCTTTATCAACAAGCCAGAAATCGATGATGAACTGAAATCGATACGTCTTGCCGCCGAATACACCTTCGATGACGGCGCCGTGCGCAGCATCGAGTTTGGCGTAAACTACACCGAACGTGAAAAGAGCAAGCTGGATCAGGGCTTCTACCTCACCCTGAAACAGTACCCAGACATGCTCACTGTGCCTGAAAAGTACCTGCTGGACCCAACCTCGCTGGAATTCTTCGGCATGGGTGACATGCTGAGCTACGACTCACTGGCGTTCTACAACGATGGCAACTACATCGAAACCAACGCCGATACCGTGGACTTGAGCCGCGCCACCAACTCCTGGAAGGTGTACGAAGAAGTCACCACCGCCTTCGTGATGGCCAACATGGAAACCGAAATCGGCGGTCTGCCGCTGACCGGTAACTTCGGGGTGCAGGCAGTGCACACCGATCAGAGCTCCGACGGCACAGTGGCAACTGTTGATTCAGGCTCAGTGGTGAAAACCCCAATCAATGCCGGCGACAGCTACCTTGAGTGGCTGCCAAGCATGAACCTGACTCTGGAAGTGGCCGAAGATCAGGTGGTGCGCCTTGCGGCCGCCCGTACCCTGACCCGTGCCCGCATGGACAAGATGAATGCCAACGTCAACTTCAGCTACAACGCCAATCCAACCGATGGCGTGAACTGGAGCGGCGGCGCCGGTAACCCTATGCTGCGTCCTTGGCTGGCCCGCCAGTACGACATCAGCTACGAGAACTACTTTGCCGATCAGGGTTACTTCTCGGTGGCCATGTTCTACAAGGATCTGGAAAACTACATTTTCGATCAGCAAAGCAACTTCAACTTCGGTGAAGTCTTCCCTGACGTACCAGGCAACCCAATCGGTAACGTTACCCAGCCTCAAAACGGTAACGGCGGCTATATCCGCGGTATCGAAGCCACTGTGCAGCTGGACTTCGGCTACTTTGCCCCGGCAATGGAAGGCTTCGGTGTGTACCTGAGCGGTACCTACAACGAAAGCGAGGTGAAAGAAACCGCCGATTCAGAGCCAACCACACTGCCCGGCCTGTCTGAGAAGACCTTCAACGCCACCATGTACTATGAAAACAGTGGCTTCCAGGCACGAGTCAGCTCACGCTACCGCTCAGACTTCCTCGGTGAAGTGACCAAGATCAGTCTGCAGCGCGAAAACGTGAACATCATGGCCGAAACCGTAGTGGACGCGCAGATTGGTTACGACTTCTCTGAGAGTGGTATCGATGCACTGTACGGCCTGTCTGTGCTGCTGCAGGTAAACAACCTCACCAACGAGCCGTTCATCTCCTACTTCGGCGATGACAAGCGCTTCGTGCGTGATTACCAGAACTATGGCCGCAACTTTATGCTGGGCGTGAACTACAAGTTCTAAGCCACGCGGCTCCCTGATTGCCCTCGCCTTCGGTGAGGGCATTTTTTTATCCGCCATTGCCTGATAACGTTCAGTTAACATTGCGATGGCTGCAAGGGGGAAAGCAGATGACAGAAAAGCACAGCGCCATTACCTCGGTACTGATTGTTGGTGGAGGCAGCGCCGGCTGGATGAGCGCCGCCCTGCTGGCCAGAGTTTTTAAAGGCAGGCTTGCAATCACCCTGGTGGAGTCCAGCGAAGTCGGCACCATTGGGGTTGGCGAGGCGAGCATTCCGCCGCTGACGCTGTTTAATCAGGCCCTTGGCATCGACGAAGCCGAGTTTTTGCGCCACACCCAGGGCAGCATCAAGCTGGGGATCGAATTTCAGGGCTGGGGCGACAAACACAGCTGCTACATGCATGCCTTTGGCGCCATGGGCAAAGATCTGGGGCTTATCCCCTTTCATCAGCTGTGGCTGAAACGCTTTCTTGGCAGTGGCGATACCGGCAATAGTGCCAACCCGGCGAGCGACTTCTGGCGCTACTCACTCAACAGCCAGGCCGCCAAGGCCAATCGCTTCGCGCCAATGGCGCAGATTCATGGCACGCCGCTTTCCGGCCTCACCCACGCCTACCACTTTGATGCCGGGCTCTATGGCGCCTTCCTTAAGGACTACAGCACGGCGCGCGGCGTGACCCACATCGAGGGTCATATCGCCTCGGTGGATCTTGAGCACAGCCATCACGAGCGGCGCATCGCCTCGGTCAGCTTAACAAACGGTGAGGTGCTCAGCGCCGATTTTTACATCGATTGCTCCGGCATGAAGGCGCTGCTGATTGAAGAGGCGCTGGGTGCAGGTTTTGATGACTATAGCGCGCTGCTGCCCTGCAACCGCGCCATAGCCGTGCCTTCTGAGCGCACCGAGCCACTGACCCCTTACACCCAATCAATTGCCTTTGAAGCTGGCTGGCGCTGGCGGATCCCGCTCAATCATCGCACCGGCAATGGCGTAGTCTACTCCAGCGAGTTCATCTCAGACGATGAGGCCGAAGCCAGGCTGCTTGCAAGCCTGGATGGCAAGCCACTTGGCGAGCCAAGGCGCATCCGTTTTACCACCGGCAGGCGTAAACAGCAGTGGGCCGGTAACTGTGTCGCCATTGGCCTGTCCAGCGGCTTTCTGGAGCCGCTGGAGAGCACCAGCATCCATCTGGTGCAATCGGCGCTGCTGCAGTTGGTGCGCTTCTTCCCCGCCAGCAGTGATTTCAAGGCCAGCCGCGACGGCTTTAATCGCGCATCACAGCAAGAATTTGAAGAAATTCGGGACTTTATCCTGCTTCACTATGTGCTGAACCGGCGGGATGAGCCCTTCTGGCGCGCCCGGGCGGCGCTGACATTGCCCGAAAGCCTGGCCCGCCGGATGGCGCTTTTTGCCGAAAACGGCAGCCTGGAGCGCCACTCGGATGAACTCTTCTCTGCCCTTGCCTGGCAACAGGTGCTGTTGGGGCAAGGATTGGTACCGATAAGCCACGCCCCGATAGCTGATACAGTGCCGGGGCCTGAGCTTGCCGAATATCTTGAAAATATACATAAAATTCAGCAGCGCGCGCTCTCATCGCTACCACTTCACAGTGAGTTTTTAGCTAAACTGTCTCGCTGAAAGGATATGAATTATGGTCAACGTTAGTTTTTCCCCGGGCAGCACCTTAGCCCCCAGGTCCGCAGTCACCTTTCCAAGGCGCCTTGTTGTCAGCAGCCTGATGCTGTTGCTGTTATCCGCCTGCGAAGACGCCCCAATGCTCGACGTCTCCCCCAAGGCACTCCAGAGCAACAGCCAAATCCAGGTGTCACCGCCAAACTGGTGGGCTGGGATGCAAACGCCCACTCTTGAGCTGATGCTCCAGGGTAAAAATCTGCAAGGCGCGCAGGTCAGTATTGAAAACAGCGGCCAAGCCCTGGGCGTAAGCATAGTAAGCACACAAGCTGCCGACAGCCCCAACTACCTGTTTGTGACCCTGGATGTCTCCAAAGCGCAGCCCGGCACTTTCACCCTGAACATCGCCAAACAGGGCGATACCATCAGCCTTCCCTACCGCCTCGATGAACGTAACTTAAGCCCGGCGCATCAGGGGTATTCCAATAAGGACGTGATTTATCTCATCACGCCGGACAGGTTCGCCAACGGCGATACCGGTAACGACAATGTGGCGGGCTATGCCGATCGCGCCAGGCCCGATTTTGATGGCGGCCGCCACGGGGGCGATCTGGCCGGAATAGCGAGCAGACTCGATTATCTTAACGACCTTGGGGTCACCCAGCTTTGGATAAACCCACTGCTGGAAAATGCCCAGAACGAATACTCTTACCATGGCTATTCCATCACCAATCACTACCAAATCGATCCGCGCTTTGGCAGCAATGATGATTATGCAGCGCTTGGCCTCAATGCCAGCAAGGCTGGCATGGGACTTATCATGGATGTGGTGCTCAATCACATCGGCTCAGGCCACCCCTGGATGCAGGACTTGCCCTTTGCCGATTGGGTTAATCCCCAGTCACAGCACACCAGCCACAGGCGCACCGCAGTTCAGGACCCTTATGCTGCCCCCGCAGATGCCGCAGCCTTTGCCGATGGCTGGTTTGTGGAGTCGATGCCCGATCTGAATCAGCGCAATCCGCATCTGGCGCGATATCTTATCCAAAACACCCTCTGGTGGATTGAAACTGCCCGTCTCAGTGGCCTTCGTATCGACACCTGGTCTTACTCAGACAAAACGTTCTTGAAGGCCTTTTCCCATGCGGTACTCGCCGAATACCCCAAGTTGAACATGGTGGGTGAAGAATGGAGCAGTAACCCTGTGGTGGTCAGCTACTGGCAGGCCGGAAAGCAAAACCCGGATGGCTATGACAGCGAACTGCCGGGGCTGATGGATTTCCCCCTTTACGAAACCCTGCTGCAGGCGGTAAATGAGGACGAAAGCTGGGGCAGCGGCCTTATTCGGCTCTACGAGGCTCTGGCCAACGACAAGCTCTACCCCAGTGCCCAAAATCTGGTGCTGTTTGAAGGCAACCACGATACCAATCGTCTTTACAGCCTGCTTGGATGCGACATGCACAAGTTCAAGCTGGCGCTTGCCTATGTGCTGCTGTCCAATCGGATACCTCAGATTTTCTATGGCACCGAGTTTGCCATGCAAAGTCCGGTTGAGGGCCGCAACGATGGCGCCGTGCGCGCCGATATGCCGGGTTTCACACAGCAAGCCTTTGGGCAAAAAGAGATTAACGCCATGGCTGCGGAGGCCAAAGAAGCCTTTGCCTTCACCCGCGCCCTATTGCATTACCGCAAAACGAGCGAGGCTATCCACAAGGGCAGACTGGTACACTTTGTGCCGGAAAATGGCATTTATGTGCAGCTGCGCCTCGCTCCCCACCATCAAGGGTCTGACAGCACAACGGCTGCAAACGCTGCTGGCAAAAATCCGGCGTCCGACGCGCCCGAAATCATCAGTAAAAACCTGATGGTCATTTTCAATAAAAACAAAGAGACCACAGCGCTGGATATGCACCGCTTCGCCGATTTCCTGCCCATTGCCGGCGAGGTGACTGATGTATTGCAAGATAAGCGCTTTAGCCTGCCGGCCACACTGGATGTGTCGGCCCCTGTGACCTTACTGGAGTTTTAATGGCCATGGATTTCGTCATCTCAGCCCATGCAGCACGCCCTTTTCGGTTTAAGCGACGCATCAGGGCTATCGCAGCGCCGCTGCTTTCGCTTGCTGGCCTGCTGCCACTTCACAGCCTTGCCGCCGAGAAGCTGGAGCTGAACTCAGATATCAGCGCGGCAACCGCGCCCGACAGCCTGCAAACCCCGGCGCCGCTGATATACCAGCTGCTGCCACGGGTGTTTGGCAATCAAAATCTGACCAACAAGCCCTGGGGCAGCATCGAAGAAAACGGCAGCGGCAAGTTTGCCGATATCAACGATTCCGTGCTGGCCGATATCGCCGATTTGGGTGTGACCCACGTGTGGTACACAGGGGTGCTGCACCATGCGTCGCTCACCGACTACAGCGCCTATGGCATAGATAAAGACGATGCCGATGTGGTCAAGGGCATCGCTGGCTCACCTTACGCCATTCGCGACTACTACAACGTCAATCCGGATCTGGCGCTCGACCCTGCAAAACGCCTGGATGAATTCAAAGCCCTGATTGAGCGCACCCACGCTGCAGGCCTTAAGGTGATTATCGATATAGTGCCCAACCATGTGGCGCGCCGTTACCGCTCCATCAGCGCCCCCGAAGGCGTTGAAGACTTTGGCGCACGGGACATCACCTCGGTCGTGTTCGATAAACACAATAATTTTTACTATGTGCCCGGCAGCGACTTTCTGGTCCCCCAGGACACAAACAGGCCACCTGCCTCAAACCTTGACGCTGTAGGCGCTGCTCAGGATGGCCGCTTTGCGGAAAAACCAGCCAAATGGACCGGCAATGGCTCAAGCGCCAAGCAGCAACAGGCCAACCAGCCAGGGTTGAACGCCCCCAAGCCAGATGACTGGTATGAAACAGTGAAGCTTAACTATGGTGTGGCACAAGATGGCACCCCCCACTTCCCGGCGCTGGCTGACGCACTTGCCTTCGCCCCAATTGCGCAGCATCAGGCCTTTTGGGCGCGCCAGACCGATTTGCCCGATACCTGGCTTAAGATGCGCGATATCAGCCGTTTCTGGCTCGATTTAGGGGTCGATGGTTTTCGGTTCGATATGGCAGAAATGGTACCTGTGGCCTTTTGGAGCTTCCTTGCCAGCGACATCAAGGCCAAACGCAGCGATGCACTGCTGATTGCCGAAGTGTACAACCCCAAGCTGTATCCCTATTTCATCGGCTTTGGCAAGTTAGATCTGCTGTACGACAAGGTCGGCCTGTACGACACCTTAAAGGCCGTCAGTCAGGGTAAGGCGCCCATAGGTCTCATCCAGCAGAGGCTCAGAGAAATAAGCCGTTATGCGCCCCATATGCTGCATTTCCTGGAAAATCACGACGAGCAGCGTATTGCCAGCCCCGAGTTCCTCGGTGATGCGCAAAAAGCCTTGCCCGCACTGGCGGTTTCAACGCTTGCGACCGACGGCCCCTTTATGCTGTATTTCGGCCAAACCCTCGGGGAAGACGGCAGTGAAACCGGCGGATTTGGTAAGCCAAGCCGCACCAGTATTTTCGATTATGTGGCTGCACCGGCCATGGCAAGGTACTTAAAAACCGATCCCCGGGGCGGGTTTGGCAGCCACAGCCAGCCACAGGAACTGGCACTGCGGGCTGACTATCGCGCCCTGCTCGCGCTGGCGCCCAACATAAAGGCCACGCCGGGTGCCCAACTGACGACACATCAAGGCGCAAACATGGTTAATGGCAAGGTTAGCATCCACAATTATCTGAGCATACGCCGCGGTGACTATCTGATTTTGGCCAACTTTTCTGATTCAGAAGTCACCAACATCGCTAATCCTGCCAATCCGTTCGCCAAGATTGAACTCCTGGCCAAGGCGCATGCAAATGGCAATGATAAAAGCCCCGAGGCCGATGTTAATGGCGCCAAGGCCGAGCCGCAGCTGCTGCTAAGTCTGCCGCAGCGAAGCGAGGCCAATGGCAAAGAACTCGCGCCCTGGGGCGTGAATGTCTACAAGCTGCCTTCAAAATAATTATCACCAACATGAAAAAAGCGGATCTGATCCACCCCAGATCCGCTCTTTTTTTATCCACTTTTGTGGTATGAAGTGCCAGCGACCGCCTGGCTCTCACTCTGAATCAGGCTCTTTTTCAGGATCAGGTTCTCACTCAGAAGCTTTCTCGTCTTGCCCAAGCCCCAGATTGAGCCGATACATTTCTGCCAGCAAGGCGCTGGCCTCCCGATGTGTTGAGGCTTCAAGCCCGGCCGTCACCCCTTGTTGATCGTCGGGCTTACGTTGCTGCCCTAACTTGGCTTTGCCTTCAATTTTTTCGATTTGGATTTCAAAAACAACGATGGCGGCGCTCAACCTGGCCACGTAATCCGTTGGCATCAGCGCGCCCGATAACAGTCCAGGCTCAAAGCGGTTTACTGTTTGCATCAGGGTGTCCATGGCCTGCTCCCCCTCAAGCAGCGTCACCCGGCCTGTTACCTGCACTGCGGTGTAGTTCCAGGTAGGCACCGCCGGACCTTTGGCGTACCAGCTGGGGCTTATGTAGGCATGGGGCCCGGAAAATACCGCCAACACCGACTTGCCATCCAATTCCTGCCACTGGGGATTGGCTCTGGCCATATGGCCATAAAGTCTGGTGCCACAATCACTTAAAATCAGCGGCAAGTGGCTTGCTTCAATGCCGCCTTCGGCAGAAATCAGCAGCGCAAACGGCTCACGCTTGATGAGTTCGCAGGCTTGCGCCTGGTCGAGTTGTAACTTTGGCGGAATGTACACGAATAACTCCCTGCTGAACGCTTTGGCTAAAGGCCGCGGATAAAGGTTTTGGAGACCGGCGTTGACGAAGTACCGGGCGAACGGGCTCTGGGCAATAAAGAGTCCCTGGCATGGACTGCGCCCCAATGGCTGCGCCCTGCAATGCCAACACCAGCTTAACAGGCCTGACTGCAAGCCTGAAGCAGAAACGGCAAAATCAAATAAAATTCAGTCAGTAAGCGAGAAAGCCCGCTACCTGCCGCCTGCAAAGGCGTGTTACACCAAGGTTATTACGCCGGTATGAATACGTATGTAGAGAGTTGTCAGTCACATTGGTGCAACTTAGGATGAACACGCTGATTATGAGCCCCCTTGGGGGCTGGGTCGTTACGGAAGAATGGACCTTCCGGCTTTGGAGTACCTTCCCGGTTTCGCTTCCACGAAACAGGGACAAGGTCTTGGGCGGCGAGCGTCTGAGGGAGGCTCTCGCCGCTGATTTTTTCATCAAGCATTCATAACATAGCCCGGGCGACTAACGCCCTGTATCCCAAAGCATAACTGTACCCATCAGCATCAATGCCCAATAATAACAGACAAGGCCGTTCCCAAAGAGCGCAGCCATTGCCGGTCAACAAGCAGGACACCTATGAATTCATCCCGGACCACCGCCTTTGACAGCGCCGAGGCGAGCCTTACCCAGCCGCCCAGCGCGCATCTGAAACCCATGCTGTCATTCTGGCAAATCTTCAATATGTGTTTTGGCTTCCTTGGCATTCAATTTGGCTTCGCCCTGCAAAACGCCAACGTGAGTCGAATTTTCCAAACCCTGGGCGCCAGCATCGATGACATTCCCATTCTGTGGATTGCAGGCCCCCTCACCGGCCTTTTGGTGCAGCCCATCGTGGGGCACCTTTCCGATAACACCTGGAACCGTCTGGGCCGTCGCAGACCTTACTTTTTAATTGGCGCCGTGCTGACCACACTGGCGCTTTTTGTCATGCCCCATTCACCCTACCTGTGGGTTGCCGCCGGCATGTTGTGGGTGATGGACGCCTCTATCAATATCGCCATGGAGCCTTTTCGCGCCTTTGTCGGCGATAAACTGCCGGAAAACCAGCGTGCCAAAGGCTTTGCCATGCAAAGCTTTTTTATCGGCATAGGCGCTGTGGTGGCCTCCATGCTGCCCTATCTGTTGTCCAACTACGCCGGTGTGGCCAATACCGCGCCCGAAGGCCAGATTGCCGATACCGTGCGCTACTCCTTCTATCTTGGTGGCGTAGTGCTGTTTTTGGCGGTAGGTTGGACCATAATTACCAGCCGTGAATACAGCCCTGAGCAAATGGCCGCGTTCGAGAAAGGCGATGCCGAGGGTAACCAAGTCGATAAGGCGCACAGCCGCAGTGCTGCCCAGTATCGCAGTGGCGCCCTTATCTGGTCAGTTAGCGGTCTTATGATTACCGCTGTGACCGCCGCGCTCTCGCTTGATAAACAGCTGTATATTCTTGGCTTTGGGGTATTTGCCTTTGGCCCGCTGCAATATTACTGCGCTGGCGTGGTCAGTCGCTGCGCGACTGAAGCCAATTGTCAGGCACGCTGCAAGCAAGGCATGGTGTTCACCGTGGTGGATGACCTTTTCCATATGCCCGATGCCATGAAGCGCCTGGCCTGGGTACAGTTTTTTTCCTGGTTCGCGCTCTTTGCCATGTGGATCTACACCACTGCGGCGGTGACCTCTTTCCATTACGGCACCTCAGATGTGCTTTCCAAGGCCTACAACGATGGCGCCGATTGGGTTGGGGTGCTGTTTGCGGCCTACAACGGCTTTGCGGCGCTCGCCGCCATGGTGATCCCGCTGATGTGCATGGTGTTTGGCCTGCGCGCGGCACACATGATTAACCTTTGCTTCGGCGGTCTGTCGCTGATGAGCTTTTTCATCATCAAAGACGGCAGCTTGCTGTGGCTGCCCATGATTGGTGTTGGATTTGCCTGGGCGTCGATTTTATCGGTGCCCTATGCCCTGCTGTCCACCAGCCTGCCTGCGGGCAAGATGGGAACCTACATGGGGATTTTTAACTTCTTCATTGTGATCCCACAGCTGCTGGCTGCAACCGTGCTGGGATTCATCCTTAAAATGGTGTTCGCCAATGAGCCCATTTATGCCCTGATTGTTGGCGGACTCTCCATGGTGATTGCTGCCCTGTGTATGTTGCGCCTGCCAAGCACCGCGCCGTCCAACAACGCCTGATACCAATAAAAAACGGGAGACATTCACGTGCCATCCATGACCTCATTTTTACGCCCCAATGCCCGCCTGGGCGTGCGCAAAGCTACACCGCTGAGCGCCCTGTCCTTCGCCGTTGTGGCCGCCCTCGCTGCAGGCTGTAACGACAATGCCCCTAAGCAGCCTGAAGGCAGCAGCGCCGCCCCAGTGACTGTGAGCATTGCCCCGGGCGCGCCCGGCGCCACGCCAACCTGGGCCTTTGCCGGCAAAACCGGTATCGGCACCAGTTATGAGCCCTATATCGACGGTAAGTATCAGGGCAGCGATGCCAATCCGCTGAGCCGGGTGTGGTTCTCTGTCGCCAATGGCGTGCTGACCGAAACCATGTACGGCCTTATTCATAATGCCCAGCTGCGGGAACTGTCTTTTATTATCAAAGGGAAAGACTTCGTCGACTTTGAAGCCAAAGACACCAGCCACAGCCAGCGCTACCTGCATACCGATGCCCAGGGACGCCCTGAGTCGCTGGCCCTGGTGCTGGAAAACACCGACAAAGATGGTCAGTACCGGATTGAAAAGCAGCTGATTACCGACCCCCACCGCGACGCGCTGGTGATGAAAGTCACTATCATGGCCATGGCCGATGGCATCACCCCGTATCTGTACGCCGATCCACAAATGGATAACGGCGGCGCCGACGACATCGTCTACCTGTCGGACACAGGCTTTATTGCCGCCCAGGGCAGAATGGCCGCAAAAGCCGATACCAGTGCCATGAGCATTCGTACCAGCGTGCCCTTCGTGGCCCGTCAGGTTGGGTTTGAAGGCGCCTCAGCCGGGGTAGAAAGCATCCAAAAAGGCGCAGCCCTTAACGGCTTCAGCCAAACCTTTGAAGGCTCGGCCAACGAGGCAAACGCTGTTGGTAACATTGCCCTGACCGGTGAGCTTGCTTCGCTGAACAAGGGCGACACCCTGAGCTTTGAGGTGGTACTCGGCTTTGGCAAGGCCAGCAGTATCGATGCGGCCGCGAGCCTTGCAGATGAGACCGCTAAGAAAAGCCTTGCCGCCGGTTTCGATGCCCTTGCCGATGATTTTGCCGGGAACGACAAAACCCCGGGCTGGCGCCAATACCTTAAATCGCTGCCTGCACTCAATGCCATGGCGCAGCAAACTGCCGATGGTGGCAGCCTGCTGAATCTCTCGGCCATGGTGCTTAAAGCGCAGGAAGACAAGACCCACGCCGGCGCCCTGATAGCATCCCTGTCCAATCCCTGGGGCGACACCATTGCGGCAGTCACCCCAAGCACAGGTTACAAAGCCGTCTGGCCACGGGACTTTTACCAGTGCGCCATGGCATTTTTAGCCATGGGCGATACCCAAACTCCCAAGGTTGCGTTTGAGTACCTCCAGCAAATCCAGGCAGGGCCAAACCTCGCTGGCTATGAAGGCGTTCCTGGCTGGTTTTTGCAAAAGACCCACGTCGATGGCGAGATTGAATGGGTCGCGGTGCAGCTGGATCAAACCGCCATGCCGGTGATGCTCGGCTGGAAACTCTGGCAAGCGGGCGTGCTCAGCGATGATGAGGCCCGTCGCTGGTATCAGGATATGCTTAAACCAGCAGCGGATTTTCTGGTAAGCGGCGGCGCCGTGAGCCTGGATTGGAACAAGCGCAGCATCACGCCGCCCAAAACCCAGCAGGAGCGCTGGGAAGAGCAGGAAGGCTATTCCCCTTCCACCATGGCGGCGGTGATTACAGGCCTGAATGCTGCCGCCGCGCTGGCACGTCACGCAGGTGATGAGCCCTCTGCCACGGGTTATGCAAACGCCGCCCGCGACTACGCAGCGCAGCTATCATCACTCACGGTGACCAGCAACGGCCTGCTGGCAGAGCATCCCTACATAGTGCGTCTATCACCCAATGGCGACCCCAACAGCAGCGCCAAACTGGCCGACAACAACGGCAGGCCAGGACTGGATCAGCGTGAAGTGCTGGATGCCGGCTTCCTTGAGCTGGTGCGCTACGGCGTTGTCAGCGCCGATAACCCGCTAATCCGCGACAGCCTGGCATTGGTGGACAGTGAATCCCTCAGTGACAACCTGAGGGTGAAATACAACTTTGTGACCCGCAGCGGCAACTCCTTCCCCGGCTTCAGACGCTACGGCAACGATGGCTACGGTGAAGACACCCAAACCGGTGCCAACTACGCTGAAAAAGGTGAAAACAGCCCCAACCAGCGCGGCCGTGTCTGGCCTTTTTTCACCGGCGAGCGTGGCCACTATGAATTGGCGGCGGTAACCCAAAATGGCAAGGCCCTCAGCGATGAAGCGCGCCAGGCCCTGGTCAGTACCTATGTTGCCGGGATGGAGTCCTTTGCCAACGCCGGTGGCATGTTGCCCGAGCAGGTGTGGGACGGCATTGGCGATGCGACCCGTTTCCAATACAAACTCGGCGATGGCACCAACTCGGCCACTCCGCTGGCCTGGACCCATGCCGAGTATGTCAAACTGGTTCGCTCGGTCACCGATGGCGCTGTGTGGGATGGCTACCCGTTCAAAACAGATGCCAGCTTTGGTGTTGCCAAAGAGCCTGCCAACTAACGGTCTACTCGAGTAGACCCATTGCAATAAAAAAGGAGCCTTCAGGCTCCTTTTTTTATTGTTAACGCTGCAGTTTTTCATTACAGCGCTGTGGCTTTCAATACAGCTCTGCAGTTTTCAATACAGACCAATGGTTTACCTCATCGTTCTAGCGGATAAGCGTCAAAGGTCGATGCCGCAGGACTTTCGCACCACCAAACTGGTAGGAATGAGTTTTGGCGGTACTTTTTCGCCGCGGATCAGTTTAAGCAGTGACTCCACCAGCATTTCACCGGCAAGCTGGGTATTTTGCTTGATGGTGGTCAGCGGCGGATTGGCAAAACTCGCCACCGGAATATCATCGTACCCTACCACGGCCACATCTTCCGGCACCCTGAGCCCCGCTTCTTTAAGGGCGCGAATGGCACCGACGGCAATCAGATCGCTGGCGGCGAAAATCGCATCAAAGTGTGCACCCTTGCGGATCAGCATATTGGCGGCTTCAAAGCCGGCATTCTCGGTGCTGATGGCATCCACCTGACGGCGTTTATCCACCGCAAGACCGGCATTTTTCAGCGCCCGTACGTGCCCAAGGTAACGGTCACGGAATTCGGGGCTGTGGCTTGAGGCATCACCCAAAAAGGCAAATTCGCGCCTGCCGAGGGAAATAAGGTGCTCGGTGGCAATCAAACCGCCCTGCTGATTATCACAGGCCACCGACGCCACCGAGGATTTATTATGCTCAGCGCCCCAAATGACAAAGTGGGTGTTTTGCGATAACAGCCGCTCCAGCTTGTGCTCGTAGTCCACAAAGTCACCATAGCCCAGCAGTATGATACCGTCGGCCTTGTTGCTGTCTTCGTAGTCGGCGTGCCAGTCGCTTGAGAGCTGCTGAAACGAGATCAGCAGGTCGTAGCCCTGCTTGGCCGTGGCACGGGTAATGGAGCCCAGCATCGACAGGAAAAACGGATTGATGAGCGAGTCATCATTGGTGGGATCTTCACACAACAGCAGCGCCAGCGTGTGGCTGTTCTGGGTGCGCAGGTTACTGGCGTTTTTATCTACCTTGTAGTTGAGCTCGCGGGCGATGGCTTTGATCCGCTCTTTGGTCTCTTCACTCACAAGGGGGCTGTCGCGCAGCGCGCGGGACACCGTGGACTGGGAAACCCCGGCCCGGTAGGCGATATCGATGGAGGTCGCTTTGTTTGCCATATCCGGATTCTTGTTATTATCACAAAGGTCCAGTCACCGAGGCGTCTGGCCGCCGCGCCACGTTGGTGCGGCGACTCCATGGTAATTCAACAAAAATCCCTTGTATAGCAACAGCCTTCAGATCCCAAGCTCATCGAGCAGATCGTCAGCATCATCGGCCACTATGCCCTTGCTGGCCATTTGCGACCAGGGCGACTTGCCGTTGCCGTGCTCTTCAAGCAGTGAGTCGGGGTCAAACTCTTCGTCGAGTTCAAATTCCTGGGTTTTGACAAACTCTGTCTTATCCATGGCGAACTCAAGATAAAAGATGTGGTTGCTCTCGGTGCGAAACGATACCCGTCTGGCAATGGGCTCATCGAGGTTGGCATCAATGGAGATGGTCAGCTCTTTATTGATGGTCAGCATCTTGGGCTGGCTTTGGCTGATGGAGGTTTGCAGCTCCTTGGAAACCTTACTGATAAAGTCGCCGAGGATTTGATTCATCAGCTCACCCATCACGTTACCCACTTCATCGGAAGTGTGGGAGAACGCCAGTTCACTCTCCGGCATCCCCATGTTGAGCATGTAACGGCGGTAAATTTCCACGGCCGCTTCGGCGGAGAAGTTAATCACCACCAGCCCGGAGAAGCCGCCATCGAAAATAGAGAAACAGCCCAAATCGGGGCGAAGCCGAGTCCGGCTGATGTTTTGTACCATGGCTGCGTGGGTCACCCGGCTGCCACTGGTGTGGGACAGCACATGGGACACCGAGTGGCACAGCTTCAGCAGAATGTCATCGGAAGTTACTGTTTGGGTTGCACTCATCTTGGTTCGCCTTTTCTTGTGATTACTTAATCTTGAGCACAAATGGCCGATAAATCAAAGTCTAAACAAATGATTAGCCTGCCAATTGCTCAATTTGGCGACAATTAGCCCGTAACAGGCTGATTTCCCACGCAGGAACCAGGCTCAGCTCACATTTTTATACCGTACGAAAGCCGCCGCCCTGGATCACGGAATTCAACTTTTCGCCGATTTTTTACAAACCCATAACCGGGAAAATGCAAGCTTATACGGTAAAATCACCGCGGTCTTACCCCTGTTACGGAGATGGCAATGATTTCCTTGCTCAGAAAGTTCACCATTTTGCAGCGGCTGATCCTGATGTTGGCGCTCGCGGCGCTGGGCACTGTGTGTTTTGCCGCCTTCAATATCAAAGAGCAGTACAACAACCTTGAAACCCAGAAATGGTTGCAAAACGACGGCCAGCTGGACACAGCGCTGTCGCTGATTGATGCCCATAATGCCCAGGTGCAGCGGGGTGATATCAAGCTGGACGATGCCAAGCGTGAAGTGGCTGAGCTGTTAAGCCTCGCCCACTACGGTAATGGTGGCTACTTTCTGGTGGTCGATGCCGACGGTACTGTGCTGGCAGCCGGCGGTCAGTCGCACCTTCAGGGCCATAAGCTTGCCGACAAGGCACTGCAACAACTCATTGCCAAGGCCCGCAGCGCCGGTAAAGCCACGGCGGCGCTGGATGCCATCAATCCGGACACCCGCAAGCAGGGTGAGCAGCTTGCCGAAGCGCGGTTTTACAGCCCCTGGCAGTGGTCGGTTATCACCGGCGCCTTTGTTGCTGATATCAATGAGGCCATGGAAACCGCCATCTGGCACACCCTTATCATTATGATGCTCATTTCAACGCCGCTGTTTGCCCTATTCATGGCGCTGAATCATTCAATTACCTCGCCGTTGGAACGTGCCATCGCCGCCATGGAAGACATCGCCGATGGCGATGGCGATCTGGGCGCCCGCCTCGATACCCGCGGCAAGGACGAAGTGGCGCGTCTTGCGGCCGCTTTTAACCGCTTTGCCGAAAAAATCGGTTTCCTTATCAAGGATATCAAGCCGATGGGCGCGGAGCTGTCAGAAGATGCCAGCGCCCTCACCCATGCGGTGGCCACCGCCAATCAAAGTGGCGAGCGCATTCACCGCGAAACCGAAAGCGTGGCCGCCGCCATTCATGAAATGCTGGCCACCAGCCATGAAATGGCCCAAAACACCCAGCAGGCCGCCGACTCAGCCTCCAAGGTGCAGTTGCAGGCCGAAGACAGCCAAAGCCTGATGAGCCAAACCGTGCATCAAACCGAGGTGCTGGTTGACAAGTTAAAGGCCGCCGAGCAAACCACAGCGCGCCTCAGCGCCGCATCCGGGCAGATTGGCAGCATTCTGGATGTCATTCGCTCAATTGCCGAGCAAACCAACCTGCTGGCGCTGAACGCAGCCATTGAAGCCGCCCGCGCCGGTGCCCATGGCCGCGGCTTTGCGGTGGTAGCCGATGAAGTGCGGGCGCTGGCCAACCGCACCCAGGACTCCACCAACGAGATCCAGAAAATCATCTCAGAAATCCAAACCGGCATCGGTGAAGTCACCCAATCCAACAGCGCCAATCAGGAACTGTCGGTTACCCTGCAACGCCGTGCCCGTCAGGCTGGCGATGCCATGGATGCCATTTTGTCGCTGATAGCCCATATCAACGACATGAACACCCAGCTTGCCAGTGCCACCGAAGAGCAGTCGCTGGTGACCGAAGAGATAAACCGCAACATCAGCAATATCTCCGAGCAAATGCAGATGTCGGTACAAAGCAGTGACAGCAACAGCCGCGCCGCCTCCTCGCTGCAATCCATTAGTGGCGCGCTGGCCAAGGCGCTGAGTCAGTTTAAAGTCTGACACCCAACGCAAGCCGATGAGGGATCTTTCAGGTCCCTCTTTTTATGCGCAAATTTTGTGTTAGGCTAAGATTTCCGGCCACTCAACGGGACACAGCAGGAGATACTCAGTGCGCTTGACTCTGGCAGTTCATCCCGAGCTTTACACCATTCACAGCTTCAGCCCCGAGGCTTCGCCCCCGGCTGAGGTTTTCTCCCAGGACATGTTTTTTATCGGTAAAACCCGGGAAGAGTTGTCGGTGGTGGTGCCATCCCACATGGATCTTGACAGCCTCGAGTGCGAGCCCAACTGGATTTGTCTGGAAGTGCTGGGGCCACTTGGCTTCTCCATGACCGGCATTTTGTCGCGCATTTCGGCCACACTGGCGGATGTGCAGATCAGCATTTTCGCCATTTCTACCTTTGATACCGATTACATCCTGGTGAAAAAGGAAAAATTACCCCAGGCGCTGGCCGCCCTCAGGAAAAACGGATACCAAATCATCGAGTATCCCGAGCGCCAACCCTGAGCCAACCCCCGAGTGCCTTGCCTGCATCGCCGCCTTGGTGGACAATAGCCGCATTCTTTGCCGGACAATCAACGCCATGTACGAAAAAATCGTCACCATCACAGCCCCCCATGGGATCCATACCCGCCCTGCCGCCTTACTGGTTAAGGAAGCCAAGTCGTTTGGATGTGACGTGATAGTCGAGTGCAATGGCAAACAGGCCAGTGCCAAAAGCCTGTTCAAGCTGCAAACCCTCGGCTTATATCAGGGGGTTAGCGTGCGGGTATTCGCCCAGGGCCCCGAAGCCGAAGAAGCGGTGGAAAAGGTCTCGGCGCTGCTGGTTACCTTAAGCTAAGGGTCGGGAGGAGTTATGCAGGTTAACGGAATAGCCATCAAACCCGGTGTTACCTTTGGGGAAGCGCTGCATCTCAATCACGGCCACAAGCCGCTGGATTATCGGATGCTGCCCATCAAGCGGGTGCCGCAGCAGGTAAAGCGGCTCGATGACGGCCTGGCGCGCCTGAAAGAGCAGCTGCAAACCAGCCTCGATGCCCTCGCCCCCGACAGTGAAGCCCACGCCCTGGTCGAAGCCGACCTCTTGTATCTTGATGACCCGGATCTTCGCGATCATATTGTCGACACCATTACCCAGCTGCAATTTTCCGCCTGTGTCTCTATTGAGCGTGTATTTGCCCACCAGGCAAGCGAGCTAGAGGCCATGGACGACCCTTACCTTGCCCAGCGCGCCGACGATGTGCGCTGTTTGGGCAAGCGCCTTATTCAATCGGTATTTGGCAAAATTGGCGCCGAGCCCGGCAAACTCACTGCGCCCACCATTCTGCTCGCCGAAGATATCACCCCTGCCGAATTTGCCACCCTGCCGCTTGAGAACGTGGCCGGCATAGTGCTCAAGTCCGGCGGCCTTACCAGCCATACCGCTATTTTGGCCCGGGCCGCTGGCGTGCCGGCACTGCTGAGCACCCCCTACAGCGAGCTTGGCATTGTTAATGGCGACGCCTTGGTAATCGATGGTGACAGTGGCACCTTATTTAAAAATCCCGCCAGCGAAGTACGCTCTGAACTTGAGCGGCGCGCCGCCGAGAGCGCTGCCGCCCGGGAGAAACTAAACGCCTTTCGCGACCGTCCGGCCATGACATCTGATGGCCATGAGGTAAGCCTGCTCGCCAACGTAGGTAATCTCAATGACATAGTGCAGGTGGCAGGCCTTGGCGCCGATGGTATTGGCTTGCTGCGAACCGAATTTATGCTGATGCACAGCGATACCCTGCCAGACGAGCGCACCCAGTATCAGCTTTATTGCGATGCCCTGCATGCCCTCGAAGGCCGGGTGCTGACCATCCGCACTTTGGACGTGGGCGCCGACAAAGAGCTGCCCTGCCTGTGCCAGGCAAAAGAAGACAACCCGGCGCTGGGAATGCGCGGCATCCGCTATACCCTCGCCAATCCGGCACTGCTGAAAACTCAGCTCCGGGCAGTGCTCAGAGCCGCCAATCACGGCCATATCCGGCTGATGTTCCCCATGGTGACCCAGGTGGAGGAGCTCGATGCAGTCATGGCGCTGATAGAAGACTGCAAACGCGAGTTGGATGATGAAGAAAAGGGCTTTGGCGATATCAGCCTCGGGATCGTAGTGGAAACCCCGGCCGCGGTGCTCAACCTGCCGGCCATGTTGCCGCTGCTGGATTTTGTCAGCATTGGCACCAACGATTTAACCCAGTACGCCATGGCCGCCGACCGCGGCAATCCTTGCCTTGCCAAGGACTATCCGGCGCTGTCTCCGGCGGTACTCAGGCTTATCAGCATGACGCTGCAAAGCGCCCGCAGTCAGGATGTCAAGGTGTCGCTGTGCGGTGAAATGGGCAGCGATCCCACGCTGGTACCACTGCTGCTGGGGCTCGGATTTGATGAAATCAGCGTCAACGTCGGCGCTCTGCTTGAAATCAAAGCGGCTATTTGCGCCCAGGATTTCAAGCGTTGCACTCAGCTTGCCGGTCAGGCACTGATGGCCGACCGATTATCTGAGTTGGTGTCCTGTATAAGTGGCTATAAATAAGCTAAATGTTTCAGTATGATGTCATATCCGCTGCCGCAAAGAGCAGCCAATGAATTAAGGGGCAAGCAGTCATGGGATTTTTCAGCCGAATTCGGCGACTGATTTCCGGGGCGCCAACCATCGAAGGTGGCATTGCCATCCATGCGCCTGTGTCCGGCGAGATCTACCCCATTGAAAAGGTGCCCGATGTGGTGTTTGCCGAGAAGATTGTCGGCGATGGCATCGCTATCGATCCCGAAGGCGATACCATTCTCGCCCCCATCGACGGCACTATCGGTAAAATTTTTGAGACCAACCACGCCTTCAGCATCGAGTCGCCCCAGGGCCTTGAGCTGTTTGTGCACTTTGGCGTGGGCACGGTGGAACTGCGCGGCAATGGCTTTCGGCGCCTTGCCGAAGAAGGCCAGCAGGTCAAAGCCGGCGATCCTGTACTGGCGTTCGATCTTGAGTACCTCAAAGGCCAGGTCGACAGTCTGCTCACTCCGGTGGTGCTGGCCAACATGGAAGATATTAAGTTTCTGGAAAAATCCCAGGGCCGGGTCGAAGCCGGTAAAGACATCATTTTCACCGTCGAAATTTGAAATTCCTTCAAGGGGCCGCCGGACACTTGAGGCCTTATGGCCCAAATGCCACAATGCGGCCCTTTCCTGTTATTAAGCGGAGTTCCCACTGTGACACTCTTTGGCATTAAAAACTGCGATACCGTAAAGAAGGCCCGCAAATGGCTCGAAGCCAATGGCCATGCCGTTCCTTTCCATGATTTTCGTGTCGATGGTCTGGCTGCAGAGCAGCTGAATGACTGGGTTGCCCGCATCGGTTTCGAGCCGCTGCTCAATAAAAAATCCACCAGTTTCCGTGCCCTGACCGACGAGCAAAAGCAGGACATAGACACCGCCAAGGCCGTTGCGCTGATGCTGGAATACCCGACTCTTATTAAGCGCCCTGTGCTGGTCAAAGGCGATGCGGTGTACACCGGCTTTAACGACAAGCTGTACAGCGAGGTATTCGGCCAATGAGCCATGAGAACCACAGTGACGTGATTGAACTGACCCGCGAGCTGATTTCACGCCCGTCGGTGACACCCCTCGATGAAGGCTGTCAGGAGCTGATGGCAAAACGCCTTGCCGCCATCGGCTTTCGCATTGAGCCTATGGTGTTTGAAGACACCACCAACCTCTGGGCCCGCCGCGGCACCGAAGGCCCGCTGTTCTGCTTTGCCGGGCACACCGATGTGGTGCCGGTTGGCGATATGAACCGCTGGCACACGCCGCCTTTCGACCCTGTGGTGATTGACGGTTATATCCATGGCCGCGGCGCCGCCGATATGAAAGGCTCCCTCGCCGCCATGGTGGTGGCCGCCGAGCGCTTTGTGGCCGAGCATCCTGATCACCCGGGCTCCATCGCATTTCTTATCACCTCCGATGAAGAAGGCCCCTTTATCAATGGCACTGTGCGGGTGGTAGACACCCTCGAAGCGCGCAATGAGAAAATCACCTGGGCCTTGGTGGGCGAGCCATCAAGCACCCATCAGCTTGGCGATGTGGTGAAAAATGGCCGTCGCGGCAGTCTTACCGGCAACCTCACCGTCAAGGGCATCCAGGGGCACGTGGCCTATCCGCATCTGGCCGATAACCCGGTGCACAAGGCCGCGCCAGCGCTGGCCGAACTTGCCCGCATCGAGTGGGACAAGGGCAATGAGTTCTTCCCGCCCACCAGTTTTCAGATTGCCAATATCAATGCAGGCACCGGCGCGTCCAACGTGATCCCGGGCGAGCTTAAGGTGATGTTCAACTTCCGTTACTCCACTGAAGTGACCGCTGAAATCCTAATCTCCCGGGTGCTTGGTATTCTTGATGCCCATGGCCTTGATTACGATATCGACTGGGTTTTCAATGGTCTGCCGTTTTTGACCGGTGATGGGCCGCTGCTGGAAGCCACCCGCGAAGCCATCTTCGAAGTAACAGGCATCCACACAGATCCGCAAACCACCGGCGGCACCTCCGATGGCCGATTTATCGCCCCCACCGGCGCCCAGGTGATTGAACTTGGTCCGGTGAACGCCACCATTCACAAGGTGAACGAGTGCGTGAAAGCCAGCGATCTTGAGCTGCTGACCAGCTGTTATCAGCGCATTCTGGAAAAGCTGCTGTGCCGGTAACCGGTCTCGGCGCCAGCGCCTCGCTTTACGGCATCAGCCAGCCTGAGCTGGTCAATGCCGATGGCTTTTTGATGCGTCCGGGCACTGCCCGGGCTTATCTTGCCATGAAGGATGCCGCTGCCGCCGACGGTTTGCAGCTGGCCATCACCTCTGCTTATCGTGATTTTTCCCGCCAGCTTGACATTTGGAATGGCAAGGCTGAAGGTAAGCGGCCGCTGTTTGATGCCAATGGTCAGGCGGTCGATATCAAGGGCCTTGGCGACGATGAGATAGTCAGCACCATTTTGCTGTGGTCGGCGCTGCCGGGCTGCTCCCGTCACCATTTGGGTACCGATTTGGATCTGTACGACGCAGCCCATATCAGCCGTGATGACCTTAAGCTCGATACCGCCGAATATGCCGCAGGTGGCCCCTGCCATGCCCTAGCCTGTTGGCTTGACAGCAACGCTGCCCGCTTTGGTTTTTTCCTGCCTTATCAGCAAGGCAAAAGTGGCGTATCACCTGAGCCATGGCACCTCAGCTTTGCCCCCGAGGCCGAGCCTCTGATAGCAGGATTTGATACGGCTGAACTTGGCCGTCATCTTAACTCCCAGTCGCTGGCGCTCAAGGCCGCAGTGCTTGCGCGTCTCGATGAGCTGGTAGACCGTTATGTCCGTTTTTATGCCACACCCTCTTTTACTCTGGATGATGTTTTATGACTTCCTTTGATGCCTTCAGGCACAGTTTTCAACTTCCCGACACCCACTTAAGTTACCTGGACATGGGCCAGGGCCCGGTGCTGCTGCTTGGCCACAGCTACCTGTGGGACAGCCTGATGTGGCGCGAGCAGCTTGAGGTGCTTGCCAGGCACTATCGGGTGATTGCGGTTGACCTGCACGGCCATGGCGAGTCCGGCTCAGTGCCGCCTCGGGTGAACAGCCTGCGTGTGGTCGCCGATGACATGCTGGCGCTGATGGACAGCCTTGAAATTAGCGAGTTTTCGGTTGTTGGTCTTAGTGTCGGCGGCATGTGGGGCGCAGAGCTGGTACTCAAGGCTCCTGCCCGGGTGCAGACACTGGTAATGATGGATAGCTTTATCGGCTTCGAGCCGGAAGTTACCCGCGCCAAATATTACGGCATGCTCGATGTGATTAAAGCCGCCGGCAGCATTCCTGCGCCCATGATTGATGCGATTGTGCCGCTGTTTTTCTCAAACAGCCCCGAAGAACGTCTAACCAGTGCCTTTGCCGCCAAGCTTGCAACCCTTGCAGGCGAGCGCATCGCCGATATCGAGCGCATGGGCCGGCTGGTGTTTGGCCGCCGCGATACCATGGACGATGTAGAGCAACTTACCCTGCCGGTACTGGTGATGGTGGGTGTGGAAGATAAGGCCCGCAGCGTGCTGGAAAGCTATTTAATGCACGACGCCATCGACGGCAGCAAGCTGGTGCATATCCCGGCTGCAGGGCATATCTCCTGCCTCGAGCAAAGCGCCTTTGTTAACGACGCGTTGCTCGCCTTTTTAAGTGAGCACCTGCGCTGATTTCGCCTTAGTTCGGTTATCAGGGGCCTTAGGGCCCTTTTTTGTTGCCAAAAGGTGAATTTTGCGACTTATCAACTAGCTTTAAACTGTCTTTCCCCTCAAAAGGACTAAGAGCCATGAGAAAAAGTACAGTCGCAGCGACCATTGCCGCCTTGCTTGCCTCTCCCGGGGTGTGGGCGGAAATCCAAATCAATGGCTTCGCTTCCATAGTGGCTGGCAGCAGCCTTGATGATGATAAATCCCTTTACGGTTACGACAGCGAAATCGACTTCAATCAAAACACCAAGTTTGCCATTCAGGTAGCGGCAGATCTTGGCGGTGGGCTCAGGGCAACAGCGCAGCTGCTCTCCCGTGGCCGTAACGACTATGACGTTGATTTTGAATGGGCCTATCTGTCTTACGACATCACTGACAACCTGATGCTGATGGCCGGCAGGCAACGCTTTAACCTCTACAAATACTCTGACTACATCGATGTCGGCTATGCCTATCACTGGATAATGCCGCCTCAGGGGGTATATTCACTGCCCTTCAGCAGCGGTGAAGGTGTGGGTCTGGTGTATTCCACCCTGTGGGGCGATACCGATGTTGGCATCACCTACAAGTACATCACCTCCTCCATCGACGACTACGTACCATCCGGTACCAATGTCGCCCCGGCGCCCTACTCAGCCAAGGGCCATATTGTGAACCTTAACTTCACCACCGGTGACTTCGAATACGGCCTGAATCTTGGGTATGTGGCGGAGCTGAGCTATGAATACCCGGATCTAATTGCGCTGGCGGCGGCTGTTGACGGCACAGGGCTGTTTCCGGCCGGTACCGGCGATGAGATTTTGCCGATAGATGACTCCGCATCCATTATCGGCGTGCACGCCAAGTACGATCCGGGCAGCTGGTTTATTCTCGCCGAATACACCAGCATCGACCTTGACCCCAGTGCCTTTGCGCTGCAGGACTCGGCGTTTGTCTCGGGCGGTGTTCGCTTTGATTCCATCACCCTGCACGCCACCTATGGCTGGGATGAAAATAAACCTCAGTACGATGCCTACGACGCCATGCTGCCTGTCTACAACGCTATGCCGGCACCGGTTCAGGCACAGCTGGCACCACTGATGGCCGGCACCAGGATGGCACTCGAAACCCAGCAGCAGGACAGCTACTACTACACCCTCGGCATGCGTTGGGATTTCCACCCCTCCGCCGCCTTCAAGCTGGAATACACCGACTTCACCAATGACAAGGGCCCTGCCTCCGATGGGCAATTGCTGTTGATGGGCGTGGATCTGGTCTTTTAAGGAGCAGCCTGATGAAAAAGCTTACCTCTTTGCTGAAACAAGGCCTTATCACTCTGGGCCTGTTGGCACTGGCACCTGTGGCCATGGCAGAAGTGGCTGTGGTGGTGCATCCCAGCAATGCCGTGTCCATGGATAACGGCGATATTTCCCGCATTTACCTTGGCAAGCTCAAAACCTTTCCCGGCGGCGGCCCCGTGGTGCCGCTGGATTTGAAAGAAGGCAGCGCCACCCGCAGCGCCTTTGTCGACAAGGTACTTGGCAAGTCCGAAAGTCAGCTCAAGGCCTATTGGTCCAAGCTGGTATTTTCCGGCCAGGGCCAACCACCCAAAACGGTAGAGGATGCAGAAATGCTCAGTCTGGTGGCCGCCAACCCCAATATGATTGGCTTTGTGGATGCCGCCAACGTCAATGACTCGGTGAAAGTCATCGCCCGGTTCTAAGGCGTGCACGGTGGATGAAAAACAGGCGCCGCGATGGGCCTGTTTTTTATTGGATTATCAGTATTTTCGTCCAGATCACAGCTTTTTAAGATGGATTGACCAGCCAGAGGAATATTTCCTGATACACTAGCGCCGTATTTCGCCAAATTACGACAACAAGATGAAACTACTCAAACCCTTGTTCGACAATAACCGTCGATGGGCACAGCGCATCCTGCAGGAAAATCCAGGCTTTTTCGAAACCCTGGCCAAGCAGCAAAACCCTGAATACCTGTGGATTGGCTGCTCCGACAGCCGGGTTCCTTCCAATCAAATCATCGACTTGCTGCCGGGCGAAGTCTTTGTGCACCGCAATATTGCCAACATGGTGATCCACACCGATCTTAACTGTCTGTCGGTGCTGCAGTACGCCGTGGATGTGCTGCAGGTGAAGCACATCATGGTAGTGGGCCACTACGGCTGTGGCGGCGTACGTGCGGCCATGGGCAGCGCCCGCCTTGGGCTTATCGACAACTGGCTGGGCCACCTTCGCGACATTCATCGCCTGCATCATGAAGAGCTTGCCAATCTCGATGACCAGGCGCGCTTCGACCGCCTGTGTGAGCTCAATGTGATTGAGCAGGTGGCCAATGTCAGCGCCACCAACATAGTCCAGGAAGCCTGGTCGCGGGGTCAGGAACTGGCGATACATGGCTGGATCTATGGCATCGACAACGGCCTGCTCACCGACCTTGATGTTACCGCCGATCGTAACGCATTTGTCGCCCAGCAAAGCTGAAGCGCCTCCGCCGCTCCACACCATGTTGTAATCAGGCAGTCAAGTGACTGCCTTTTTAATTTTTTTCGCGCCCCCTTATCGCTATCAAGTTGCCAACCCAGTTATAATCTTTGGGTTTTTCATCGCGCCCTTGGCGCCATGCACAGAATTTTAGGAGAATCACTTCCATGCCCGGTTTTGAAATTTTTGGTCCTGAGGAAAAGCAGGAAGTCGCAGATGTCATGGAGAACGGCTTTACCTTCCGTTATAACTTTGACGGCATGCGCAATGGCCGCTGGAAGAGCCGCGAATTTGAAGCGCTGCTGTGTGAAAAGATTGGCGTAAAACACGCCCACCTGCTGTCCAGCGGTACCTCTGCCCTGACCACCGCCCTGATGGCTGCCGGCATTGGCGCCGGTGACGAAGTGATTGTGCCTCCCTTTACCTTTGTGGCCTCAGTTGAAGCCATCATGATGGCAGGCGCCGTACCTGTATTTGCCGAAATCGACGAGACCCTGTGTCTGTCACCCGAAGGCATCCGCGCGGCCATCACCCCCCGCACCAAGGCGGTGAACTTTGTGCACATGTGTGGCTCCATGGGTCACATGGACGAAATCAAAGCCATTTGTGACGAGCACGGAATTGTGCTGATGGAAGATGCCTGTCAGGCCATCGGCGGCAGCTACAAAGGCAAAGGCCTGGGCACTATCGGTCAGGTAGGCTGTTTCTCTTTCGACTCAGTGAAAACCATTTCCTGTGGCGAAGGCGGAGCCGTTATCACCAACGACGAAACCATCTATAACCACAGCCACATGTTCTCTGACCACGGTCACGACCACATTGGCAACGATCGCGGCGCCGAAAAGCACCCTATCATGGGTCTGAACTTCCGTATCAGCGAAATGAATGCCGCCCTGGGTCTGGCGCAGCTGCGTAAGCTCGACACCATCCTCGACATTCAGCGTAAAAACAAAAAGCTGATTAAAGATGCCATGGCAGAAATCCCGGAAGTGAGCTTCCGCGTGATCCCCGATGCTGAAGGCGACAACGCCGGCTTCCTGTCCTTTATGCTGCCTACCGAAGCGCGCACCCAGGAAATCAACAAGGCCCTGGCCGCCAACGGCGTGGATGGCTGCTTCTACTGGTACGTGAACAACTGGCACTACCTGAAGAACTGGGATCACATCCAGAAACTGACCGCACCAGCCGCGCTGCCGATCACACTGGTGGCCGACAAGCCTGACTACACTCAGGTTTCTGTGCCAAAATCCGATGCAATCATGAGCCGCACCATTTCCATGCTCATCAAGCTCAGCTGGACTGAAGAGCAGATCCAGGAGCGTATTGCCAACATCAAGAAGGCATTTGCCCAATAATAGACGGGAGTCTTTTGCATGAAATTCAGAAATTTCAAAGCTGTACCTAAGATGATCTTCGGTCGCGGCGCCTTTAACCAGCTGGACGAAGTGCTGGCTGCCGAGCGCAAGAGCGACGATGATTTCGTGGTATTTCTGGTTGACGACGTACACCAGGGCAAGCCACTGGAAGGCCGTATTCCTGCCAAGGCCCACGACAAAATCATTTGGGTTAACGTAGACGAAGAGCCTTCTACCGAACAGGTTGATGCCCTGACCGAAGAAGTTCAGGCCTTCAACAGCAAGCTGCCGGTAAGCGTGGTGGGTCTGGGTGGTGGTTCCACCATGGATCTGGCCAAGGCCGTGTCTTTGATGCTGACCAACCCAGGTGGCTCTGCCATGTACCAGGGCTGGGATCTTATCAAGGTAGCTGCAGTGCATCACATTGGTATTCCTACCATTTCCGGTACCGGCGCCGAAGCCTCACGTACTGCGGTACTCTGCGGTCCTGAGCGTAAGCTGGGTCTGAACTCTGACTTCACCGTGTTCGACCAGATCATCATGGATCCTGAGCTGATTGCCGGCGTGCCTGTTGATCAGTGGTTCTACACGGGTATGGACTGCTACATTCACTGTATCGAGTCACTGGAAGGTACCTTCCTGAACGAATACTCCAAGGCCTTTGGTGAGAAATCACTGGAACTGTGCCGCGAAGTGTATCTGGATGACCACCCAGAGAAAGACGACAAGCTGATGATGGCCTCTTACATGGGCGGCATGTCCATCGCTTACAGCCAGGTGGGTGCCTGTCACGCCCTGTCTTATGGTCTGGGCTATGTACTGGGCTACCACCACGGTATCGGTAACTGTATCGCCTTCAACGTGCTGGAAGAATTCTACCCAGCCGGTGTGGCCGAGTTCCGTACCATGATGGAAAAGCACAACATCACCCTGCCAAAGGACATCTGTAAAGATCTGCCTGACGAAACTATCGCCCGCATGGTGAAAGTGGCCAAGAGCCTCGGCCCACTGTGGCACAACGTGTATGGCGACGGCTGGGAAGAGAAAGTCACCGACGAGATGCTGACCAAGCTGTATCGCCGCATCTAGTTTTGTGTAGCCGGGCTCCTGCGGGAGCCCTGTTTCTTTGTGCTAAGGATTTATCCATGAACGTGACCCTGCTTATTCCGGCCCGTTACGGCTCCAGCCGTTTTCCCGGAAAGCCTCTGGCCCCCATCAATGGCAAACCCATGATCCAACACGTGTACGAGCGTGCCGGACTTGCCAAGGGCCTCAGCGCCATTTACGTGGCCACGGACGATGAACGCATCAAGGATGCCGTTGAAGCCTTCGGCGGCAAGGTAGTGATGACCGGCGCCGACGCCGCATCCGGTACCGACCGCATCGAAGACGCCATCACCCAACTGGGTCTGGCCGATGACGATTTGGTGATTAACCTGCAAGGGGATCAGCCCCTTATCGACCCTATCTCCATCGAGCAGATCATCGAGCTGTTTGCCCGTCACCCCGGCGAGTTCGAGATGGCGACCCTGGGTTATCAGATCAGCGATAAGGCTGAGCTTGACGATCCCAAGCATGTGAAGATGGTGTTCGACAACGATATGAACGCCCTCTACTTCTCCCGTGCCCGTATTCCCTTTGGCCGTGATGTGAGCGAGTATCCGGTGTACAAGCACCTGGGCGTATACGCTTATACCCGCCGTTTTGTGCACACTTTCAATAGCCTGCCGCTGGGGCGTCTTGAAGATCTCGAGAAGCTTGAGCAGCTGCGCGCACTGGAATATGGCCATAAAATCAAGGTTGCCATCAGTGCCTTCGACTCACCGGAAGTGGATACCCCAGAGGATATCCGCCGCTGTGAAAATCGTCTCAAGGTAGACTGATGAACGCCTCCTCTATGTCTACCCTGGAAGTGGTGCTGATTATCGCTCTGGTGATTGGGGTGATTTTCTCGAACCTGGCCGTGCTCAAGTACAGCGCCAAGTTCAAGATGCCTCAGTTTGGCGATCCCAACAAAAAGGCCGATAGTACAGCTGACCAGCAGCAAGACGCTGATAAGGCTAACGTGGCTTCGGATCCCGAACCTCGTGAAGCACAATCCGAAGCTGGCGAAAAAGATGAGTCCAAAAAATAGGCTCAAAAAATAAGCTAAAAAGCCCACTCAGGTGACAAACAGGAATAAAAAAACGCCCCTTGTGGGGCGTTTTTTTCATGAAAACTGCCAACAAACCTATCACTAATCAGAAGAGCTCTTCGAGTCCACAATCCATACATAAAAAGCATATAGGTTGGAAATAGATAGAAAACAAAATAGCGCCCAATACCAGTAGGGATCTTCATTCGCATAGAGCCCACCACTACGGCCGGGAAAATGCCCCGTATACAAGGCATAAATCAACATCACTGATAAACCCACAGCAGAGGCTCTTGCGGTCTTTGCGTTAAGCCTTTGCTCAGGTGGTGACTTTTGACGAAACTTATCATCGAATCCCTGAACATTAGCCTTTATCAGACTCTGGATCTCTTGATACTCTTCAGGATATTGATCTTCATCGATTTCCTGTCTGGCGCGCATCAAGTCTGTTAGGCTATAAGCGGAATAGTCTGTCTTCTTGTTATCCATTAGCGCGATCCTCAGTGTAAGGCCGTTAAAAAAACAAGCCCTTTCTGAGCCCAGTAATATGCACTAGTCCAATACCCAAGCAAATGCTGGAGCTCAAAAGCCAAAAACCGATCCCCAGGCTGCTAAGATAGGGATGTTCTATCATCTCAGCCCCCATCAGAGCCGCTATCCCCAATCCGTAAACCCCGCGTAATGTGTAAACCGCAGTAATAATATAAAGCGCCAGGCGGGTAAACGGCAGCTTGCGAATAACGCCCGCACCAGCAAGGGCGAACAGTCCCCACAGACTCAGCACTGCCGCAATAAACAACGTCAGATAAGTGGGATAAGGATCCCCTGCCCTTGCCATTCGCGCCATCTGCTCACCCGCGCCCATGGCCCGGTACCAGTCTTCACCGCCAGCAATGGTGGCCAGATGCAACAGCGCCGCGCCAAAACTCAAAATAGCTGCCCACACCAGGGCTGGGTTTTTATATCGTTTCCCGGCCAACGGCCGGGCGATTTCATTTGCAGCAACCACAGTCATACCTCTGCAATTTTGATAATGCTTCAAGGGCTAAATCGATTCGGCAAACGTTAGCCAGTGAACATCAGTCAGCGAGTAAAAAACCAAGCTCAGCACAGGCCCTGCTGGGTATGATTTCTGTGATCTCATAGCGGGCAAGTTTTTCCCGAAAGAATGGGTCTTCGACCAGAATACCATCCAGAAGTTCGCGGCTATCCACATTGGCCAGGATCACCCCGCCGGTGCGAGGCTCCTTGCGTCCGGACAACAGAAAATGCCCTTTTGCATAGTGCTTATCCAAAAAAGCGATGTGCTCAGGAATAAAGGTATCCACCTTGGCAAGGGGTACCAGATAGTGAAGCGATACAATAAACATCCCAATCCCTTTCAAATGACATTCAAAGCATTAAACGATACTCATAAACAGGCGACTCAAGCGACTTTGGGCAACTCAATTTGAGCCCATCAATCACTGGCCCTGCACGGCAATCACCACGCTGCCTTTTTTACGGTGGCTGTCCACCCGCCGATGGGCCGATGCGATATCAGCCAACGAATACACACTGTCGATAACGGGCACCAGCTTTCCGGATCCCAACAAGGTTTTTAGTAGTTGCAGATCGGCCTCCGATTCTGCCGCAACCCCGGCAATCAGCCTTGGGTTTATTGCCGCCCACAGGTTGCCCATAAGCCCGGTATTCAGCTGAATAAGCTTGCCTGTTGAACCAAGAAGATGTGCGCAGCTTTTTGGCGTAAGATTGCCGACGGCATCCAGAATGAAATCAACCGGATAAAGCTTTGCTGTGTGTAACAAAGGGGCGTTTCCAGAGGACGCAGTATCGTAGTTCAGCACTTCATCAGCCCCCAGCGCGCGCACCAGTTCAGTATTGGCACTGCTGCACACACCGCATACCCAGGCACCTGCGGCCTTGGCCAGCTGGATAGCAGACGTGCCTACAGCGCCCGAAGCTCCGTTAATCAGCAGCCGCTGCCCTGGGTGCAGGCTGACTTTGTGCTGCAGGAACTGGATTGCGGTAAGACCACCGAAGATGGCGGCCACCGCCTGCTGATGACTGAGGTTGGCCGGTGTCCGGCAGATAACGGCAGTTTCATCAACACACAGATACTCGGCATGGGCACCAAGCGCCATGCCCGCAGTACCAAACACCTGCTCACCAACCCGAAAGCGGCTGACACCACGGCCAATTTCAGCCACCTCGCCGGCGAACTCCATGCCGGGCGTGCGCCGCCTGGGTTTGGTTAACCCAAAGGCAAGCCGGGTTGGCAGCCCAAAACCCGGGGCCACATCCATGGCCCTGAGTCTGGCATCCCCCGCAGTAACCGTAGCGGCATGCACCTTTATCAACACTTGCCGTGCGCCCGGGCGCGGCGGCGCGATATCGCCAAGGGTAAGCACCTCGGGGCCGCCATAGCCCTGCCAACAAACCGCTTTCATATGCCCACACTCCTTGTCGTGAGACTCTTGTCAGTGTTTGGACAGCTACTCCCTGCCCGGCTCGTACCTTTCATAACGTGGCAGCCCGGCATCAAGGTCTTCCCAGCTGGCCTTGGAGGTCACAAAGTTGTGGGACATTGGCCGTTCATTGATATCGCTGTCAAGCGCCCCTAATCTCAGCCGGTAACGACCCGGTTTAGCCGTATTTTCACTGTAAATAGGCGCGCCGCAGCATTTGCAGAAATACTTGCGTTTACCCGCTGCACTCTCATAAAAGGTTAAGCTAGCCTCTGTGTCGGTTACCTCAAAATCCGCAGCGTCGATAAAGCCGTTGGTTGCATAGGCTGAACCACTTGCTTTGCGGCACAAAGAGCAGTGGCAATGAATAATGTCACTGATCCTGCCTTTCAATAAAAAGCTTACCGAGCCGCAAAGACAACTCCCTTTGTACATAACTACATCCTTTATCTTTTTGTTTTTAAGCTAGTTTGCATCCAGAAAGGCACTGGCAAGCTCAAGTGTCAGCGCCCCGGCCGCTATTTGCTTGCAGCCAGCTGCATTCTGGCCACACCACAGGGGGGAAAAATCATCTCGCCCACGGGGCTCAGCAGCAGCCCTGAGCTGCCCCATCTCAATAGAGGCAAAGGGAAATTCGGGCGCATCGTCACTCATGTACCCAAGCTCACTCATGGCGCGATTGACAATGCCACGGGCCGGTTTTCCTGAAAACAGATTGGTCAGCGCCGTGTGGGCCGCCCGCCCCGATTGAATTGCCTGACGATGCAAGGCTGAGGTCTTTGCCTCATCGCACAGCATATAGGCGGTTCCCACCTGCACCGCAGCAGCGCCAAGTTCCATCGCGGCGTTAACTGAGCGGCTATCACAAATGCCGCCTGCTGCGATCACGGGTACGCTCACCTTAGTCACTATTTGTGGCAGCAAAGCAAACAGACCCATTTGGGTACTTATATCCTTTGATAAGAACATGCCCCTGTGGCCCCCCGCCTCCAGCCCCTGAGCGATAATGGCATCGGCGCCATGTTCTTCGAGCCAAAGGGCTTCATCCACTGTGGTGGCAGACGACACGATTCTGGTGCCCCAACCCTTCACCCGCGCCAGCAAGGATTTTTCCGGCAGGCCAAAATGAAAACTGATAAAGGGCGGTGCGAAGGGCTCTATGGCATCGGCAATCTCGTGGCTGAACGGCACCCTGCTGGCCCCGCCAGCACTTGGGGTAATCTCAAGCTCACTGAAGTACGGCTTAAGTCTGCTGCGCCACTGCTGCTGGCGAGCCTCATCAAACGCCAGGCTTTGATGACAAAAGAAGTTAAGATTGTAGGGCTTGGAGGTTTGCCGTGTTATTTGCTGAATTTCTTCAACTATCTTGTCTGTGCTCAGCATGCCGCAAGGCAGCGAACCAAGGCCGCCAACCTCGCTGACTGCAATCGCAAGGGCACTGTCCTGCACGCCGGCCATCGGCGCCTGAACGATAGGCAACTGTGTGCCCAGTAAGGCTTTAAAATCCATTTGTTTGAGTATCCCTGTAAAACCCTTAGGTTTAACAACCGAAGTTTAAGACGTTACGTATTGAGATTAGTCCTGGTAATAAGTCGTGGCAATAAGCCCTGCCAATCGGCCTTGCAGCGAAGTTTGCAAGCCCACGGAGCCACAAACCCGCTAAGAAACCCTTATCTGCAAAATGGTCAATCAGCACACAGCTATCAATATCAACACCGTTATCCAGAAATCGATACAGCAACTCTAATTAGTCACTCTGAACATCAATCTGAGCGCTGTTCTGACCGGTCTGATAAGCGAACTGACCGAGCACTGAACATCAATTATTGGCTTGGCTGGCTGCTGCGAATGCAAGGAAGGCATCAGCAGTCACGTCAGGGGATTCGACCATCGGCAAATGCCCCACATTGGCGAGGATATTCACTCTTGCCTGCGGCACAACACCCTTTAGCACAGCAGCGCCCGACACATGCAGCACTCTGTCTTTATCGCCCCAGGTGATCAGCACAGGGCCAGTGTAATGCGTTAACACTGTGTCGAGTGGTGCATCGGGATGAGGTTTGCCGTCTCTCATCCTATGAATTTGTTCAAAAATTTTGCTGTTCAGTTCGACGCTCTCAACCGCCTTGGCAGACAGGTAACTGACAATAGGTGAAGGGATGAAAGGCGCTGCGACAAACAAGGCATCGAGCAAGGCTGAAAACTCGGCCTCGGTTCGGGGTAAAACAACGGGGGCTGCGCCATGTTGAGTGGCGATAAACATTTCGCTGGCTTGGGCACCCTCTACACCCAAAGGGCTGATAAGCCATAGGTTTTTAACGGCTTCAGGATACTTCGCAGCGAAGTTCCCGGCAATGTATCCGCCCATGGAACTGCCGGCGAGACTAAACGTATCTAAACCTAAGACATCGGTTATCCGCTTAAGCCGTGCCACCTGCGAGCCGACATCATAGTTAAGGCTTATGTCCTTGGTACTGTTGCCAAAACCCGGCAAGTCAATCGCAATCACATCAAAATCATCTACCAGGTAGCGCGCAATGCGGCTCCAATTGTCCTTATCGGCGCCGAAACCGTGCAGCAGCACAAGTGTGGGGCCACTGCCGCCGCGAAGATATTCAATTTCCAGTTCATCAACATTGAGCCGTTTCACCTCAAGGTGGGCGATGCTTCGCTCGGTCGCAATCAGGTATTGATACAAGGTTGAAACCGGCGTAACGGCATACAGAATCGCCATTGTTGCAATTAGCCCAAGTATTCCCAAAGCCAGATGTTTTTTCACGCACTAAATCCCGTTAATTCTTGTCAGTAACTTGGTATTGAACAGCCGAAAAGCTGTTATCAGACATCTGCTATAGCCACTTTATTGTGCAAGCGTGCCTGCTCGGCCGCATGGATGGTGCTGTAAATCGGCTCTTCAAATACAGACATCACCTTGGTGATAAAAATCCGCCCAGAGTTCTTCGTTGGCACTATTTCAGTCAGTATCCAGCCGCCGCAAAACTGGATAGGGATCGTATGGGAAGCCGAAATATCCAATAAACACCATTTAGATTGTTCGTTAAACGCAAATGCGCCGACAAATACAGATGAAAAAGCTAGTATCTCGTCAATTGATGACAAAGGGTATGCCCCTCCTTTCGAATTTTCTGTCTTTATACTTCTTTGGAAGAGCCTCGCTGGAAATTAATGAAACAGCTAAAAACAGAAAAACCAGGATGACTAACACTGTATCCATTGAAATACCTAAAGCTTCGCTTAGGGGTTGGTGCAGCGCGCCAGCCTCACAGGGATAGATTTAGTTGAGGAGTAAACTTTAGCTAGTGATTGCTTTTTAAATTCATTGAATCATCCGCTCTGATAATAATCGGATTACCTTCAAAATATACAAGAGGGCCAGCGTGATAACATCCATTTTTTAGCAAAAAGAATCCCGTTAGAATTGGAGCATTCCCCTGCATTGAAAACCCTACAGAAGACTCATCAGAGCAAATGATCGCTACTTGTTTATATATACCATTTCCTGCTTTTATGGATTTAGCTTCTTCGATGGCTTTAATAAGAATTTCTGCTTTAGTATCTTTCAATATTTGAAGTTTTAGGCCATAAAAGGAAAACAACTCTTTTTGATGGTCACCAAACTCAACCATATCAGGAATGGGTATTTCCCCCAAAATGTCTAAGCAAGAAGGATATGCATAAACATTTGAAGAAATAAATACGATCCAGAAAACTGAAATGTTAAATTTCATAGCATCGCCTAAAACATAATACCTGCATTTGCGTCTGGTTTGGAACGCAGCGAAAAAAGTCCGACAACATGCGTTTGTTAAGAGGCATTGCCACGCTCTGTCTCGTCTAAGGCCCTTATGGCAAACACCCCCCTTTCAGATACAGCCTGTGATTTATCTGAAGCAAAGCGTTCGGCAAAACATCTTGCTTTTATACCTAGATTATCCAATTCTCGTATTAGAATTTCTGCCGAAACACGTCTAACGATGGATGAACGATCTTCAGATGACTTTTTGAGTAATTCTATTAGTGGGGTATCAACTTCTAATTTACGCTCGCAAACGATAGGCTCTAGCCTGCCTTCGCAGTACCTTATATCAGTCCACACCCATCTGCGGCCTTCAATCCATGCAACCCGCCCTTCAAATAAGCTGCGGTATGCCTTAGCTCGAACCGAAGGCTGAATGGCGGACTTAGCTATTTCTTCAATTTTCCCATCTAGTATCGCAGTGCGACCAACCTGAGAAAAGAGTGATGACATTGGCCCTGAAGCAGACGTAATTAACTTAGACCGAAGGGACTTTGCTATCTCCTCTTCACAGATAATTTCCAGAAGTACCTCTTTGCCTGCTTCTTCTATCCTACCCCACGAATTCCAATTGAAAATCGTGACGCATAATGCCTCAACTACATATTCAGGATCAGTAGACCTTGCTATCTCAAAGAGTTTTTCCCTCGCGGCTTTACGAACCTGAGGCACCCAATCATTGAGTCGACGAACTGCTAGAGAAAAAATGAAAGTATTGGGAGCAGGCCCAGATAAGGTCCGAAGTGCTTTTTCACGTTTGTAGCCATCCCAGCTAATAAGATCAAGCCAAGTTACCAACTCCTTAGGCCTCGACCACACCCTACACTTAGGAGGTATAGATTCCCTTATAGCTGAAGAAAACTCCGAGCGAATAATTCGCTCCCAGTAGTCGAAACTAGAAAGAGGCAACTGAGACGTAACTTCAATTAGTTCAGACATATCAGCAACTACTTTACTACCTGAATTTATCGAAGTAGCAAAAGCTCTCACTTCTGAAATAATCTTATCTTCCATAATCTGTGATTGTTGCACCAACTATTCCTGCCTCTTAACGCCCTGTTAAGGGGTGAAGTACGCTACCACAACACTCCAATTGGACGCCATAATCACTAAACTGGACCCAAACCAAAAATGCCAAGCGTGCTGAATCACTCTTAAATTGTTTGTTATGCCAAAACTTACAGATTGGCTAGGTATTTTTCGGTGTACTCGACGTAGTCACCGATAGATTCGATGTAAACAGTAGGTTCGATTTTATGTTTATAATCATACTCTACACACAATACCTTGTGATAATAACCGTCGATTGCAATCACATCTCCAACTCTTGGTAAGAAATCCCAAGTAAATGTAGTTTCATAGTGATCTTTAAAGCCAATTTCAATTTTTGTCTGAAATTCAATTTGATAAATAGTCTCTGACATTGTTTTCTCCTTTTTACAATGAATTGTTAATTATTTCGGGGTTGGCATAACGTTTTGCTAAGGGGCTGGCGCAACGCGCCAGTCCCACGGAGCCAGCCTTGGCTGGCGGAGTAAACTTAAGCAACTGGTTATAGCTCAACTTGTGCATGTATATGAAAAAACCAATTTAGTATCTAATAGAGCCGCTGCTTGGTTTACAAATTTTGGGATATCAACAATCTGAGAGTCATAGCTGGATGTAACTGAAATAAATATGTCTCTATTAGAGTGGGAAACTTTAGTTGTCTCAATAAAATCTTGAATGACTGGGATGGTTTCAAGTAATAATTCAATGACTGCTGTAATTTCTCCAGTTTTAAAGTGCCTACCAAAATTTACGCATTTGAAAAAAGACTTCAAAGAATCTGCTTCACGCTTAGATAGCGAGAGAAAACGAAAGCTGCATTCTAATTTTGTGTGTTCTTCCATGTTTCTCCGACTTCACAAGAGCTATAACGCCGCATTAAGGTGTGAGCTGCGCTCGGCTATATTTGAGCGAAGCGAAAATGCCGAGCGTTGCGAATCACTCTTAAATGCTTTGTTAGCACCCTGAACCTAAATATCCCATATATCTCCTTTATACAATCTATCGCTAATTTCAGGAGGGTTAACTCTTACAGCAGGGTGGTTTGATAACATCAGCCTTAAAGTTCTAACTGCATCATACGCCTTGATTATAATCTTACGTTGCTCTTTGAATAACTTCTGGTCAAACGAGTCAATGTTCACTTTATGCGCGGGTTTCTGCCTCAGTTTTCTAACCTTTCGGAAGGCTGCAAGCATGTTATCGACATGCTTGGGATCTGGTGTTTGGTAAAACTTATCGATCCAAGCAGCCAGTATTTGTATAGTTCCTTTTGGCCTGATAACCACTTTACCGTCACTTCTCTCTTCTTCAGACTCAACTTCAACGTCATTTTCAAAGAATTTTTTGTTTATGTTGTCGGACATCATTTTATCTAATAGGAGCATAAACGAATTAAATTCAGAAACTGTAGGCCTCAACAAGAAGCCAAACTCTTTTGGACGATCATAAACAAAGCTATTGTGAAATAGATGCGGTTTACCCATTAGTTGGCTCATTTTATTTATTAACTCAAGCTCTTGAACAAACGCCTCAAAAATTGACATTTTGGTACCCCAAGAACCAAGTATACTGCTCGCATAGTAATCAGGGTGTAGTTTGATGTTTCCACTAATCTCCTTTGCTTTCCAAATTTGCTGGTGCTCAGGAGATAAATTAGCCAAATACCTCGCAAAAACAGCAACATATCTATTTAGTTCATCGTCATATGCAAAGCCAAATGTTTTCAGAATAATTTGGTCTTTTTCAGGTACAGATGATGACTCGAAATATTCATCTGTTATGCAGATTGAACCATGAATAAAATCGGTTTGATAAGTATACCTAGGGTCATTTCGATAAAATTCAAGAACGGAAAGATCGAAAGTCATATAATCTAATTGACCCTTACCTTTCGCTAATTCTAGTTGATATGGTGATTCAGCAAACTTAGTAATATGCTCACTTTCTGACAATTTATTGGGGTGATTATATAGACACATATTTGCAGGAAATTCTTCGGAGTCAAAACACTCGAGCATTTTTTCTTTTGGTACATCCGAAAATGCTTTTATATGAGTGTTTGCATAAATCTCTACAGTCAGAATTTCTTTTACAATACCATCTCGAATAATCGACTTCATATCATCTGCATTCACATTTAGCTCAGATATCAACTTATACACCGGGTAGCCGTTAAAATCTCCAGATGAGAAATACTGCTCTTCTACTAAAGAGCATATTTTTTCCAACATTTATGTACTCCTATATATCCAACTCTCTGGGTGCTAACATTTGGTTAAGGGGCGGGCTTTAGCCCGTCCCAGAGAGCGAAGCGAACGGTTTGAACCAGTTGTTATATGAGCATGCGCATGAGTTCATGGAGGTAAAGTAAACCTTGCTCTTTGACTTGTTTGATGATTTTAGTTATAGGTTCAATTTTATCAATTACAGAAATAAAGGTTCCTATTACGAGAAGCAAGGTGAGCCAGGACATTTTCTTCTGTATTTTTACCTGCTGTTCTTGTATTGCACGATTAGAATCATTGTTTTTTATACTTTCTTTAGTGATTGTAAAGTAATGGACTCCTTTGCCTTTGATTTTGTACAAAGGGTCTTGGTCGTTTGCGTGAGAGATTTTTTGTATTTCTTTGTCTTCTGCGCATGACTCAAGAATCCAGTCTAATGACTGTGATACTTTTTGATAAATCTGGTAATCGATTATGTAGTGCTTGCCAAATAGCGATTTAGATAATTCACTTTTTCTGAACGTGCCTGTGCGTAGGAATTTATCATCGTTCATTAAGGTTTCGTAAATTTCAAATTTACTTCTAAGTGGGGTTTGTAGTTTCCTGAAAATTATTTTCTGTCTAATTGCCTTCTGAATTTTATGTTTTAGTATTGAAATGTATGCGGCGCGGATTTTCCTTAGCAAGAATAATTTTACTAGTGTACTTATTGAGCAATCCTGATCGCGAAAATTCCAGTGGCCAAAATAATAATTGACGTCAATTCTGGAGTATCTCAGGTACTCCTTAGATAATAGGCACTCCGAAAATTCTGCGTCTTCTCTAGATTTCTTTCTACCAGCAAGAATTCCGCCCCAACGCGCTGCATTTTTATTTGGCAGAAACTCAAATTTTACTCTTAACGCCCCTCTGTTTTTCTTGGGGATTTTCTTTATTTCTTCATTTGTTGCATCAGGAATGTAGATTCTGACTTCATAGAAGTCATTCTTTTTGGCCTCGTCGGAGGTGAGCGAGAAACGATCTGGGCAGATATGTTTTGAGAAGTAACTTATTAGAAAGTACCTCAGGTGATCCCTAAATCTGTTCAGAGTCCGGCCTCCATGTATGAACTGCTCATATAACGCTTTGTTAAGAGGCTGGCGCGACGCGCCAGTCCCACGGAGCCAGCCTCGGCTGGCGGAGTAAACTTGAGCAACTTGTTATATGCCAATAGCTGTAATGCAACGACTAACAGTTTTACACACCTCATTGTCATCTTTATTCTCAGCTAATGCTTGATTAAGTTCTGATAAAACTAAACTTTTTAACTCTTCTGGAATTTGACCTTCATCTTCGTATAGTAGCTCATCATGATCATCAAATCCTTCGTGATCCCTCAAAGATAAAGTAAACCCTTTTGATTCATCTTCTGGGTCAACAAATATAAATATGGTACTCCCATCATCATAACCACCACAAAAATCGTAACCTGCAAATTTGTAACCTGACATCGAATCGTTACTCCTCGGCATATAACATTTTAATAATGAGAATGCTCATTTATTACCTCTGACCAGTGTAAAGCGAGCATGTGAATTTTCTTAATAATTATTAAGTTACGTCATTTTGTCCAGATAAATTTACGATGAAAATGAGCATTCTCGTTATCTCCCTGGATGCTGGCACATTATCTCGCGACAATTGAGATATAACCCAATGATTTACATAGCAATATTATTTTTAATGGTTGGATAACCCAACTGCTTATCGGATCAATTCTGACTTGAAATCGCCAAAATCTCGATAATACTGTATTTATATACAGCACTTGGAGATCGCCATGAGTAAGAGTCCCTTTCTTCGCGCTGTCAGTGATGATATGCGTCTACGCGGATATAGCTTACGTACTGAACATGCTTATCTGCATTGGATCAAGCGCTACATTCTCTTTAACCATAAACGCCATCCGGAAACCCTTGGCAAAGAAGAGATCGCGGCATTTTTAACTTATCTTGCGGTTGAACGCCATGTTGCAATTAATACGCAAAAAGTGGCGCTGAACGCTTTGGCGTTCTTATACCAAAAGTTTTTGCGTATCGAGCTGGGTGACCTCGGCTTTTCGCTGGCGACTAAGCAACGGCATTTGCCTGTGGTGCTGTCGGCAGTGCAAGTCGCGAAAATTATTGCACAACTTGATGGTGCAGCATCTCAGATTGTTCAAATGCTTTACAGCAGTGGCTTACGTGTTTCCGAGTGTCTGCGCTTGCGGATCCAGGATGTGGATCTGGACAGACTATGTGTCACTGTGCGCGACGGCAAAGGCAATAAAGACCGGCAAACCTTGCTCGCGGCATCCTGTATTCCATGGCTGCAGTTGCGGATATCCAGCAGTTTTGCCATTCAGCAAAAAGATAATGCGCTTGGGGTGGGTCCCTCTTTGCCACATGCACTTGGGCGCAAATATCCTGGTGCTTTTCGCAGCCCTGCTTGGATGTTTATATTTCCGAGCACGACGCGGTGTGCACATCCCGTAACAGGTGAACTGTGTCGTCACCATTTACATGAAAGCTTGGTGCGAAAGGCGCTCTCTATCGCGGGACAAAAAATTGGACTCTGTAAGAAAATCAGCTGCCATACCTTTCGCCATTCATTTATAAAATACTTCCCTGTATTTCCCCTTCGGGCCAGCGGAGCTGTTCAAATTCAGTCCCGCTGAATTTGTGCCACTCACTTACTTCAGGCCGGTTACGATATCCGTACCGTGCAGGAGTTATTGGGTCATAACGATGACGCTTTTCAATAAGAAAGTACCACGCAGATTTATACCCACGTTCTGGGTCAGCACTATGCCAGCACCGTCAGTCCGCTCGATAGACTGCCGTAAGTGCATAGATTAAAACAGTAGCTGGGTAATTGGCATGGCTACCGCAGGGGCGAGACTGTGTTTGCGTCGTCCTTTGCTTAGAAATTCCATTTTAATTACAACATCTTTGCAAATGTTTGACGCCTTAGGCAAGCGTTAATATAGGGGATGATACACGATTAAATGCAGATGCTACGTCGACAAGGGGTTTTGGTGCTGGTGCATAGGGTCCGAACACCAAGGGGCACTGGCGGCATCAGCCCGTTAATTCCTTTGTTATCCAGTCGCGTGCACTTTCGCCTGGCTCCCACCATCAGGCCGCTAATGGCAATCAAACTCAAATCAAATGCAAATAAAACAGATAAGTGAACAACAAAAAACGCCCACAGGGGGCGTTTTTTTGTTTGAGAGACTTAGCTTGCACAATGTTCAGCCAGTCTTTAATGCCTGACTCGCGCAGCAGCTCCAAAGGGCCTTAAAACTCAAGGCCGTTGATGATGTCGTCGTCTACCAGATTGGCCAGGGTCACCTTGAGCTTGGGCGTACGAGCCATTTCGCGTTTGATGGCGAAATTGGCTTCTTCGTTGCGGGCCCAGCTGCGACGGGCAATGCCGTTATTCACATCGAACAGCAGCATCGATTTTAAGCGGCGCTCCGCAGCTTCAGTGCCATCGAGCAGCATGCCGAAGCCACCGTTGATCACTTCGCCCCAACCTACCCCGCCACCGTTGTGGATGGACACCCAGGTAGCGCCGCGGAAGCTGTCGCCAATCACGTTATGAATGGCCATATCGGCGGTAAAGCGACTGCCATCGTAGATGTTGGAGGTTTCGCGGAACGGTGAGTCGGTGCCGCTCACGTCATGATGGTCACGGCCGAGCACCACAGGGCCGATTTCGCCGCGATTGATGGCATCGTTAAAGGCCTTGGCGATTTCCATCCGGCCTTCGGCGTCGGCATAGAGAATACGCGCCTGTGAACCCACCACCAGCTTGTTTTCTTTGGCGTCTTTAATCCAGGTGATGTTGTCCTGCATCTGCTGCTGAATTTCTTCCGGCGACTGGGCCATCAGCCGCTCCAGCACCTCGGCGGCAATGGCGTCGGTACGGTCGAGATCGGCACTGTTGCCCGAAGTGCACACCCAGCGGAACGGGCCAAAGCCATAGTCAAAACACATGGGGCCCAGAATATCCTGCACGTAAGATGGATACTTAAAGTCGATGCCATTGGCTGCCATCACATCGCCGCCAGCGCGGGAAGCTTCAAGCAGGAAGGCGTTGCCATAATCGAAGAAGTAAGTGCCCTTGGCGGTATGGCGGTTAATGGCCTCGGCGTGGCGCTTGAGGGTTGCCTGCACCTTGGCTTTAAATAGCTCAGGCTGTTCACGAATAAGGCGGTTGGACTCATCGAAGCTTACATCCACCGGATAGTAGCCGCCGGACCAGGGATTGTGCAGCGAGGTTTGATCTGAGCCAAGGTGAACAAAAATATCATGCTCGTCAAAGGCTTCCCATACGTTTACCACGTTGCCGATAAAGGCGATGGATACCACTTCTTCGTTGGCCTGGGCCTGTTTAACCCGCTCAACCAGTGCTGGCATATTGTCGATAAGCTCATCCACCCAGCCCTGCTCGTGGCGCTTGGTGGCGGCCTTGGGGTTCACCTCGGCGCACACTGTGATACAGCCAGCGATGTTGCCCGCCTTGGGCTGGGCACCGCTCATGCCACCAAGACCGGCGGTCAGGAAAATCTTGCCCTTGGGGCTATCGCACTTTTCCAGCACCTTACGGAAACCGTTCATTACCGTGATGGTGGTGCCGTGCACAATGCCCTGGGGGCCAATGTACATAAAGGAACCTGCGGTCATCTGGCCGTATTGGGTTACACCCAGCGCATTGAAGCGCTCCCAGTCGTCGGGCTTGGAATAGTTGGGGATCATCATGCCGTTGGTTACCACTACCCGCGGCGCATCCACCGAGGATGGGAACAGCCCCATGGGGTGACCCGAGTACAGGTGCAGGGTCTGATCCGCTTCCATCTCGCTTAAGTACTTCATGGTCAGGCGATATTGGGCCCAGTTCTGGAACACAGCGCCATTACCACCGTAGGTGATCAGCTCTTCAGGATGCTGGGCTACGGCTGGGTCGAGGTTGTTGTCAACCATCAGCATGATGGCGGCAGCCTGCTCACATTTGGCCGGATAGTCGGAAATGGCGCGGGCCTTCATGGCGTATGAAGGCTTGAAGCGGTACATGTAGATACGGCCAAAGTCATTGAGTTCTTTGGCAAACTCTACCGCCAGTTCCTGATGCCACTCGGCGGGGAAATAGCGCAGCGCGTTACGCACGGCCAGCTGTTTTTCGGCTGGGGTGAGGATGTCTTTGCGCTTGGGCGCACGGTTGGCCCCCGCCGGATAAGGCTTTGGCGCAGGCAGCTCACTTGGGATCCCCTGCTGGATTTGTGCGTGAAAAGTCATCTGAGTATCCATTCTGTGGTGCCTCCCTCAGTTCACAATAAAGGCCTGGGCTTTCACCAGGGCAATGATGGCGTCGATATCGGGCTTGAGCAATCTGTCTTCTTCAAGCTTGGCCACTTTCTCGCGAATAAGGGCATGGTTTTGCTCAATAATGTCCGAGCAGCGGTTGGGGCGGCGGAAATCAATGGCCTGGGCGGCATACATAAGCTCAATGGCGAAGATTTTCTCAAGGTTGCCCAAAATCTGATTGAGTTTACGACCTGAGATACTGCCCATGGACACATGGTCTTCCTGGCCCATGGAGGTTGGCACACTGTCGGCCGATGGCGGGAAGCACAGGGATTTGTTTTCGGTAACCAGCGCTGCGGTTACGTACTGGGGGATCATCATGCCGGAGTTAAGGCCGCCGGAGGTGGTTAAAAGGCGAGGCAGACCGTGCAAACCTTCGAGCAGCAAATAGCAGCGGCGATCGGCGATGTTACCCAGCTCAGCCGCAGCAATGGAGGTGTAATCCAGAACCATGGCCAGAGGTTGGCCGTGGAAACCGCCACCGGAAATGGCTTCTTCGCTGCTGATAACGATCGGGTTGTCGGTGACCGAGTTCATCTCGATTTCGGCCAGTTCCTTCAAATGATTGAAGGCATTGCGTGAGGCGCCGTGTACCTGGGGGATACAGCGCAGCGAGTATGGATCCTGCACCCGGTCGCAATCTTCGTGGGAAGCCATGTTCTCAGAGCCAGCAAAGAACTTGCGCATGCGGGCGGCTACTTCAATATTGCCGGCAAAGGGGCGGATTTCATGCAGTTCGGCGCGAAATGGCGACTGACTGCCCTGCATGCCTTCAATGCTCATGGCGCCGGCCATATCCGCCAAATCAAGCAGATACGCCATCTTGGTCAGCGCGGTAATGGCATGGGACAAAATAAACTGGGTGCCGTTAATCAGTGCCAGGCCTTCTTTGGCGTGCAGCTCAAGCGGTGCAAGGCCATTGGCCTTCAGGGCTTGGGCGGCAGAAACTATGCTATCGCCCTGCCAGAACTCACCTTCGCCAATCAGCGGTAAAAAGAGGTGCGACAGCGGCGCCAGATCGCCCGAGGCGCCCACAGAGCCCTGCTCCGGTACCACAGGAATAAGATCAAGGGCAATAAAGGCCAGCATGCGCTCAACCACTTCCAGGCGAATGCCGGAGAAGCCCTGGCTCAGGGCGTGTACCTTGGTGATCAGCATCAGCTTGGAGATGGACTTGGCAATGGGTTCGCCCACGCCCACCGCATGGGTGATCAGCAGGTTTTTCTGCAAAAGATGGGTTTCGGCCGGAGAGATCTGAGTGTCGCACAGAGGGCCAAAACCGGTGTTGATGCCATAAATGGCCTTGTCGGATGCGGCCATCACATCCACGTTATGGCGGCTGGCGTTGATCTTGTCGATGGCTTGCTGGCACAGCTCGGCCTGAATACTGCCGTTGGCAATGCCGTTTACGGTTTCGAGAGTGAGATGGTCAACACCATATCTAAAACGCATCTTTGGCTCCTAACAATTTGTTTTATCGTTTTTATTTGTGGGTAAAGCCCTTGGTTTACCCCTATTGCCATCATGCTAGCTTGCCGATGAAGTTTTATAAATGCACAATAACCGTAATTCATTCCGGATTTATCGAACTATTGTCTGGCAGGTTTGTTTTCAACTGAGCAGCATTCGATAGACAGCCACCACAGGAAGGCATAAGTGCAGGTTCATGACGTCGATTTAAAGCTGCTGAGGATATTCGTGGCCATTGTTGAGTGCGGCGGCCTGTCGGCGGCAGAATCCCGGCTCAATATTGGCCGCTCCACCATCAGTGCACACCTGTCGGATTTGGAAGTGCGCCTCGGCATAAAACTGTGTAAGCGCGGCCGCAGCGGCTTTGAACTGACAGAGTCTGGCCGGGTAACCTATCAGGCATCGTTGGAGCTGCTGCAGCACTGCGACGCCTTCGCATCCACTGTGGCCAGCGCCAAGCAGGAGCTGGCAGGCCGGGTCAGCATTGCGGTAATTGATACTTTGGTGAGCGACCCACGTTGTGACATTGCCGGAGTGATTGCGGCGCTCAAAGCCAAAAGCAACCATATCCAGTTTGATATCAACGTGTGTGAAGCGCGGGAGGTGGAAACCTCTGTGGTTAACGGCCGCTCTTTGGTGGGAATTGGCGTAAGCCGTCATCATTTGCGCGGGCTGGATTACCACCCACTGCACAACGAAACCAACTACTTGTATTGCGGTGTCGGTCATCCACTGTTTGACTGCAACCCAGACAAGGTGCCTGCGCTGCTCCAAAACGCCGAGGTTATTACCAGTAACTATATGCGCGACAAAGAGATGCGTAACGACGACCTCAACTATCAAAACACCGCCACCGCCTACCACGATGAAGGCATTGCCCATCTTATTCTATCGGGCAAGTTTATCGGTTACCTGCCGGAGCACTACGCCAGCCACTGGGTCAATAAGGGGCTGTTTAAAGCGATTTTGCCGGAAAAATACTGCTACCAGATTCCAGTGGTACTCATTACCTCAAAAAGCAATGCCGCTACACCACTGGCAACGGCGCTGATTGATGAGATAAAGCGCCGCCATTAATCAATGGCCTAAATAGCAAGCCGAATCAGCGCACTCAGTAGCTAAACAGCTCTGTCGCCTGGGTACAGAGTCGCCATCAGCGCTTGAACTTGGTTTCCAGAATAACCGACGAGGTGGTGCGCTCTACCCCATCAAGATTACCAATATCATCCAGCAGGTGACTGAGCTGCTCTGTGGTCTGCGCCTGCACCACGGCAATCAGGTCGTACTCGCCGCTGATAGCGTACAACTCGCTGATCCTGTGCATCTTCTTTAATTCTACATTGGTCTTGGTGGTGAATTTCTGCTTTACCTTAATTGCCACATGAGCCGATACCAGGTGGCTGGTATAAGCCTCACCCAGCTCAACGCCGTAGCCTTTTATCACACCGGTTTGCTCAAGCCGGGCAATGCGGGTCTGCACGGTCGAGCGGGATAAATCCAGCGCACGGGCCAGATCCGATACGCTGATGCGGGCATTATTTTTCAGCAGCGCCAGCAGCCGCTCGTCCTCTTTGCTTATCATTTTGATAAATCATTCCGTTATTTTGCAAATATCACCGAACATATTGTTAATAACGCTGCTGCAAATTGCAACTTCTGCTCAATATAATACAGGGATAACTAAAGAATGGGCCTTGAGCCCGACGATAAAACAATACAAAAACAGAGGCTTTGCATGCATATCAACAGAAGTTTATTCGATGAAGTGATGGTTCCCAACTACGCGCCATCCCCTATCATTCCGGTAAAGGGCCTGGGGTCACGCCTGTGGGATCAGCAAGGCCGCGAGTTTATCGATTTTGCCGGTGGCATTGCCGTTAACTGCCTGGGCCATTGCCATCCTGCACTGGTGTCTGCCCTCACTGAACAGGCACAAAAACTGTGGCACCTGTCCAACACCATGACCAACGAGCCTGCGCTGATGCTGGCCAAGCAGTTGGTGGATAACACCTTCGCCGAGAAGGTGTACTTTGCCAACTCGGGCGCCGAAGCCAACGAAGCGGCCCTCAAACTGGTGCGCCGCGTGGCACTGAACAAGTTTGGCGCTGATAAATCGCAGATTATCGCCTTCAAACAAGGCTTCCATGGCCGCACCCTGTTTACCGTATCCGTGGGTGGTCAGCCAGCCTACTCCGATGGCTTTGGCCCCAAGCCCGCCGATATCGACCATGCCGAATACAATAATCTCGACAGCGTGAAGGCACTGATTTCCGATCGCACCTGCGCCGTGGTACTGGAGCCGCTGCAGGGCGAAGGCGGCATCATCAATCCAACCCCAGAATTTATCAAGGGCGTGCGCGAGCTGTGTGACCAGCACAATGCGCTGCTGGTATTTGATGAAGTACAAACCGGCGTTGGCCGCACCGGCGAGCTCTATGCCTATATGGGCCTGGGCGTGACACCGGATGTGCTGACCACCGCCAAAGCCCTTGGCGGCGGCTTCCCCATCGGCGCCATGCTGACCACCACTGAACTTGCCAAGCATCTGGTGGTGGGCACCCATGGCAGTACCTACGGCGGCAACCCACTGGCCTGTGCCGTGGGTCTGGCGGCCTTCAACACAGTGAATACTCCGGAAGTGCTGGATGGCGTAAAAGCCCGTGAGCAGCTGTTCCGCGATGGTCTCAATGCCATCAACGACAAGTACCAGGTTTTCACCGAAGTGCGTGGCAAGGGTCTGCTCTTGGGCGCGGCGCTCAATGCCGACTACGCCGGCAAAGCCCGCGACTTTATGCTGGCCGCCGCCGAAGAAGGTGTGCTCTTGCTGATGGCCGGTCAAAACGTGGTACGTTTCGCCCCTTCTCTTATCATTCCTGAGGCAGACGTTCGGGAAGGCCTGGCGCGTTTCGACGCCGCCATCGCCAAATTGGTTGCCAGGCTTAACGCCGGTTAAGCCCCTAGGCACTTGTGCGAACAGGCGATTGGGCACTTAGCCCTTTCGCCTTCCACACAAACCAAGAGAACCGAATTATGTTACTTATCCGTCCTATACAGGGTTCGGACTTCCAGGCGCTGATGACCATGGCGCGGGAATCCGGAGCAGGTTTTACGTCCCTGCCCCTTTGCGAGCGAAAACTGACCCAGAAAATCGCCCATTCTGAAGCAAGCTTTGGCGCCGATATCGATGCGCCCGGCGAGCAGGGCTATCTGTTTGTGCTCGAAGACACAGACACCGGCGAAATCCTTGGTGCTTCAGGTATCGAGGCCTCGGTTGGCCTTGGCAGCCCGCTGTATCATTTCCACAAAAGCACCGTGGTGCATCAGTGCAAAGAGCTGGATATTTTCAATCCGGTGGAAGTGCTGACGCTGGGCAACGATTACACAGGCGTGACCGAAATCTGCACCCTGTTTTTGCGCGAGCCTTACCGGGTGGGCCTTAATGGCCGCTTCCTGTCCAAGGTGCGCTTTATGTTTATGGCCGAGCACCCCAAGCGCTTCGCCAAGCTGGTGATTGCCGAGATGCGCGGCGCCGCCGATGCCGACGGCCAGCCTCCCTTCTGGGGCTGGCTGCGGGAAACTTTCTTCAATATGGAATTTTCCAAGGCCGATTACCTGATTGGCGTGGGCAACAAGGGCTTTATTGCTGACCTGATGCCGCGCTACCCCATCTATGTGGATCTGTTGCCAAAAGCCGCCCGGGATACCATAGGCCAGGTGCACGAAAATACAGTTCCTGCTCTTAAGCTTTTGGAAAACGAAGGCTTTATGCATCGCGGCTATGTAGACCTGTTCGATGCAGGCCCCACGGTGGAAGCCCAGCTTAAGCAAATCAAGTCGGTGCGCCAGAGTCACAGGGTCAAGGTGGTGATAAGCCACAATCCGGCCGAGTTAAAAGGTGAATTCCACCTCGCGGTGTGCAACTGCGACAGTAAGGAATTTCGCGCCACCGTCAGCGATGAATGTCGCCTCGATACCGAAACCCACAGCATTGTAATGAGCCCGGCCATGGCCGATGTGCTCAATGTCACCGAGGGTGATTTGGTGCGCTACTTAAATCTCGACAAGGGGGCCAAATGAGCTCAGTAATCGACAATGCTATTCAGGCCAAGGGCCAGTTTATTGATGGTGCCTGGCAAGCAGGCCGTGGCAAAACCTTCCATTCTGTTAATCCGGCAAATGGCGAGGTTATCTGGTCAGCCAATGGCGCCAACGCCGAGCAGGTTGATGCCGCCGTTAAGGCTGCCCGCGCCGCCTTTTACAGCTGGTCTGCCCTGCCTCTGGCCGAGCGCTTGGCCATCGTTGAAGCCTTTGGCGCGCAGCTTAGCGAAAACAGCGAAGCCATGGCGCGCCTCATTGCCGAAGAAACCGGTAAGGCGCTGTGGGAAAGCCGCACCGAAGTGGCCGCCATGACAGGTAAAATCGCCATTTCCATTAAGGCACACAGCGAACGCACCGGCACAGTGGAAAACCCGATGCCGGGTGCCCGCGCCTTTATCCGCCATAAGCCCCACGGCGTGGTGGCCGTATTTGGCCCCTATAACTTCCCGGGTCATCTGCCAAACGGCCATATAGTACCGGCGCTGATTGCCGGGAACACTGTGCTGTTCAAACCCTCGGAACTGACGCCCAAAGTGGCCGAATTTACCGTAACGCTTTGGCAAAAAGCAGGATTGCCTGCGGGTGTAATCAACCTGCTGCAGGGCGAAGTGGAAACCGGCAAGGCGCTGGCGGGCCATCCGGGTATCGATGGTCTGTTCTTTACCGGCAGCTCAAACACCGGCCATTTGCTGCATCAACAATACGCAGGTCAGCCAGGTAAAATTCTGGCACTGGAAATGGGCGGCAATAACCCGCTTATCGTTAACAATGTGGCCAATATCGATGCTGCAGTGCACGACATCATCCAGTCGGCCTTTATCTCCAGCGGCCAGCGCTGCACCTGTGCAAGGCGCCTGTTTATCAAAAATGACGCCAACGGCGATGCGATTGTGGCCAAACTGCTCGAAGCCACTGCCAACATCAAGGTGGGTCAGCCCTTCGCCGACGCGCAGCCCTTCTACGGCGCCATGATAAGTGCCAGGGCCGCGGCCGCCATGGTTAAGGCTCAGGCTGATATTCAGGCACTTGGCGGAGTATCCCTGATTGAACTGACCCAGCCCGACCCGGCGCTTGGCTTTGTTACCCCAGGGATTATCGATGTCACCCAGGCTGCCGCCCTGCCGGACGAAGAACACTTTGGCCCGCTGCTTAAAATCTACCGCTACAACGACTTCGATGCTGCCATAGATGAAGCCAATAACACCGCCTTTGGCCTGTCAGCCGGGTTGCTGGCCGATGCTGAAGCCGATTATGAGCACTTCTATCGCCGCATTCGCGCCGGCATTATCAACTGGAACAAGCCCATCACAGGTGCTTCCAGTGCCGCGCCCTTTGGTGGCATAGGCGCCAGCGGTAACCACAGGGCCAGCGCCTACTATGCAGCCGATTACTGTGCTTACCCGGTGTCGTCAGTGGAAGCCAGCAGCGTCAGCCTGCCGGCAACCCTGAGCCCAGGGCTTAGCATTTGATTTAATTTAACTAAACCAGACCTACACGTACCACACGTTAGCATTAGCAGGATAAAAAACGATGCACACCCAGATTAATGAACTCTTCTCCAACCTTTGGCAGGACTATGTGTCTGTGACTCCTTCTGCACAGAAGATCCACGCTCTGCTTGGCTCTTCACAGCAGGATGACGTGCAAAACGACCATATCGCGCTGCGTACCTTCAATATCGAGAAGATTAACCTGGAAAAACTCGCTGCTCACTTTCTGGCCCTGGGCTATGTGGAGTGCGGCGAGTATCACTTCGAAACCAAAAAGCTTTATGCCAAACACTTCGAGCATCCCGACGCCACTCAGCCCAAGGTGTTTATCTCTGAGCTGCTGTTGGAAAAGTGCTCTCCTGAGCTGCAGGCCACAGTGCACAAGCTGGTTGAGCAAATCGATGTCGCCGCCGTGACTGCCGATAACTTCCTCTACTCCGGCCGTCACTGGAATATCGACCAGGCCACCTACGAAACCCTGCTCAAAGAAAGCGAGTACGCCGCCTGGGTTTCGGTGTGGGGTTTTCGCGCCAACCACTTCACCGTATCGGTAAACGCCCTGAAAAACTACGAAACTCTGGCGTCTGTGAACGATGCGCTCAAGGCCGCGGGTTTTGCGCTCAACACCTCTGGTGGTGAGATCAAAGGTAGCGAAGAGGTAAAACTCAAGCAGTCTTCAACGCTGGCCGACGAAGCCGTAGTGGAGTTCACCGACGGCAAACGTATGGTACCAAGCTGTTTCTACGAGTTTGCCCGCCGCTTCCCACAGGAAGATGGCCGCCTGTATCCAGGCTTTGTAGCGGCTTCCGCTGACAAGATTTTTGAGAGCACCAACGCCCGTTAAGTAAGACGCTTAATGACAAAAGCCCGGCCAATTGGCCGGGCTTTTTGTTGGCAACGCTGGAGTTGGCTCAGATCTCCAGTGAAGGCGCAGGTGACTGAGCGACTGGCTATTGATTTATTACTGAGCCTTTGACTTAGCCACTGACAAATGAATGTTCAACGGTATAGAACGCTTTGGAAAGACATAAAAAAACCGTGGCGAGCCACGGTTTTTTACTTACACGGAGAGATACGGTTTACCAGCCTTTGACGCCGGACATGTCAGGCAGGTGGTGAGCAATCCCCTTGTGACAGTCGATACAGGTCTTTTCGCCGTTCGCCAGTGAGGTGGAGTGCATTTGCGCTGCCCTCGGTGACTGGCGGGTAAAGTCCATATAATCAAAGTTGTGGCAGTTACGGCACTCCAGCGAATCGTTCGCCTTCAAACGGGCCCACTCGTGCTCTGCCAGCTCGCGGCGCTTGGCCTCAAACTTCTCACGGGTGTTGATGGTGCCGAACACCTTGCCCCACACTTCTTTGGATGCCTGCATCTTACGGGCAATCTTATCGGTCCAGTTATGTGGCACGTGGCAGTCAGGACAGGTAGCCCGCACACCGCTTCGGTTGGTGAAGTGGATAGTCGTCTTCAGCTCTTCATAGACGTTGTTTTCCATTTCGTGACAACCGATACAGAAAGCTTCCTGGTTGGTGGCTTCCAGAGCGGTGTTAAAGCCCCCCCAGAAGATCACGCCGGCCACAAAGCCACCGAGGGTCAGAAAACCAAGGCTGTAATGCACACTGGGTTTTCTGAGGGTTTGCCATACTTTTTTCAGCTTATCCCACATAGCGACTCCTAGTGTTTGGCCTGGGTCTGCTCAGACTTCAGCAGGTGGTCAAGGTCAATAAACTCATTGTCAACCAATGGCTTGGCATCAAGCTGCGGCACGTGACACTGAACACAGAAGTAACGGCGTGGTGACAGCTCGGCCAGGAAGTTGTTATCCCTGTCCATGTAGTGAGTCACGCTCACCATGGGCGCCTGAGACTCGCCGGTACGGGTACGGGCGTGGCACGACATACACTTGTTCACCTTCAGATCCAGCTGGTAACCATCAATCTTGTGAGGAATGACCGGTGGCTGCATCGGATAGTTACGGGCCTCTTTGATGTCTTTGTTCATCACCTTCTGCATCGCAGGCGGCGTGACTTCCACATTCAGCGGTGCCTGACGCAGGGTCGCGATTTTCTCATCAGACACTGTGCTGGCGTTGGTCATACAGGCGAAGGCAACCAAGGCAAGCGCAGAGAGTGTTTTCATTGTTTTCATGGTTTGTCTCCTCAAGCCTTCAACACTTTGACAGCACACTTCTTGAAGTCGGTCTGTTTGGACAGGGGATCTGTCGCATCCAGAGTGACTTTGTTGATGAGCTGACTGGCGTCGAACCAGGGAACAAACACCAGGCCCTTGGGCGGCTTGTTACGGCCACGGGTCTCAACGCGGGTGAGGATTTCACCGCGGCGGGACACAACCTTGACCTCATCGCCACGCCGCAGACCACGGGCCTTGGCATCGTCCGGGTGCATAAAGCACACGGCGTCAGGGAAGGCGCGGTACAGCTCGGGCACACGCTGAGTCATGGAGCCTGAGTGCCAGTGTTCCAGCACACGGCCGGTAGACAGCCACATATCGTATTCTTCATCCGGCGCTTCGGCGGCGGGTTCGAATGGCAGTGCGAAAATCACCGCCTTGCCATCTGGTTTACCGTAGAACTCAAAGCCCTTGCCGGGTTTGACATAAGGATCTGAGCCTTCACGGTAGCGCCACAGGGTTTCTTTACCGTCCACCACAGGCCAGCGCAGGCCGTGGGCTTCGTGGTACATGTCGAATGGTGCCAGGTCGTGGGCGTGGCCACGGCCAAAGGTGGCATACTCTTCAAACAGGCCCTTTTGCACGTAGAAACCAAAGTGTTCGGCTTCATCGTTGGCGTATTTGGCATCGCGGTCCGCCAGCGGGAACTTGTCGACGTTGCCGTTTTTGTAGAGCACTTCATACAGGGTCTTGCCTTTGTAGGCTGGGTTGGCATCCAGCACCTCTTTTGGCCAGACTTCATCGGTGGTAAAGCGCTTGGAGAACTCCATCAGCTGCCACAGATCTGAACGTGATTCGCCCGGTGCTCTTACCAGCTGATGCCAGAACTGGGTACGACGCTCAGCGTTACCGTAGGCGCCCTCTTTCTCAACCCACATGGCGGTAGGCAGAATAAGGTCAGCCGCCTGTGTGGTCACCGTTGGGTAAGCATCCGACACCACTATGAAGTTGGCTGGGTTACGGTAACCGGGCAGCGTTTCTTCCATCATGTTGGGCGCAGCCTGCATGTTGTTGTTTACCTGCACCCAGTAGGCGTTGATATCGCCATCTTTAAGGCGGCGGTTTTGCTCAACCGCGTGGTAACCAGGCTTGGGCGGAATAATGCCGGCGGGAATTTTCCAGATCCCTTCCGCAACCGCACGGTGCTTGGGATTGGTCACCACCATGTCTGCAGGCAGACGGTGGGAGAAGGTACCCACTTCACGGGCGGTACCACAGGCCGAAGGCTGGCCGGTCAGCGAGAATGGGCTGTTACCGGGAGTAGAGATCTTGCCTGTCAGCAGGTGGATGTTGTAAATCAGGTTGTTACACCATACGCCGCGGGTATGCTGGTTGACACCCATGGTCCAGAAAGACGTGACCTTGGTGTTGGGATCGGCATACAACTTGGCAAGTTCCTCCAGTTTGTCTTCGGCAACGCCGGACATCTGGGCCGTTTTCTCCAGTGTGTACTCAGACACAAAGGCCTTGAAGGCATCGAAATCGATGGGGGTCGAATCCCCTGCCGTGGCAACGTTTTTCGCCTTTTGCTGCAATGGGTGGGTCGGACGCAGACCGTAACCAATGTCAGTTACACCCTGACGGAAGTTCACATGCTTCTTAACGAAGTCATGGTTCACCATGTCGTTTTGGATGATGTAGTTGGCGATAAAGTTGAGAATGGCCAGATCGGTTTGTGGTGTGAAGACCACAGGCAAGTCGGCAAGTTCAAAGGAGCGGTGCTCGAAGGTAGACAGCACGGCAACTTTAACGTGGGGCGCGCTCAGGCGACGGTCGGTCACGCGGCTCCACAGGATAGGGTGCATTTCGGCCATGTTGGAGCCCCACAGCACAAAGGCGTCGGCGGCTTCCATATCGTTGTAACAGCCCATGGGCTCGTCCATGCCGAAGGTGCGCATAAAGCCCACTACCGCAGAGGCCATACAGTGACGGGCGTTGGGGTCGATGTTATTGGAGCCGAAACCGGCTTTCATCAGCTTGGAGGCTGCGTAACCTTCCCACACGGTCCACTGGCCTGAGCCGAACATACCGATGGCGGTTGGGCCCTTGGCCTTGATGGTGGCTTTCCACTTTTCAGCCATCACATCGAAGGCTTTGTCCCAGCTGACGGGGGTAAATTCGCCATTTTTGTCGTACTGACCGTTGGTCATACGCAGCATAGGGGTTTGCAGGCGGTCTTTGCCGTACATGATCTTGGAGAGGAAGTAGCCCTTGATACAGTTGAGGCCGCGGTTTACTTCACTGTTGGCATCGCCGTGGGTGGCTACAACGCGGCCATCGCGGGTGGCAACCATAACCGAGCAGCCAGTACCGCAGAAACGGCAAGGTGCCTTGTTCCAGTCAAGCTTGGTTTGCTCAGAGCTGGTAATAAGATTGCTGGCGGTCGCCGGCAAGGCCAGCCCGGCAACACCGGCCGCGGCGATTGCCGCATTGGCCTTCATAAATTCACGTCTGTTCATTTTCATTGCTCGTCCTCTTCCAGCACTTCACTCTGGTGATAAACCATGGTGGCCGACATCACACCTGGCAGACCATTGATGGCCTCAATACCAGCCAAAATGTCTTTCTGGGAGTTGCCCTCCAGCACCACCACCAACTTGACCTCGTTGTTCACGGAAAGCTCGGCTCCGGCCATGGCCATGATTTGGCCGCGCACCTCGGACATCTTTTCCGGTAACACCTGGACAATCAGGCTGGTGACATGAAGTTCATTGCTCATTGGCGTTTCCACTAAAGGTTAGAAATTTGTTCTGATTATTTTGTTTAGCCCGCGCCCGGTGGGCCGGTAAAAATCTGGCCAAGCCAAATGGCGAAGCCATAGGCCGACACCAGCCCAACGGCCAGCAGCGGCGCCAGGAAAACGGTCAGGAAGATAAAAATCTTCAGCTCCAGGCTCTTTTGATTGTCTTGGGGATCGGAACTCATGTGTCCTCCATTAGCCTCGGGCAATGCCCGCTGTGTGCCGTGTCTCTTTACTGTAGGTTCAGTGAGTTACAGCAGCATTTCTTTCGAGTCTGATCATACGCGCCCACTGTTAACAAACTGTATACCCCGAAATCGGTAAACAGAATGCCACTTGATCCAGATCATCTATTTCCCGCAATTTCAAACGAGATCATGAATTTCAAGCGCTCTTTTCGATTATTTACTGCTTCTTAAGCATATTTCAGCTATTCAGCAACTACTAAAGCTAGGCCAAAAAAGCACCGTTTGACCACAGCAAAAGGAAGGATTTTTGAAAAATATTTACAAAGAGGTAGGAAGCATAAAAAACGGGCCGTGATCCAGATCACGGCCCGCTAATCCCAAGGGGTAAGAAGAGTTACTGCGCTATATGCAGCAGTACCCGCTTTTCCGAAATCGGCACCGAGGTACCCAGCACCTGGGCAAACAGCGACACCCTGAGCTCTTCAATCAGCCAGCGAGCCTCCTGCAAATGGGCTGGTACCGGCTGACTTTTTGGCACCTTGGCAAGCTGCGCCTCCAGCGCCTGCTCCACCTTGTGAATTGACAGCAATTGCAGCTTGTCGCGTACCGGATCCACCGGCAGTTTTTCAAGCCGGTACTCAATGGCCTTCAGATAGCGAATAACATCCGCCAGGCGAGCGTGGCCACAATCGGCCACAAAGCCCTTGTATACCAGGCGGTCAAGCTGGGTCTGGATATCACTCATCGCAAACGCAATATCCAGGCTGATTTTGCCCTTGAGGCGCTTTTTGATGGCGTTATGCAAGGTCAGGATTTGCTCGACCTTGAGCGCCAAGCCTTCGGCCACTTCGTTGAGGCTGGCACGCACCTTGTCCCTGGCCTGCTCAAACCCGGTCTGATCACGCACCTTGAGATTATCGCTGTCGATAATTTGCGCCACCGCCGCATCGATGATGTCGTCAATCAGCAGCTGCACCTGACCAAAGGGATTAAAGTACATTGCCAGCTTGGCCTTGTTGGGCAATGCCTGCTGTAAGTGTTTGACTGGCGATGGAATATTAATAAGCAGTAAACGGCGCACGCCCTGAGCATGGGCCTTTTCGGCCTGGTGCTCATCATCAAAGAGCTTCACCGCCACACTGTCTTTTTCATCCACCAGCGCAGGATAGGCTTTCACCTCATAGTTGCCCCTGCGACGCTGGAATTGCTCCGGCAGCGCCTCTATGGTCCAGCCGGTCAATCCCGACTGCTCGATTCCTGACTTGGCTAACTGACGAATGGCCGTGGCAACAACGCCCTGCAAACTGGCCTTCAAGGCGTCCAAATCACGCCCCTGACCCACAAGCTTGCCTTTGTCGTCCTCAATCTTGAAATTCATCTTAAGGTGCGCTGGCAGCTCATCGGTATTGAAGTCATCGGCCGACACCCGGGTGCCGGTCATGCGAAGCAATCTGTGGCTTAACGAATCCAGCAGCGGCATCTCCTGGGACATGGCTTCCACGGCGGCGCGGGCATAATCCGGCGCCGGCACGAAGTTGCGTCTGAGCGCCTTTGGCAAGGATTTAATCAGCGCCACGCACTTCTCTTCCCGAAGTCCGGGCACCAGGAAATCAAAACCGCTGTCTTCCACCTGGTTAAGCAGCGCCACCGGAATGTGCACGCTGACACCGTCATCCTCTGCGCCCGGTTCAAAGTGATAACTCAGCGCAAAGCTTAAGTTGCCCTGATGCCACTTGTCAGGGAAGTCCAGCCTGGAGACATGGCCTGTACTGCGGGCGTAGAGCATCTCTTCATTGAAATTCAGCAGCTCAGGCTGTTTGCGTCTGGCTTCTTTCCACCAACTGAAGAGCTTGGGCGCGTTGTAAATGCCTTCCGGCAAGCGCTCGTTGTAGAAATCGAACAGCACCTGCTCGTCCACCAGAATGTCGCGGCGGCGGGACTTGTGCTCAAGTTCCTCCACCTCTTCAAGCAGCTTTTGGTTATGCAGGAAAAAGGCTTCACGGGTTTTAAGTTGCCCTTCTGCCAAGGCACTGCGGATAAAGATTTCCCGCGCCTCGATGGCATTGATGGGGCCGTACTGCACCTTGCGGCGATTCACCACAGTCAGCCCGTAAAGCACCTGATTTTCAAACGCCACCACCGCGCCCTGATTGGCTTCAAAGTGCGGCTCGTTATGCTGCTTTTTAATCAGATGCGCGGCCAGTTCCTCAAGCCATTCCGGCTCGATTTTGGCGCAGCCACGGGCGAACAAACGGCTGGTTTCGGTCAGCTCCGCCGCCACTATCCACTTGGGGCCTTTTTTCGCCAGTGGCGAGCCCGGGAACACGTAAAAACGGCGATTGCGGGCGCCCAGATACTCGTTGTTATTGTCTTTAAAGCCGATGTGGCTCAAAAGACCGGACAAGAGGGAGCGGTGCAGGCTGTCGTAATCGGCGGGCACGCTGTTTAATTTGAGTTTCAGCTCATGCACACTCTGGCGCACCTGGGTGTAAAGATCCTGCCATTCCCGCACCCGCAGATACGCAAGGTACTCCTGCTTGCACAATTTACGGAACTGACTGGCGGAGAGCGCCTTTTGCTGCTCCTTGATGTAATTCCACAGATTCAGCAAAGAAACAAAGTCAGAGTCTTTGTCGGCAAAGCGGCTGTGGGCCTCATCGGCGGCCTGCTTTTTCTCAAGCGGCCGCTCGCGGGGATCCTGAATCGACAGCGCCGAGGTAACCACCAGGGCTTCATGCAGGGCGCCTCGGCCCGCGGCCTCAATCACCATGCGGGCAAGGCGCGGGTCCAGCGGCACATGGGCGAGCTTGCGGCCAAGGGGCGTCATCTGCGGCAAGCCTTTTTTCAGCTTGATGGCCTGCAGTTCTTCCAGCAGCAAAAAGCCGTCTTTGATATGGCGCTCATCGGGGGGCTGAATAAAGGGGAAGCCCTTGATGTCACCCAGGCCGATGGAGAGCATCTGCAAAATCACCGACGCCAGGTTGGTGCGCAGAATTTCGGGGTCGGTAAACTCAGGCCGCGATAAAAAGTCCTGCTCGGCGTAAAGGCGAATACAAATGCCCGGCCCTACCCGGCCACAACGGCCCTGACGCTGGTTGGCACTGGCCTGACTGATAGGCTCGATAGGAAGGCGCTGCACCTTGGTACGGTAGCTGTAACGGCTGATGCGGGCCGTGCCCGGGTCAATCACATAGCGAATGCCGGGCACGGTAAGGGAAGTTTCGGCCACGTTGGTAGCCAGTACAATCCGCCGCCCGGTATGGGACTTAAACACCTTGGACTGCTCGCCGTAGGAGAGCCGTGCGTATAGCGGCAGCACCTCGGTATCGCGGTAGTTGCGCCTAGCGAGCTGCTCGGCGGTGTCGCGGATTTCCCGCTCGCCGTTCATAAAAATCAGAATATCGCCGGGGCCTTCTGTCACCAGCTCGTCAACGGCTTCAAAGATGCCGTCCATCAAATCCAGATCCGGCTCATCGTCTTTCACCAGCGGCCGATAACGGGTCTCCACCGGGTAAGTCCGGCCCGACACCTCAATCACAGGGGCGTTATTGAAATGTTTGGAGAAACGGTCCACATCTATGGTGGCCGAGGTGATGATAATCTTGAGGTCCGGCCGCCTTGGCAGCAGCTCTTTAAGATAACCAAGGATAAAGTCGATATTGAGGCTGCGCTCGTGGGCCTCATCGATAATTAGAGTATCGTATTGATTCAAAAAGCGATCGGACGACAGTTCCGCCAGCAAAATACCGTCGGTCATCAGCTTCACATAGCTGTTTTCATTGATGGCATCGGCAAAACGCACCTTAAAGCCCACCGCCTCACCCAGCGGGCTATGCAGCTCTTCTGCTACCCGGGTGGCTACACTGCGGGCCGCCAGACGGCGCGGCTGGGTATGACCAATCAGACCGCGGCTGCCACGGCCAAGCTCAAGGCAGATTTTCGGCAACTGAGTGGTTTTACCAGAACCGGTTTCACCGGCAACAATTACCACCTGATGGGCGGCAATGGCCGCAGCGATGTCGTCTTTTTTCTGTGACACCGGCAGATTGTCGGGATAGCGGATAGTGGGGCGGTTATTGAGCCGCTCAGTGACCTTGGCCCGTGCGGCCTCGGCACGGGCCGTCAAAGCCTCGCGCTTTTCTGTGCGGGCAGCATCATCGTCAAGCCGCTCAAGCTCTTTGAGCTCACGGCGAATGCGTACCACATCCGTTTGAAAACATTCCTGTAAATAGGCACGGGAGAGAGGGTGTCCTGCAGCGCTCAAATCCGGTTTCCCCAGCGAGAATCAAAACACAGGATCCTAACAAGAAGCGTTGGCTTTGGGTATAAAAAAGCCCCGGCGGCCGGGGCTTTTTTGCGCAATCATGCGCCTCAGGCGGGGGCGAGATAGCATTGCTGCATGTAGGTGTTCATGGCAGCCAGCACATTGGTGCGGTTAATAGTGCCTATCACCTGGCCATTTTCGACCACGGGGTAGATTTTCGGCTTGGGGCCGGTCATCTGCTCGGCGAGGCGCAGCATACTGTCTTCCGGGCTGACCCAAAGCACATCGGCACGCATACAGTCAGCCACGGTGGCGGTTAAATCACAGTGATAACTGCTCTTGAGCATCACAGCCAAACAATCCTGCTGGGACAGAAATCCCACCAGATGGCGCGCGTTATCGACTACCGGTGCACCGTTCTTTTTATGTTGAAGCAACATCTCGACCGCAGTGGCAAGCGTCATATCAGGTTTGAGCAATACGGCTTGCCTGTCCATATGCTCCCTGACTTTAATCGAATCCATGGCATTCCCCTGTCAGTAGTTTCACTTCCAAGTGTAGAAAAAAACAACAAAGGTTGCCTGTCAAGCTTATCGATTGCCTCAATCGAGTGAAAAGTGCGGGATTGGCACCGCCAAAAACTGCATCTGCCACGCTAAAAACTGCATCAGGCAGGCGCTCGCGGCCTACCTGACACACAGCTATCTCGTCGCTGCTTATTTATCGCGCCAAATCATGATAACGGGATCGTCCTTGCCAACCCGACTGGCGCGGTACATGCCTTCGGTGTTGAACGGCGTAGCCACATTGCCCTGAGCGTCAATGGCAATCACCCCACCGCTGCCACCGGCCTGTTGCAGGCGCTGGTTGATCACTTCGTCGGCGGCCTGAATTACGTTCTTTTGCTGGTACTTGATACGGGCACAGATATCGCCGGCCACATGGTAGCGGATGAAGTATTCGCCGTGGCCGGTGGCCGATACAGCGCAAACGCCGTTTTCGGCGTAGGTGCCCGCGCCAATCACTGGCGAGTCGCCAATCCGGCCGAAACGTTTGGCAGTCATACCGCCGGTTGATGTACCTGCGGCCAGGTTGCCATTTTTATCGAGTGCCACGGCGCCGACAGTGCCGAACTTGTAATCCAGATCCAGACTGGTGGCCGAGGCATGAAAATCTTTGGCAGCACTTTCGGCCGCCTTGATTTTGGCCTTGGCATCCAAAAGCTGCTGATAACGGCTATCGGTATCAAAGGTATTGGCCGGCACCAGCGCCATCCCCTGGGTCAGGGCAAACTCTTCCGCACCGCTGCCTGAAAGCATCACGTGGTCTGACTTATTCATTACCAGCAGCGCCAGGTCGATGGGGTTTTTAATATGCTTTACCCCGGCCACAGCACCGGCATTCAAGGTCTTACCGTCCATCACGGACGCATCCAGTTCGTGGGCGCCGTCAAAGGTGTAAACCGCGCCGTAGCCTGCATTAAACAGCGGACTGTCTTCAAGAATATTGATAGCGGCTTTCACGGCATCGAGGCTGTCGCCTCCCTTGGCAAGGATCTTATGACCGGCGTTGACGGCTTCTTCGAGTTTGTCCCGGTAGGCCTGCTCCTGCTCTTCGGTCAATTTGGCCTTGGAAATGGTTCCGGCGCCACCGTGAATGGCAATACCGAAAGGCGTCGGGGTGTCGGCTGATGAAGGCATAGTGGCTCCGAGGCTGAGCATCAGGGTTAAGAGGGCGAGCTGTTTGTTCATTTTTATCCTGCTTTTGTGTGACAAGCCTGTGTTCTTTTTAACGATTTTACGTTTTAAACTCAATCCCGACCTTGCTGTTAACCGCACTTGAGGCGACAATTGGAGCCAATGGAATATTGACCGCGATCCAGGACTTTTGCGCCCTTGAACTCTCGTTTTTTGACCGCTTCGACGGCGGTATTTGCCTCCCTGCTGCTCCCGGCAGCCCACGCAGCCGACCCACTGCTGCGCGTCACCGTATCCGGCGTTGATGAAGCACTGCAAAAAAACATTCTAGCTCACCTGGGCACCCTGCCCGAGACGGATGTGCAGCGCCGCGCCTTTTTATTTAACGTGGATGATGCCGTGGATGCCGCCATGCAATCTGTGGGTTACTACCACAGTGAGGTGAGCCAAGCGCTGACCCGCAGCGAAAAAGGCCCCTGGGAACTCACCCTGGCCGTCACATCCGGCGAACCAACCCGCATCGATTGGGTGGATATCCGCTTTGACGGCGATATGCTGAGCGACGAGAGTTTCTCCCGCTGGCTGGATAACGTGAGTCTGCGTCCGGGCGATGTGCTCAATCACGGCCAATATGAAAGCCTGAAGGCGGAGCTTGGCGCCATCGCCCTGTCCCGCGGTTACTTCGATGGCGAATATACCAAGGCGGAGATCCGGGTCAACCGCGACGAAAACCGCGCCACTATCAGTTTGCATTTTAACTCGGGCGATCGCTATCGCTTTGGCGATGTGAGCTTTGAAGGCCATACCCTCGAAGAAGGCTTTCTCGATAAGCTTATCCCCTTCGATAACGACACTCCCTACGCCACCCGCAGGCTGTCGACCTTTAACAGTAAGCTGCAGGAAACCGGCTATTTCCGCTCGGTAAAGGTGTTGCCGCTACTCGATAAGGCGCAGGACGGCGAAGTACCAGTGCGGGTTGAGCTTGAAAACCGCCCCGACCATTCCATAGAGCTGGGTCTTGGTGCCGACATCGGCAGCAGCACCGACAGCTCCTTTGAGCCACGGGTGCGGGTCACCTGGCGTACCCCGCAAATCAACCGTTATGGCCACTCCCAGGAAACCAGTATCGAATGGTCACCTGACCGGCCAAAATTTTTAACCACCTACACCATACCGCTCACCCATCCACTGGACGATCAGCTGAAAATCCGTTTTGGACTGCTGCGTGACAAGTATGGTGTGACCCAGGTGTACGATCCGGAAAAGCTCGACTTTACCAACACAGGGCAACTTGAATCGAGCAAGGGGCTGCTGGGGGTTGTCAGAACCCAGCGGCTTAAGAGCAGCTGGCTTTGGGGCTACTCACTTGATTACATTAAAGAAGCCTATACCCAGTCGGATACCGATTACGACCCGAGCTTTGTGCTTGGCGGCGTCAGCCTCTCCAGTACGGTGCGCGGCGATGCCTCACTCGATCCCAAATGGGGTTACCGCCATTCCTACAGTGTGGATTATGCCGATCCCAGTCTGGGCTCAGAAACCCGCCTCACCCGCATTCAGGCCAAGTTCAAGTGGATTGATACCTTCTTTGACAAACACCGCCTGGTTGCCCGCGCCGACTTTGGCCTGAACCTGGTGGCCGATTCCGATCTGGCGCTGGTGCCGCCGTCACTGCGATTCTTTGCCGGTGGCGATCAGAGCATTCGCGGCTATGCCTATCAGGAACTTGGGCCTTTTTATGAATACACCGGCTCAGATGGCACCGTTGGCCGCGAAGTGGTCGGCGGCAGATACCTGGCGGTCGGCAGCCTTGAATATCAGTACTATCTGACGCCATCCTGGCGCCTGGGCAGCTTTGTCGATGCCGGTAATGCCTTCGATAAGGACCAGTTTGAACCCGTAGTCGCCGTTGGCGGCGGGGTGCACTGGATATCGCCCATTGGCCCCATCAAGCTGGATATAGGCGTGGGCCTTAAAGAAACCGAAACCCTTGACCGCTCCTGGCGTATTCACCTGACCATGGGGAGCGAGCTATGACACAGGATGTAACAGTGCCAAGCCCGGCTGCACCCGAGACACCCATCAAAAAGCCCTGGTATCACCCCTGGCGGTTATTTAAGTTAATTGTCCGTATCGCGATTTATCTGCCACTGACGCTGCTGGTACTGCTGGCACTGGTGCTTGGCACCCCCTTTGGCGCCCATATGGCGGTAGGTCTGGCTTCCAAACTGGTGCCGGGCTTTTCGGCCCAATACCAAAGCGGCACCTTAAACCGCGACCTGTCCCTGAGCGAAGTTTCTTACGCTATGCCCGGTATCGAGGTAAAGGCTGATGCGGTGTCACTGCTTTGGCAACCCTCCTGCCTGCTGACCAAAGGCGTGTGTGTCAACGCGCTGAACCTTGACGGTGTGGATGTGGCGGTTGATACCGCCGCGCTGCCAAAGTTCGAAAGTAATGAAGCAGAAGAGGCATCCGGCCCGCTGAAGTTACCAATCACCCTGACGCTGGACAGCGCCGAGATTAACAGGGTCAATATTCGCCTGGATGCCATGACCTTTGCTGCCGCGCAGCTTGCGACCGGCGCCCGCTGGCAGGACGACGGTTTGTGGGTCGACTTTCTCAGAAGCGATGGCCTGCTGATAGCCATTCCCGCAACCTCCGCCTCTGATGAGGCCGCCAAGGCCGATGTGTCTGCTGAAACCGCCAAGGCGGAAGAGACAACCAAGTCTGACGCCACGCAGGCATCCACATGGCCGCTGGCAGCGCTGCCTGAAATCCAGCTGCCGATGGACCTTCACCTCAAGGCGGCCGAGATAAAAAACTCGACCCTGAACCTTGGTGAACGCAAGGACCATTTCAGCCTTATCACAGCTGCAGCCGACTTTGAAGGCAGCCAGCTGACCTTAACCGAACTGCTGGTGCGCCACGATGAAGCAAACCTTGAGCTTAAGGGGACGGTTGAGCTCAGCAAAAACTACCCCCTTGCCATCAAGCTTAAGCTTGATACCGACTCGCCTTCTTTGATGCCCGAGCTTGGCAAGCAGCAGCTGACTCTGGTGGCAAACGGTAATATGGACGCGCTTAAGGCCGAGATCGATGCCAAAGGCTCTGCCGAGCTGCGCCTTGCGCTGGATGCCGCCCTGTCAGATCCGAAATTGCCATTTTCCCTGACGCTCGATGCACCACGGGCTGGCTGGCCTCTGAGTCAACCCGAGTATCTGGCAACCGACCTTAAACTGAATGCCAGCGGGGATTTGGATGCGCAGCAAGCCAAGCTAAGTACAAAGGTCACTACGCCGTTCCACACGCCGCTGAGTCTGGATGCGGCGCTGTCCAACGCGGCACAAAAGCTGAATATCACGTCACTTAATATCAGCGGTGAGCCGGGCGACATACAGTTAAATGGCAGCCTTGACTATGCCAAGGCGCTGAGCTGGGATGCCAATGTCGCCTTCCAGCAGCTCACCCCCTCCGCCATCATATTGCCTGAGAAGCCCGCTGCTACAGCAAAAGCCGATACGGCAAATACTGCCAAGGCCGAAGCGCCTGAGGCTTCAGAAGCAGCTGACGCAGCAAACCCGGCCTTAGCTGTGCAGCAAGGGGCCAATGACGAGGCAACTGACCTAGCAATTGCCGCCAAAGAAAGTGGAAAAGACAAGCAAGCCGCACCACAGAGTCAGGCGGCCGCCGCCGGCACTCTGCCAAGTGGCAGTCTGGACGGCAGTTTGCGGGTTCGGGGAAGTCTGGATAACGGCTGGCAAATCGCACTCAGTGATACCGACATCCGCGGTGAGCTCGATGGCTACCCAGTCACCATGGGCGGCGATGTGAGCGTGGATCATGAGCTGCATCTTAGCGCCAAAGACTTCTCCCTCGCCGCTATGGGCGCCACAATCGAAGTCAATGGCGATGTGAAAAAGGATTGGGCACTCGATGGCATCATCCGCGCACCGGATCTGTCGCTGCTCTCCCCCGAACTTGCCGGCCAGTTCAACGCCACCTTAACCGTGAGTGGCGCCCAGCAAGACCCCTTTGTTAACCTCGAAGCCCTGGGCGTTGCCATCAAGGCCGGCGGCGCAACCCTTGAGAGCCTGAATATCAAGGGCATGTATCAGCCCAAGGCCAATCATGAGTTTGCGCTTTCCGTCAAAGGAGAGCAGCTGAATGTGGGCGAACGTAAGCTTGAGACCATAACCCTGGGCGGCAAAGGCGATATGAACAGCCAACGCCTGCGCGCCCAGACCTTTGGCGATCTCCGTCTGGACACAGTGCTGCACTCTAAGTTTGATGATAAGCGCAAGCAAGTCAGTGCCGTGTTGAGCCGATTGAATATTGGCAGCGAATTCGGTGACTGGCAGCTCTCCAAGGACATGGAATTGGGTTGGGATCTGAATAAGAACAGTGGCAGCCTCAACGATGCCTGCCTTGTACAACAAAACAGCGCCCTGTGTCTGGCCCGTCCGGCCAAACTCGGGGCAACCGGTGATGTGGCCCTGAGCTTTAGGGGAGCACCCGGTGCCATCATCGACCGGGTACTGCCACAAAACATAGACTGGCAGGGCGATGCGAGTCTGGATGCCAACGTCACCTGGTCGCCCAAACGCAAGCCCACCGGCGAGCTGCTGCTGGCCTTTACCCCGGGCAAGGTGCTGCTCAGCAGGCCCAAAGGCCAGGTTGTGGAAGTCGCCTACGAAGAGCTTCGCCTCAATGCCAGCCTCACGCCTGAGGCGCTAAGCACTAGGCTGCGCTTTTTGTCAGGCACCCTGGCAAGCCTTGAGAGCGAAGTCAGTGTGAAGGTGACGCCGGATCGCACCCTCGATGGTTTTGTGCGCCTCGACAGTATCAGGCTTGAAGCCCTTAAAGAATTTTTACCTCAGCTCGATACCCTCGAAGGCCAGCTCACCAGCAATCTGATGCTGGGTGGCAACCTGATGGAGCCTCAGGTCAGTGGTGATTTAAAGCTTATCAAAGGCGCCTTCTCCGCCAGCGCCAACCCTACCCTGATCAGCGATGTAGACATGGAAGTAAACTTTGCCGGACAGCGCGCCATGCTGCGCGGCGACTGGCAGATGGGCGACGGCCCGGGTGAGCTTAGCGGTAATATCGCCTGGCCCGGCGGCGAGTTCAGTGGTGAGTTACTGGTCAAAGGCGACAAGCTTGCGGTTATCGTACCGCCAATGGCGCTGCTGGACGTATCGCCGGATCTCAAGCTGGTGTTCGATGCCAAAACCATGGATGTCAAAGGCGCGGTAAATATCCCCACAGGTCATATCAAGATAGTGCAACTCGCCGAAGGCGGCGTAGCAGTGTCAAACGATGTGGTATTCGATGACTCCATCGCCGCCGCCGAGCAGAAGACCAGCCCTTACGGCATCATTGCCGATTTGAACATTCGCGTGGGCGATGAGGTGAAAATTGAAGGCATGGGCCTCAAGGGCAAGCTCGACGGCACCATACGCTTGCAGCAGCAGGCCTTTAAGCCGCCACTGCTGTTTGGCGATGTGAAGGTGGTAAGCGGCAGCTACAAGTTTATGGGTCAGACCCTGAAGATCCCCAAAGGTGAAGTACAGTTTGTTGGACCGCCGCAGCTGCCTAACCTCAATATTGAAGCCATTCGCGAAATTAAAGAGGAAGATCTGGTTGCCGGGGTACGCATTACCGGCACAGGCATGGCACCGGAAGTGACCCTGTTTTCCAATCCATCCAAGGAGCAGGCCGAGATCCTGTCGTACATCATCAAGGGCAAGGGTTTCGACAGCAATGGCAGCGGCGATAACAATGCGCTGATGATGAGCGCGGCGCTGTCGCTGAGCTCGTCCCTGTCAGGGGGCGCCATCAACAATATCGGCAGTACTGCCACCTCACTGGTTGAAAAGTTCGGCTTCTCCAATGTGCAGCTCGATGCCAACGATGAAGGCCGGGTGGCCATCAGCGGCTACATAGGTGAAGACCTGATGGTGAAGTACGGGGTGGGCGTATTTAACCCGGGCTACGAAATGACTGTGCGTTATTACCTGCTGTCGCAGCTGTATCTGGAAACCGTATCTGGCACCCTGGGCCAATCACTGGATATCTATTACAACTTCGACCTGTAAACTTGCCCAGGTTCATACTCAAAGGCCGATGCGAAACCATCGGCCTTTGTTTTATCCCCATACACGGCAGCCATGGGCGGTGGCTGACAAATCTATGTCTTCTTTCGATACGGCGCTGAACCATATTTCCCAGGCACATGCTTATCAGGCGCTTTGGTTATCAGGCGCCAGGACGTAGGTGAAGTGAGAAGACCCGATTAGCAGGCACACTCACCCTACCGATTGTTTCATTTCAAATGACGAACGCCAGTCGACGGTGACATTCAGCGCTTTCTGGATGAAAACGGCGTAAAGCGGGCACAAAAAAAGCGCCACTGGGGCGCTTTTTCTCGGCAAAGCCGTCGATTAGGCGTAAACGAAGTCTACGTGCTCGATCATTGGCTTGAACACGTGGCGCTGCATGGCCTGAGCGCGTACTTTCACTTCTTTGCCGTCCAGAACGATGGTCAGATCGCTGGTGTAGAAATCATCGTTGGTCTGGATGTTGATGATGTCCTTGTGCTCGAAAACGATGGAAACCGGCTCTTTACCGATACCATAGATAACAGCAGGAACTTTACCCTCACGACGCAGGCGGCGGCTCGAACCTTTCCCGATCTCAGTGCGGGTTTGTGCAGTAATAGTGTAAGACATGTTTTTATCACTCATATCAAAAAGTTAAAATGCAAATCGGTCTTCGACCAACCAATAAGCACCTGCCCGGGAAATCCCAAAGCGCGCGAAGTCTAACACAGCCCCCATAAGGCAGCAAGGAATGCGTTACTTCCCGAGCAATTTCGGCCACTTGATAACCAAAGTTTGCATTTGTAACAGCAAGGAAAATCTTGTGGTTACCAAGGGTTGATGCGTGATCTGCGTCACATTTCATGGGATAAGCCACTGCTAGTCTTCTGGCATCAGATTGACGGAGTGTTGTCATGGCCTCATCCACGGCGTGCTTGATTGAGGTAACCCGCCAATGGCAGGGAAGCTGCCTTTTGCTGGATACCCTGATGAATCGACTTGAGTACAAGTTCGATTCGCTGGCCATTTCCGTTAATGCCATCGATTTACTGCTCGCCGAAGCCATGGCCTGCGTGGCCGAACTGGATATGCTGGCCAATCGTGTCGGCGGCAAGCAGCGCCCTCGATCCCTCAGACAGTTTTATTGCACCCTTTCCACCACCCTGTCGGACTGGCAATTAAAAAGGGAGCAATCCAGCTTGCGTGCCGGATGTTGCTCCCTGTTAACTGACTATGGCCGTTTAATGCCACAGCTGTCGGGCTGGTTTCACAGCATTACCAGCTGCGCACCCGTCCCACATCCACGTGAACAAAGCCTGATTGTGGATAGTAGCCAACACCACCCAGCTTAAGCTCTTTCGCCGCGTCTCTTACCTTGTCCAGGCGGATCCCTGGAATGGCTATATCTATAGCTTTACCTTCCATATGCAGGCTCTTTTTGGCCACTCCGCCGCTTTTCTTGGCCAACATGGCGTTAGTCTTCGGCGAGCGATAACCTGAAATAATATGGATGGTATCGCGACTTTTTAGATTTTCCTGCAGGTAAAACAGCAAATCGTACAGTCGCTTATCCATGGGAGCCGCCTCATTCGCGCGGTGATCCCGTAAAAGATGATCAAACCCGGTCAATATCGGCCTTTGATATTCACCATCAATCCAGTAGGCGCCCTTGCCTTCTTCCCGGGTGTGGAGGTTTAACATACTCAGCATCCTGCTGCCTTGGGTTGAACGACTGGCAAATGCCGGCGAAGAAATCAATGAAACCATCGCCGCACTGCCCAGCCCAAGCATTAACTGCCTGCGCGCAGGAGAGAAATCTGTCACTCAGTCACCTTTGTATTATTTTTGGACAACTCAGGCAAAAAGTATAACGAAAGCCCCATATGATCAAGCTTTACGCGAGATAAAATCCTGACTGAAACAAAGTGTAAAACCCGTTAATTAGCTCACACTTTTAAGGCTGATGACTGGCAACAACTTGATTATCTTGTATTAAACCATAGATATCATCGCGAAATTGCGCCTTTCCTTCGCTATCTATCCAGCTGGTCCAATAGACAAAACGCACCGGCAGGCGCTGTTTGAGGGTAAACCACTTGGTTCGTTCGGGGGTGTTGAGGGTTGCTTGCCACTGACGCGGATCCGCCACCCGCTGCCTGGCGAGCCAATCGGCAAGCTCGCCGATTTTCTCAACCCGCACACAACCGGATGACAAGGCCCGCATGGATTTGTCGAACAGATGCTTATCCGGGGTATCGTGCAAATACACGTTATCGTCGTTGGCAAAATGCAGCTTAAAGCGGCCGAGGGCGTTGTCGGGCCCTGGGCGCTGCTCGAGCCGGTAAGGAAAACTACCGTGGGCGGCTTTTTGATAAAACGCGTCAGTTTCGTTGAGCGCTTCACCGTCAGGGGTCCAGACGATAAAGCCTTTCTTAGCCAGATAGTGGCCATCTTTTCTGACCTTGGGCAAGACATCGAATCGCATCAGCCGCTTGGGCACCCGCCAGGAAGGGTTCACCACCACCGCACTGATTTCGCTATCCATCAGCGGTGTTTTGCGACTGGGTTTGCCCACAATCACCCTTGAGTGCAGCACAGGTGTGCCCTCGTCCATCAGCGTCAGCTCAAATGCAGGGATATTCACCAGCACCATACTGGCGGGTAGCTGACGCCGCTCCGCGCTTTGCTGTAGGTAATCCCGTGCCAGCATCCGTGCCCTCGCCCGCGGCCCCTGATTGAGCCAATACAGGGTTTTCTCCCCGACGATGCCATCGTCTTTTAACCCGTGGCGGCGCTGAAACGACTTTACCGCTTCCACCACCTCGCCTTCATAGCGGCGCAGCGAACTTTCCGGCAGCGCAGCCAAGTCACCAAAGCCATATAGCTTTTCCGCCAGTGCCGGCAGTTGACTATGTTCATCCCCCGGCCGCAGCCAGCCGCCAAGAGTCAATGCTGGCCAGGGTGATTGGGCAAGCCACAACAGGTGGCGAATTTGATTGGTGACCGCCAAATACTGTGGATTGGGTTCCAGGGCTATCAGGCGCTGTGAAAGGCTGAGCTTAGATATTGAGGTGGGATCCGGGTTGTTTTCAGCGGTTAAACCGAGACTTGCCCAGGCCGCGCGAAGGGTGTTGAAGTCGCGCTCCAGTGCAGCTTCATCGGTATCGAAAGATTGCATTAACGGCATCAATGCAGGTACATCGCCCTGATTGGCGAGAATGAACAAGCTTGCCTGATCGCGCATCAGCTGGCGGCTGTACTCGGCCTCAGCTCCCTGTGCCTGGGGCACCAGCAAGAGCAGCAGCCAAAAAATCACCCGTCTTGTCATCTATGCTCCCTGGACTTTCCAACACGCCCTCTTTACATCATGGCAGCTGGTAACGCCGCTGTCATACGTCACTGGACTGACTTGTGGCGCCAGGGTCGCATAGAAAGCCAGCATTCAACTTAAATTCAGGGATTTACCCTTGAATGCCTCGCCCAAGCTGTTATAACTGGCCCCTTTTCCATTGTGTTGTTGGAGAAATCGGATGAACAAGACAGATCTTTGCCGCCGGATGGCGAAGGAAAATGGCCTAACTCAACCCCAGGCCAAACGACTACTGGATGAAATTCTGGCGCAAATATCCCGCGCGCTCGAAGAAGGCGAAACCCTCTACCTACCCCAATTTGGCACCTTTGAGCTGCGCTATTATTTGCCGCGCCGTTTCAGAAATCCACAAACCGGCGAAATGATGGAAGCTGATGGCTTTAACCAGCCAAGCTTTAAAGCGGCACCCGCATTAAAACAGCTGGTGAATAGCTGAATCGGGTCGCGGGATCTGCGCGGTTTTTTAACCCTGTTATCTGCTTTGGTGACATTCAGCCGTCATCAGCGTTTGTAAAAGCCGCGCCTGAGTACAGTACTGACAAGCAGCGGTAGCCAGATAAGCGCTATCAGGGTGGTTAGCATATCTGCCACCGTGTGGTATTGCTGATAGTGCATCAGTGCAAGGTAGCCAATAAAAGAGCCGAGCCAGAGCGGCCACAGGCTCCGTTTCAACATACAAAGCGCCAGCACCAGGCTGAACGACACCGCCGTGTGGGTGCTGTAATCAAGCCCAAAGCCAGGCCAAAGCTTCAGCCAATTGTCGAGAAACATAAGCCCATAAGATGCAACAAGCATCAGAGCCAATATCAGCGCCGATGCCCCTACCGCTCGTCTTTGCCCCGGCAGCTGACTCAGCGTCCAAACCAGAGCAAACAGATAAAGCCCCGCCAACAACGGAATGTAGGCGTCGGCTATGGTATCCAGCGTTTCATAATCCATTTATTCATTCCAAGCTGTGGCAGCAAGATGTGTTATCTGCACTTTTATACAAGTCTTTGCTGTATGCGTGAAGCTAACAAAATAACCAAAAAGATAAGTGCTCTGCCAGCGAGTGAAAACCAGCCTAGAGAAAAAACCAAGCTAATAACAAAGCGGTCAGCTTAGGGCGCAGGAAATAATAGTGAGGAGAAATAGAAGATTAACGCTTGCTTTGAATGGTACCCGAGGACGGACTTGAACCGTCACGACGTTACCGTCGAGGGATTTTAAATCCCTTGTGTCTACCGATTCCACCACTCGGGCTAAGTGTCGATGCTTCGCAGGAGAAGTTATCGAAAAGTGGAGGCGCGACCCGGAGTCGAACCGAGATCGACGGATTTGCAATCCGCAGCATAGCCATTCTGCCATCGCGCCATCTTGTACCAAGCTTCCGGGGAGGAAGTTTGGAGCGACATATCGGGTTCGAACCGATGACCTATACCTTGGCAAGGTATCGCTCTACCAACTGAGCTAATGTCGCGTTTTTTACTTTAAAAGTATTTTTTCAAACAACGTGCTTTTAAAGCGTTTGCATTCAAAGTTTCCCCTGACTGCGGATTGGCATTCTACCGATTTAACCCCGTCTGTCAAACGCTTATTTTCACTTAAAATCCTGTATGCACACTAAATAAACGACCTGTATCAGAAACATGCAGTTAGCGTGCAGTTCTTATTCAGCGGTGAGATCTTTCCAGGCTGCCATGATGTAACTCATCATCGACCAGAAGGTCAGAATGGCGGCGAAATAGAAAAGACCATAGGCCAAATCAATCAAAAACGCGTTGGGTTTCCAGATAAGACCAATAATCGCCACCATCTGGGCAGCGGTTTTGTACTTTCCAATCCAGGACACGGCAACGGCGCCGCGCTTGCCAATTTCCGCCATCCATTCACGCAGCGCTGAAATCACGATTTCGCGGCCAATCATAAACAGTGCCGGCAGGGTCATCCAGGGCGAATTGTAGTCGGCCACCAGCAGCACCAAGGCAGTTACCACCATGACCTTATCGGCAACAGGATCCAAAAAGGCACCAAAACGGGTTAATTGCCCCAATTTACGGGCGGCGTAGCCGTCGAGTGCATCGGTAATGGCCGCCAGCCAAAACACAAATGCCGCCGCAAAGGGCGCCCAGCTGTAGGGTAAATAGAAGAACACCACGAAAACCGGCAACAGGAACAGCCGGAAGAAGGTCAAGGCGATGGGTAAGTTAAACGGCATGGGAGACCCTGGAATTCAAAAGCAGCGCCAATCTTGCCTGATTTTTATCACCCCCGCAATGCGTCATGGATAGTTTGCGCCATTTCTGCGCTGATCCCGGGAACCTTGGCCAGCTCAGCCACACTGGCATTTTTAACCTGCTGTAATCCACCAAGATATTGCAGCAATGCCTTGCGTCTTTTTGGCCCTATGCCGGGGATGGATTCCAGGCTGGAGGTATTGCGGGTTTGTTGGCGCTTGGCTCTGTGTCCGGTAATGGCAAAGCGATGGGACTCATCGCGGATATGCTGGATCAAATGCAGCGCCGGATTGTCGGACTCAAGCGAGAACTCGGCCTCGCTGCCACCGAAAATCAGGGTTTCAAGCCCGGGTTTACGGCTCTCCCCTTTAGCCACGCCAACCAGCAGCGGCTTACGATCCATATCGGCAAACTTGTCATTCACTATTGCCATCGCGGCGCGCAGCTGCCCCAGGCCGCCATCGATAAACAGCACATCAGGCACCTTGCCGGTACGTTCAATCTTATCAAAACGGCGCGATAGAGCCTGTGCCATGGCGGCATAGTCGTCGCCGCCGGTGATCCCGGTAATGTTGTAGCGCCGATACTCACTCTTGTGCGGCCCTTCGCGGTTAAACACCACACAGGAGGCCACGGTACTTTCACCCATGGTATGGCTGATGTCGAAGCACTCCATCCGCTGGATAGGCGCACCAAGCCCCAGCACTTCTTCAAGAAGCTCCATCCGCTGCTCAACGGTACTCTTGTGGGCAAGCTTGGTGGCAACCGCATTGGCGGCATTGGTGCTGGCGAGGCGTAAAAACGCCGCTCGCTCCGCCCTCACCCGGGTTTTAATTTCCAGCTTATGACCAAGGGAGTCCTGCATCGCCGCTTCAAGCTCGTGCAAGTCTTCAAAGTCATCCCCCAGCACCACTTCTTTGGGAATACTGCGGTGGGCTTCGTTACCCAAATAAAACTGCAGCATAAAGGCGCGCAGCACTTCGGCAAGCTCTGTGGCATCGGGCACGGCCGGAAAATAGCTGCGGCTGCCGAAGATTTTGCCTTCGCGGATAAACAGAATATGAAAACAGGCGATACCAGAGGCGTAATGCACCCCGATAACGTCCATATCCCCTTGCTGCCCGGACACATTTTGCTGCTCGGCGACCTTACGAAGCGCCTGGATTTGGTCGCGGTAACGGGCTGCGGCCTCATATTCCATTGCCATGGCCGCCGCTTCCATTTTGGCCACCAGGGCTGCTATCACCTGCTGATCTTTACCGCGCAGGAATAAGGTGGCGAGCCGCACCTGCTCGCTGTAATCCTCATCGCTGATTTTTCCGACACAGGGCGCTGAGCAGCGGCCAATCTGATACTGCAAACAGGGCCGCGAACGGGCGCGATAGTAGGCATCTTCACATTGGCGGATGGGAAACAGCTTTTGCATCAAATTCAGGCTTTCGCGCACGGCGCCGCCATTGGGATAAGGACCGAAATATTCGCCCTTCTCGCGCTGGGCGCCTCGATGGTATGCAAGCCTGGGATGGGTGTGACGGCTTAGTAATATGTAGGGGTACGACTTGTCGTCTCTGAGCAGCACATTGTATTTGGGCATGTACTGCTTGATGTAGTCGTTTTCAAGAATCAGGGCTTCGGTTTCGCTGTGGGTCAGGGTGACATCCACATTGGCGATATTACTCACCAGCGCCTGGGTTTTTACATTGGGCAGATTGGTCCGAAAGTAAGAGGACAGGCGTTTTTTTAAATCTTTGGCTTTACCGACGTAAATCACTTCGCCGGCGGCATCGTACATACGATAGACACCGCTGGCACTGGAGACGGTTTTAAGGAAGGTTTTACTGTCGAACACGCTCAGAACTTGCCGGGGTCGATGATTTTATGACGGATAGCCAGACGGGTCAGCTCTACATCACTGCCAATGCCCAGCTTGGCAAACAGGCGGTAACGGTAGCTGTTCACGGTTTTCGGGCTCAGATTCAGCTGCTCGGCGATGTCGTTCACCTTCATGCTGTTGATGATCATCATGGCGATTTGCAGCTCACGCTCAGACAGCTGCTTAAAGGGGTTCTCATCGGTTTGGGTCAGCTGGCTTAAGGCCATTTGCTGCGCAATCTCAGGCGCCAGATAACGTTGGCCGCAGGCAACCTGGCGAATCGCCTGGATCACTTCCGGTGGTCTGGCACTTTTACTTAAAAAGCCGAAGGCGCCGGCTTGCATCACCTTGGTTGGAAACGGATCTTCGGTGTGCATCGACAACATGATGATCCGCGAATGGGGTTGGTAGCGCAGGATTTTACGGGTCGCTTCAATACCGCCAATGCCGGGCATGTTCATGTCCATCAGCACGACGTCGGCCTCATTCTGCTTGGCCCAGCTGACGGCAGTTTCTCCGTCTGGCGCCTCACCTACTACCTTGATGCCCCGTTCGTCTTCCAAAATCCTGCGGATCCCGGTGCGAACCAGTTCGTGATCGTCGACCAAATATACAGAAATCAAGTTAACACCACCCTGTTGGTTTTTGTTATTGCATTACCGGCCACGGTCCTTGGGCCCAGCTGCGTTAATTTATCCCAACTGCCGCCCGCTGGCAAAGCATTCCGCTCGCAAAATCGGTGTTAAACCACAGTAAATGACTGACGCTATAGCACTGTTATTAGGATGATTTAACAGGTCTGATGTCTGTAACATGAGTAAGCGATAGATGGCGGCCGATGGCCTGAGGAAATGATGGGCAGAAGATGCGCAACCAACATACGCAATCAACAACCCATAAAAGCGAAAAGGCGCTGCTTTGCAAGCAGCGCCTTTTCTTAATATGGCGGAGGAGCAGGGATTTGAACCCTGGGTGGGCTATAAACCCACGCCGGTTTTCAAGACCGGTGCATTAAACCACTCTGCCACCCCTCCGAACGAGACGCATAATATCCGTGAGCCGTGGCGCTGTAAACCCCAATTTTGCATTTTTGTGTCGATTGGTCATTTGCGCGCCAGACGGGCGAAAAATCGGCCTGAAATCGCTGAAAATAACGAGCTTCGGCTCTGCTTAGCCTGCTTATGCCTTTGGATCAAGCCTCAGAGCGTTCAGATGCCAATAAGAGTAGATGCCATCGAAGCATAAGCATCGCAATTGGAATTGGAATTGGAATTGGAATTGGAATTGGAGGATAAGCTTACCCGTGAGCAAGCGGACAGTCGCAGCAGCTGGTTGGAAAACGATGACCGGGCACGGTTTAAAAGACTGCGGAGAAGAAAGAGATGCAAACGAAAAAGGCGCTGCCTTGTGAGCAGCGCCTTTCCCTTGAATATGGCGGAGGAGCAGGGATTTGAACCCTGGGTGGGCTATAAACCCACGCCGGTTTTCAAGACCGGTGCATTAAACCACTCTGCCACCCCTCCGAACGAGACGCATAATAGCTTTGGCTATTCGCGCTGTAAACCTCTTTTATTAAAAAAACAATCGATTGCTTAGGCTTTGTGCAAACTGTTTTCCTTTTCGCCACCGCCATGCATATAGACGCTGATTACAAAGGCGCAGGATATGCTAAAATCCGCCCAACGATGATTTTTCAATGACTTTTATGCACCCTTCTTTTATTCCCGTCCAGCGGCTCTCCCCTTCTTTTACCTTGCCAAGTGGGTTAAATGATAATCCCGGCATTGGCCATTTGCTGCTGTGTCAGGACCGAGTGACCGACGCCTTTGCCCTCACCGGTAAAATCGCCAACCAGCAAATGTTTCTGGCAGACTTTGCCGGTGTTCACCGCCCTTCTTTGTTTAAAGCACTGGCACAGGCATTCCCAAGGCCGCTCAAAGAGCTGGTGGCACGCCGTGACGGCGACAGCACTGAGCTGCAGTGGCAGGAAATCCAAGCCGGTAGCCATGGCTGTATCGCCAAAGAACGTGGCCAGCACACCTTGCTTGGCAGTCGCCTGACCCGCGCCGATTTGATTGGGCGAATTGAAGACGATGGCAAAGGCAAGAGCCAATATCAGCCAGGTGCCCTGGCAAGTTATGCCTATGTGTTTATTGATGTGGAAGCCGTGTATCGCCGCGAAGGTTTGTGGCAACTGCTGGTAGAGATCCTTGAGCGTGGCAGCTACAAGGTGGGTAAAGATACGCTGGTGCCACTGCAATCCAGCATTATCCTGGTGGGCAGCGCCCTGCAATATGTGGAGCTTAGAAGCCACGATAGCAGCTTTGCCGAACACTTCCCGCTGCTGGGCGAAGTGGCCCATGAACTGGATCTGACCCAAAAGTCCGAGCAGGAATATGGTCTCTGGCTCAAGGCATTGGCTTTTGATGCAGGCTTTACCCTGCAAAACTGCGCCATGGCGCCACTCTTTAGCTTCTCTGCCCGAGAATGTGAGCATCAGCAGCGCTTGTCTCTGGCAAGCCAGGACATGGTACAGCTGTTCGCTCAAGCCGCGGCTTATAGCCAAAGCAATGACATCAGCGGCGCCGCCATCGACAAAGCACTGCGCCAGTTGCAGCGCCGCCACAACAGCTCCGAGCGCTTCTCGGCGCAAAGCTTCGACGACAGTTTTATCAACCTGCCCACCAGTGGCGAAATGGTTGGTCAGATTAATGGCCTGACCGTTATCGACAGTGTCGACTATGCCTACGGCGAACCGGCACGCATCACCACCACTGTGCACTATGGCGACGGTGAAGTGGCCGATATCGAACGCAAGTCCGAGCTTGGCGGTAACATTCACGCCAAGGGCATGATGATCCTCTCGGCCTGTCTGTACCGGATCTTTGGCCGTGATGCGCCGCTGCACCTCAATGCCAATATCGTTTTTGAGCAGTCCTATCAGGAAATCGATGGCGACAGCGCCTCACTGGCCGAATACTGCTGTTTGATGTCGGCCATTGCAGAGCAGCCAATAAAACAATCACTTGCAATAACAGGTGCACTGGATCAGTTCGGCAACGTGCAGGCAATTGGCGGCGTGAACGAAAAAATTGAAGGCTTCTTCAATCTGTGTGAGCGCCGGGGCCTCACTGGCGAGCAAGGGGTTATCATTCCCAAGGCCAATATGCTGCAGCTTAATCTGGCCCCCAAGGTGATAGATGCCGTCTCCAAGGGCTTATTCCATGTGTATCAGGTTGCCCATATGGATGAAGCCGTTGAGCTGTTGATGTCGCTGCCCGCGGGCGTTGCTGATGAAGAACATAACTTCCCCGAGAACACCCTTTATGGCCTGGTTCAGGCCAGGCTGGATAAGCTTGCCGGTGACGAACCCGACGAATTGCCCCAGGGCTTTTTTGCCGGACTGCTCGCAAAATGGCCATTTTCACGGGACTGAAAAGGTGGTTGGACTTGTTTGGCGTACAGCTGTTCGCTAATCTTGGCCACTCTTAATGATGGAGTGGTAACTATTACAATGACTAAAGCAAACAGCTACACCAAAGAAGAACTGATCGCCTGTGGCCACGGCGAGCTTCTTGGCAAGAATTCTCCCCGTCTGCCCGTCGACAACATGCTGATGATCGATCGCATCACCACCATCAATGACGATGGCGGTGCCTTCGGCAAAGGGGAAATCGTAGCCGAGCTGGATATCAATCCGGATCTTTGGTTCTTTGGTTGCCACTTCGTTGACGATCCTGTGATGCCAGGCTGTCTGGGCCTCGATGCCATGTGGCAGCTGGTTGGTTTCTTCCTGGCATGGGAAGGCGCTCAGGGCAAAGGCCGCGCTCTGGGTGTAGGCGAAGTGAAGTTTACCGGTCAGGTACTGCCTGGCGCCAAGAAGGTAACTTACCGCCTCAACATCAAGCGTACTATTCACCGCAAACTGGTGATGGGCATTGCCGATGCAAGCCTGGAAGTGGATGGTCGTGAAATCTACACGGCTACCGATCTGAAAGTGGGCGTGTTTACCGACACCTCAACCTTCTAAGCCACCTTGGCTTAAAATACAAAACACCGGCCAAGGCCGGTGTTTTTGTTGCTGGTGCAGTCTTAATCACTGCCTGAAGAATACTGCTATAAAAATGCCCTCTTCTCAGGGAGGGCAAGATTTGCTGTGCATTACTTGGTAAAGAGCCCGGACATTCGGCCATCTACCCCCTCACGCCAGCCTCCTAGCCATTGTGAGCGTGAATCAAGATTAGTGTAAGGGCACATCTCTTTTGAGCGTCCCCCGGCTCCGGCTTGGAACCCCTTGGAAAAAGCTCTGTCCATGCGATCTCGTTTTTGTCTTTTCATGCAAGCGTCCTCTGTTCTACATAAAACAAGAAGCAACAGCTTCATATGTAGAAATAAGGCTTTTCCGTGCCAAGATCAATCGAAAAATCTGTCGATTTTAGCGCGTAAATATTAAGCTATTGAGACAATGCGGAAAAAAATTTGGGGCCCAAATGGGCCCCAAATTTGCTTGGTCAGATCTGACCGGGATCAGTTTGCACTCTTTGCTCAGCGAACCCGGCGGCGCAGCCACACCAGTGGCAGCAGCAACAGGCCAAGCAGGGTTGCAGCACCCTGACGTTCGTATTTCTCACCGCCGGTATCACCGTCAATCACGGTACAGGCTTCAGCGCCGCTGGCTGGCTCCAGCACCACGGCACGTGGCAGGTAAGAGGTTACCGGATTGCCGTTGCCATCCAGTTCAAATACAAACTTGCCGTTTTCCACCACAGGCAGACCATTTTCATCGGTCTTGTAAACCGGCTTACGGATAAAGGCAGTACCAACAATAACACCTTCTTCGTTGATGCCGTTGGCTTCAACAATCTGGATGTCAGAGTCGTAGCTCAGGGTCTTACCGCTGCCATCTTCCACCTGCACCTTGTGGCGCTGCCAGTTGCCGTCAGCGCCCTTCTCAAAGCCTTTTGACTCACAGGTGAGCAGATTGTTGAGGTTGGAGAACTCACCGCCCTCTTTGGCGTTCATGTCGAACAGGAAGCCGGCTTTCGGACGTGGCTTTTCCTTGTCGTGGGTGGTTTCAATAAAACCAACGACCTGGCCTTTATTGTTGATGGCCTTGCCACGGCTCGACAGATCCGACTGGGTTGAGTAGAAATCGTTCGGTACAACAGGCTTGGCATCGGTCGCCTTGGTATCGAAATAGAAGAACTTATCGCGGGTATAACCCTGAATGTAGCTGTTGTAAGAGCCAACCAGAATGCCGTTGTCATTGATGTCGTAGGCAATGGAGCTGCGCACATCATCCAGGTTCACCACGGGTACCCAGTGGTACTCGTAGCTGCCATCGTCCTTACGGGTCCAGTAAGCGGCATCCATACGGAAGTAGTCATCGTTGCCGTTGCGGTTCACGTGGGAGCGACCGGCAACAGTGCCATCAAGGTTGATACCCAGGCCCTGAGCGGTATAGGTCAGGGTGGAATCAGATGCCGGAGTCAGCCCCAGAGGCAGCGCAGTGCCGGTGGCAGCGTCACCTTCCAGCTGCCAGACATAGGCACGGGTCTGGTATTGGATGTTACGGTTGCCCGAGGTATTGGGGTACTGCTCGTTCTGGATACAGATATCCAGCGGCGTGGCATTTGTGGTGCCAACGTTGTCCAAACACAGCTGGGCACGCTCACCGCCGTAGCGGGAAATATCAGTGCTCGCATAACCCGTGATGAAGTTACCGGCAATCGCGGTGGCCGCAGAAGTACCGCCCAGATACGCCTTCTTGTCGGTCTCGCCGGACTTGGTGCTGGTGTACTCCACATAAGGCGGGGTCAGCTCAATCTCAGCGGTCGGGGTTTTCACCACGCCGCGGATTTCATAGTCGCGGTAGTACCAATAATCCTGCTCGGTATCTGTGCCTGTGTACTCAAGCTTCTTCTCTGGCGCGGTCATGGCGCCAACTTTCAGGCCGTCATCATTGATCCCGTAGTAGAAGGTATCCACCGAGTTCACGGTTTCAGGCACATTGACATCAGTATCTTTGGGATCTGTGGTGCCGTTGATGCTTTCAAAGGTGGGAACCCAGGCACCGGCCGCGCCGTTGGCGCCCGCCGAGAAGGTAAAGTTATTCGCCACAATCGGCTTGAGCACAGAGTAGGTGATCTTCTCTTCGTCGGAGATCCCGTCGTCCACGTCGATGATGCCGCCTTCCACGTCATCACTGGACAATTTCTTACGGCCCTTGGCGATACCCACCAATTCATTGTTGGCGTTTACGCCCATGGCGTAGCCGGTACGGGTGCCTTCGAGGGTGCCTTTAAGGTCAAAATCTTCGAGGTTTTTAATTTCGTAAACCGGTGCGGCCTGAGCACTTCCAAGTGCACCCAGCACACCCAAAGCCACCAGGGACAATGCCTTTTCCAACTGTAACTTCATTAATAACTTCCTAATTTTAATAGGTTTACTTCATTGATTCGAGCTCTTCCCAACGCTCAAAGCAAAGCTCCAACTCTTGTTCTTTCTCGCCGAGCAAACTCAGACGGGCGTTGACCATATCCTGAGGCTGCCCATAAAACTCGGGGGTATTCACTTCCTGTTGCAACGCCTCAATCTCGGCTTCGAGCTGCTCCATCCGCTCCGGCAGCGCATCCAGCTCCCGCTGCAATTTGTAAGACAGCTTCTTCTGCGATTTCACTTCAGGCTGCTGTTTTACCACAGGTGCCTGAGCTTGGACACTCTTTTGCCCTTCGGGTTCCGCAGAGGCGGCGTAGAATTTCGCCCCCTGCGCCACCGCATCCTGATAGCCGCCCACGTATTCGGCCCAGCGACCATTGCCGGTGAACCACCAACTGCTGGTCACGGTATTATCGATAAAGGCCCGGTCGTGACTGACGATAAGCAAGGTGCCGTCGTAATCGGCCAGCATAGATTCCAGCAGCTCCAGGGTTTCGATGTCCAAATCGTTGGTGGGCTCATCGAGAATGATAAGGTTGGCTGGACGCAGCAGCAGCCGGGCAAGCAACAGACGGTTCTTTTCACCGCCCGAAAGCGCTTTTACCGGCGTACGGGCACGGGCTGGCGAAAACAAAAAGTCCTGCAGGTAGCTGAGGATATGGCGGTCATTCCCATTGACGGTCACCGTCTGTTTGCCCTCGCCCACGTTTTCCTCAACGGTTTTCTCTTCGTCGAGGTTTTCGCGATACTGGTCAAAGTAGGCAATTTCCAGCTTGGTGCCGGTTTTGAGGTTGCCGGACTGAGGTTCAAGCTGACCAATCAGCAACTTGATCAGGGTCGATTTACCGCAGCCGTTGGGGCCTATCAGCGCAATACGGTCACCGCGCATCACACTCACGGAAAAATCCCGCACCAAATCTTTGTCGGCCAGATTGAAATTCAGGCTGTCGACATCGAACACCAGCTTGCCGCTGCGCTCGCCTTCAGACACCGCCATACGGACGTTACCCTGGCGGTTGATGCGCTCTTTCCGCTCCATTCTGAGCGCCTTGAGTGCCCTCACCCGACCTTCGTTACGGGTACGACGCGCCTTAATGCCCTGACGGATCCACACTTCTTCGTCGGCAAGCTTTTTATCGAACTGAGCATTGGCCTCGGCTTCGAGACGCAGCCATTCGGCTTTGCCTTCAAGGTAAGCCTGATAGGAGCCCGGCCAGGACGTTACCACGCCGCGGTCGAGATCCAGAATGCGGGTAGCCATGCGGCTGATAAAGCCACGGTCGTGACTGATAAACACGATGGCGCCTTTAAAGCCAAGCAGAAACTGCTCCAGCCACTCGATGGTATCTATATCCAGGTGGTTGGTCGGCTCATCGAGCAGCAGCAGATCCGGCTCACTCACCAACGCCCGGGCCAGAGCCACTTTACGCTGCCAGCCGCCGGAAAGTTCGCTCAGCGGTTTATCCGGATCCAGCCCCAGACGTTTGCAATGCGCCTGAATGCGGCTATCAAGCTGCCAGCCGTTCAAATGGTCAAGCTTGCCCTGCAAACCTTCCATTTCTTTGAGCATTCGCTCCTGGGCAACGGCATCGGCAGATCCCAGGTCGTGAGACAGCTGATGGTACCTGTCGAGCACATCGCCCACTTCTTTCAGGCCCTGGGCAATATAGCGGTATATGGTGCCCGACTCCGCCTTGGGCGGGTCTTGCTGTAATCGGCTGATACGCACATCGGTGGCGATATTCAGCTCGCCATCATCCAGGTGGGATTCACCGTCGATAAGCTTGAGCAAGGTGGATTTACCGGCGCCATTGCGACCCACAATACACACGCGCTCACCGGCCTCGATACTGAGGTCGGCGTTTTTAAGCAGGGGAATGTAGCCATAGGCCAAAGAGCCATTGGTGATACGAACAAGACTCACATCAACATCCTTTACACTGGTGTTCCCGGGAACACTGTTTCTTTAAGAAACTCAAATTCTGTTAAGACACTGTTTATCGGACCGCTTCGCTTCCGTCACGCGCCGTTAAGCTGCAACTTATTTAAGATGCAACTGAATTAGGTGCAGCGTCTTTAAAAGAGGCCAGCGCTTCGCTGTTGAAGGGCCAGCCAAGCTCCGCCGAATCCAGGGTGCGCAGCACAACCGGAATGCGCACGCCGTAACGCTCAGCCAAGGCGTCATCGTCACAGATATCCACCAGGGCATAATTCAGCCCTGCGTCCAGCAGCAACGCCTCGGCCTGATGGCACAGATGGCAGCCATCGGTGTGATACAAAATAAACTCAGCCATGGGTCACTACCCAGCAGTTATGGATTTGCGGGTTACGGGCGTAATCCATCGGCAGCACTTTATCGTCGATATTGATCGCCTTGAGCCCTTCGGCGTTCAGCGCCTCCATATCCATCTTGAACTTGCGTTTGTTGTTGGAGAACAGGATTTCGCCGCCGGGATTCAGCAAGCGCTTCAGTGATACCAACAAGGCCACATGGTCGCGCTGCACATCGAAAGAATCTTCCATGCGCTTGGAGTTCGAAAAAGTCGGCGGGTCGATAAAAATCAAATCAAACGTCTGCTGACAGTCACGGATCCACTGCAGGCAGTCGGCCTGCTCGAACCTGTACTGCCGCCCAACCAAACCATTGAGCATAAAGTTATCTTTTGCCCAGTTAAGGTAGGTGTTGGACATATCCACTGTGGTCACCGACTTGGCGCCGCCCTTACCGGCATGCACCGAGGCAGAGCCTGTGTAGGCAAACAGGTTAAGCACATCCCGCCCCCTGGACTTTTCACCCACCAGTTTGCGGGTCAGTCTGTGGTCGAGGAAAAGCCCGGTATCCAGGTAATCACTTAAGTTCAGCTTGAAAAGACAACCGTATTCGGTGGTGGTCAGTTCCAGCTTTTCGGCGTCCAGCTTTTGATACTGGTTGGTGCCCTTCTGGCGCTCGCGGGTCTTAAGCACAATCTTGTCGGGATCGATACCCAGCGCCCGTGGCAAGGCCAGCAGTACGTCGGTCAGACGGCGCTTGGTCACGGCTTCAGGGATAGACGATGGCGCGGCGTATTCCTGCACCACCACGTAATCAAGGTATCTGTCCACCGCCACGTTATATTCGGGGATATCGGCATCGTACAGGCGATAGCTGTCGATTCCTTCACGCTTGGCCCACTTCTCCAGCTGTTTGACGTTTTTCTTGAGGCGATTGGCAAAGGGCGCAGCAATTTCACCACCCTGGCTTGCCTGCTCAGGGGCCACTTCACGGCGGGTACTGTTGGCATGCAGGGTGTAGAGGTTAAAGGCACATTCCAGTGCGCCGTTAAACATCTTCATCTGCTTGTCTGCTTTCAGTTTAAGCGATGACACCAACTCCATATCGCTGCACAGCAGACCGAGTTTCCAGCCACCAAAGCTTTGCTTGAATTTTTCGCCAAGCTGGAAGTAAAGCTGCAGCAAGCTGGTCACGTTGCCCAAACGCTCGCCATAGGGCGGGTTGGTCAGCAGCATACCGCCTTCAACCGGCGGTTCGATGTTCAGCACATTGGCCACTTTGAGTTCAATAAATTCGAACACACCGGCGGCATTGGCGTTGCGCTTGGCAAGGGCGACCACCCGCGAGTCGATATCCGAGCCGTAGAATTTAAGCTCACAGCGGCTTTTGCCCAAAGAGGCGCGGGCCTTGGCTTCTTCTTTTACCTGAGTCCAGACCGCGGAGTTATGGCGGTTCCAATGCTCAAAACCAAAACGCTCGCGCAGCAAACCAGGCGCCATATCGCAGGCCATCATGGCCGCTTCAATCAGCACAGTGCCGCTGCCACAGAAAGGGTCAAGCAAAGCGGTTGGGTTCTCTGACCAGCCACTGCGATACAACATGTTGGCCGCCAGGTTTTCTTTCAGCGGCGCTTCACCCGTGTTTCCGCGGTAGCCACGCTGGTGCAGTGCAGGGCCTGAGAAATTAAGGCCAATGGTGATCTTGCCTCGGCCATAGTGGGCATCGATGCGAATGTCCGGGGTACCTTTCACCACGTCCGGGCGGGCCTGGTCATCATCACGGAAGCGGTCGACCACGGCGTCTTTAATCTTGAGCGCACCAAACTGGCTGTTTTTGATAAAGCCACCGGTGCCGTGAAAATCGATGCTGAATGTGCAGCGATTCGAGAAATGGGAAGGCCAATCGATGCTGTACGCCGCGTTATAAAGCTGCTCAGGGGTTTCGCATTCGCCATTGAACAGGATAATGACAATACGGCTTGCCAGTCTGCTCCACAGGGTAATACGGTAGCCCTGCTCCAGGTTGGCACTGAAATAAACACCGGCTACGCTCTCACGCACCTCAGAGGCGCCCAGGGCTTCAAGCTCCTTGGCGAGTGCATATTCAAAGCCCTTGGGGGCAGCGGCAAAAAAGTTAAACATCGAAATTACGCCTGCAGAAAATCAAAGGGCACATTATACCCGTTTAGCCCCTTAAAAGATAAGCAATCTTGGGGCGGCGACACCTAAAACGGCGCATTATCAGGCAGGTTCCACCCCGCTGCGGCAATTTCCTACAGCTTCTGTTCAAATCCCCCTCAGCTTGCAGGATATTTGGGCAGTTACACACAAATCCGGGAATTTCCCTTGTAATTGGATTTCAGGATAGTTATAGTTCGCCCCGCTTCGACGCTGAGGGCTGAAACACAGGGCCTGAATGCGCTCTTTAACGAGAGATGAAGCGGCAAAAAATCGGACGCGGGATGGAGCAGCATGGTAGCTCGTCGGGCTCATAACCCGAAGGTCGTCGGTTCAAATCCGGCTCCCGCAACCAACTTTCTGGCTGACAGAAAGACTCAAAACAAACAGCAAATAATCGGACGCGGGATGGAGCAGCATGGTAGCTCGTCGGGCTCACTCTTAATAATAGAGTCGAAGGTCGTCGGTTCAAATCCAGCCTCGCAACCAACTTTCTGGCTGACAGAAAGACTCAAAACAAACAGCAAATAATCGGACGCGGGATGGAGCAGCATGGTAGCTCGTCGGGCTCATAACCCGAAGGTCGTCGGTTCAAATCCGGCTCCCGCAACCAATTCCTCAATTAAGAATTAAAACTGATTGCATCAACATCCGGACGCGGGATGGAGCAGCATGGTAGCTCGTCGGGCTCATAACCCGAAGGTCGTCGGTTCAAATCCGGCTCCCGCAACCACTTTTCTGAAGTAAAACCCTCTCATCACTTTTACTTATCCCTTTGCTAAAGCTCAAAGTTCGGTAGACTTGTTGTATCCAATAAGCTCGAAGGTCGTCGGCGTGTGACGCCCAGTTCAAATCCGGCTCCCGCAACCACTTTTCTAAAGTAACACCTTCTAATTTTTTCAACTTATCCCCTGACTGAAGTTATTTGCTAACGACTCGAAGATCGCCCTCTTGTGACATCCAGTTCAGCTCCGGATCTCAAAGCCAAGCCTTGTTACTCCCTCCTTCTGTATTCTTCTTTATCCGTGGTATTGGCTTATTATTTCTCTTTTTTGCACGTTCTGAGGTTCACTCATTGTGGAAGATTGCAATCCATCGAGGACTAGCCAACAAAAAAGCACTGGCCGGGGCCAGTGCTTCTGGGAGTAACAGCTAGGCTTCCGTAGTTAAAACGGATTCAGGCTATAGCCCTGCTGCTGCAACTGCGCATGGGCAGTCATTGCCGAAAGGGACATCTCAACCCCGGGGAACAGCAAATTATTATCTATGCCGTAGTAGGCGGCGGTTTGTCCGCACACCATAATGCGTACGCCATTATCCATCAGTGCCTTGAGCAGCGAGGAATGGCTGTTGCCACGGGCAAGCTTTTTGAAATGGGCATCGTCATTCAGCACATCAAATACTGCCTTGCCATGAACCACCAGTGCCAGCTTGATGTTGTCGGGATTAACGCCCACAGCAGCATGCATATTCAGAAACCGCGCCAGGCTTTCAATGCCGCGGTTGAGCTGACCGGCTTCACTTTGATTGCCAATATCAAATGCCACTTTAAAGTGTTGATCCTTTGGCACCGGATACGTTTGTTTGACCCGGCTTGCGACCTCGCCGTAGCCTTCAATCACAGGTCCGGACTTAAAATCGCCCGGTCCTGCAAGCGTCTGCCCGCTCAAACCCAGTCCCAGCGCCAGTAAAGCTGACACACCCAATCTGCCGCCTTTCCCGGCGCGCATTGACCAAGGTCCCATGGTTGCCTCCCATTTTGTTAATCTTATGTAAACTCAGTCTTGAGTTTGACATAGCTTGCCGCGAGACTCAATAAAGGAATCTGATTAACATCAATAAGATGGCAAGATTACCAAGGGATTGTATTTCCCTGATAGTCGAAAAAGCCACCGCTTTGGGCGGTGCTCAAACCTTCGATAACCCGATATAAGCCTTGCGCCGAGGTGTCTGTGTCAATCAGGGCGCCGGGGCCACCCATGTCGGTTTGTACCCAGCCGGGATGCAGTGCCACCGCTTTAACGTTAAAGGGAGCCAAATCAATTGCCAGAGATTTGGTCACCGCGTTTTGCGCCGCTTTGGCGGAGCGGTACAGGTAGGCACCGCCGCTGCCGTTGTCGGCCATACTGCCCATTTTAGAGGTCAAATTGGCAATAATGCCCTGCCCCTGACACAGGCCTTCGGTCAGGGCTTCCACCAGCTTAAGCGGACCTATGCAGTTGATAGCGAACAGCTGTTGCCACTCATCTTCCGGGGTATTGCCGAGCATCACGCCGCGGGGACCGTAATAACCGGCGTTATTGATTAATCGATGAATTGGTCGCCCATGAAGCGCCTCTCCCAGAGAGGCAATCGCATCACTCGAACTTACGTCCAGCTCAAAGAGTTCCAGCCCTTCGTGGCTGTCCATCAAGGCATGCAACGCATTTGCATCATCGGGGTTTCGGCAGCAGGCCGCAACGTCGCAGCCGGCCGCTGAATAGAGTTTGGTCAGCGCAAGACCTATGCCGCGATTGGCACCGGTGATCACCACTTGCATCATGTTTCTCCTTGTTGGTATTTCTCAAGGGCTTTGCCAAGCAGCCCAAAATATTGCTGAATGTGCCCCATAATGGCGTCGCGGTGTGAAGGTTTCGGAAACGCCCCGGTTGGCATTACGCCCCATTGGCGACTGGTAGCGCCATTGACGGCGGTTAAGTCCTGGGTGCCTGTTACCAAATAGGGATTGATAAGCCACTTCAGGCTGATTTCACCACTTTGTAAATCGACATCTTCGAACAGGGCATGGGTCTCAATGGCGGCCTCAAACGCACGCGCCATCAGCTCAGACGGATGGGAAAAATAAAGCCTGCCAAAGGATTTATCCAACTGAATAGCACGGCGCACATAGTCACTTGGCTGCTCGCCATCCGGGCTTAACAGCACGCACTGAAACAGCGCATCCAGTCTGTCATTAAGCGGATGGCACAGCAGCGGCACATCCTGAAGCCAAAGTTCACTGGCAAATCTGCTGCTGTTGCGGCGGCCGATTTCCCTGCCGACATCCATGGCAACATCGCCAATGTAGTGATCGAACGCATGCCAGAATTCATGGGCCAGCGCGCCAGCACCAGCATGTTTGGCGAGCGCCAGGGTACGCTCGGAAGGCGAATAATGAGCCATAACCCCTTGCTGACCGCCGTGGCCAAAGGCAAGGTTCAGCTTCTCCCTGAGCCCCAGTGCTTTTGGCGGCAGCCCCAAAACCAGGGCCAAATCAGCCAGCGCGTCAAACACCATGTTGGCCGCTATCAGCGACTCACTGCTGCTGACCCAGCGGCCTACCCGCACATGCCCGAGCCCAAAATACTGTTTTACGTCAAGAAAGGTCACCTGTTCACCATCACGATGATCCAGCCCCTGACGGACTCTTGCCTGCGCCCGCCCCATACGTTCAAGTTGCATTCAGCCGCTTAACCCCTCTGCGTAGCAGACAATCATGTTATTGCTGGCCCTTCATTCGATTGATTTGCCGCCCTACATCGAAACCTTCATCGGTGACTATGGTTTCCAATACCTGGATCCGCTCTTTGAGTTCACGGATTTCACCCTGCAACGCCTCAAACTCGGCCCTTTGCTCACTGCCGAGACGTTGGTGCCGCTCCCGCAGCCGCATAAATTGCAGGATAAACCCACCGGTTACCGCGATAATCGGGATAAGTAACGCCAACATGCCCACATTCATAACAGCCCCCTTCTCTTGGTCTTGGCCTATTATGGCGAGCGCGATAACACCATGCCAGTGACAAAGGTCATTTGTTTAGCTGGCATGTGCTTGAGAGTGACTGACAAAAACAGCAGAAAAGTAAAAGGACGCCAATGGCGTCCTTTAGTATATATATACTACCAAGCGTTTTTTATCCCATCGGATAAAGCTTAATCAGGCCGCAACAGTTTGGCGATTAATGCGAGGCTCGTGCAGTCGGTTATGCATTACCTTGATGGTTTCAAATTGGCCGAGACGCTTACCGTCACCCAAATCACATTCTTTACCCAGCAACATGACCAGTGCGGCCTGCAAACCATTTTCAACGACCATCACCAAATGACGTTCGCCATGACATTTAAGTTCAAATACCTTACCCATATCGGCGAAAACACAAATATCACTGGCTTCGAAAAACCAGGATTTGGGCATTTGAGGCTTGAGCATAAAATGGGCGGCCGTTGCATTGAGTGTAATTTGTACAGCGGCGGCATCGGTAATTTTCAGGCGTTTTTGCACACGGTCGAGCAGGTCTATATAGAACTTGGCGTGCTCGACGCTAAATTCCATATCACCCAATGCATCCGGAATAAGGAGCTTGGCTTTGTAAGGAGTCAGAAATTCCATTTCCGAACCTAACGAAACGCTTAAGACACCGTAAGCATCGTTATATCTCCATTGCCAATCCGTTTGTGGCATTAATAACATAACGTATACCTGCAAATTAGTTTATCAAGCGCATCATAGATGATTATTTACGCAATATCAAAAACTTTTTCCTGCGATATGACTTAGTTAACAACACGTTAGAGAGATCAATCAGATCATAAAACGATCGTTTCGGATCGGCCTGAAGAAAAAAGGATCGCTTTCGCGATCCTTTTGTTGTTATTTTGCGCTGTAACTCGCGACTATATCTTTTATTAATTTTGGCCCTTGATAAATAAAGCCCGAATATATTTGCACCAGGGTTGCACCTGCATCAAATTTAGCCAGTGCATCCTGGGCTGAATTGATCCCACCTACACCGATGATCGGGATCGCACCTTTTAATTCAGTGGCGAGTTGTTTGATCACCTTGGTTGATAATTCAGTCAAAGGTTTACCGGAAAGACCACCGGTTTCATTGGCATTGGCAAGACCACTTACCCCATCGCGACTTAAGGTTGTGTTGGTGGCAATGGCCGCATCAAATTTATTTTTGATAAGTGATGCCGCAATACTGGCGATTTCTTCTTCGGTCAGATCCGGGGCAATTTTCAGGGCGATTGGCACATATTTGCCGTGCTTTTCTGCCAGCTCTGTTTGCTTTGCTTTAAGGGATGAGAGCAGATCGTCCAGCAGATCGCCATACTGCAAGGTACGCAGACCGGGGGTATTTGGCGATGAAATATTTACCGCAATATATGCTGCATAGGCATACACCTTTTCCATGCAGATCAGGTAATCGTTTTTACCCTCCTCTACCGGGGTATCTTTATTTTTCCCAATGTTCACCCCAACCAGGATATCGGTTTTCTTGGCCTTGAGATTGGCCACCAGGTTGTCGACACCTTTGTTATTGAAACCCATGCGGTTGATGATGCCTTTGGCTGGCTTCAGGCGAAACAGGCGCGGCAGGTCATTACCAGGCTGTGGACGTGGAGTCACGGTACCCACTTCAACATGACCAAAACCCATGGCGTGGAAGGCATCAATGGCCTCGCCGTCTTTGTCCAAACCGGCGGCCAGACCGACAGGGTTTGGAAAGGTGATCCCCATGCAAGTCACAGGCTTGCTGGCGATAGACTGGGCGTAAAACGCGGTCAGGGGCGTATTGGCGGTACGTTTGAGGCTGCCTATGGCCAGATTGTGGGCTCGCTCAGGATCCATTTGGAACATGACTGACTGCGCGATTTTGTAAAACATTGGATCTCCTTGGATTTTAATGTTTGTTGGTCATGAGGCCAGGCTGCCTGCAGGGTAAGGCGCACAGTTTACAGCAGCACTGTGTTTTTAGCCAAAAAAAGCCCCGGCAACTGCCAGGGCTTGATTGGGTGCTATGAGCTTACTGGTGACCTTCGCAGTGGAGGATCAGTAGGTTGAGCTCACGCAGAGCCACCGAGAACTTGGCAAATTCATGGCTTTGCGTTGTCTTGAAGTCAGCCAGCATGTGGAACCAGCGCTCCAGCAGTACCCGGTTAACATCGATCCAGCCTTCGATGATGGCATCGGCGCTGCAGGTTTCACTGCAGGTACGCAATACCACAGAACTCAGGGCGCGCTGCTGCCAATCCAGCTCTTCGCGGAAGGCGGCACGGGCCAGAGCCTGCCAGTGGTTGGCCACAGGTTGGGCACTGATCTGCTCGAGGAACCAGTGCAGTTCAACCTTGGCACCCAGCTTGAAGTAAGTCTCGGCAACCAGGGCTACCGGCTTGTTTTCGTTCTGAGCTATCTGGGCAATGTCCAGCGCCGAGAACAGGGTGCTCATGTTGGCCACAACCTTGGCTACATCGCTGTCTACCAGCTCTTTCTCCAACGCCCTTACTTCGGCGCTGATGGCTTCCACTTCTTCAGCCACCATGTACTGGTGAACGTTGGCCTTGAGTTCGTCGAACACAGGCTTGAAGAAGGCAACTGTCTGCTCGATGCTGTTGTTGCGGTTTCTGTGACGCAGGAACCAGCGACAGGCACGGCGCACGTTACGACGCAACTGATGCAGCATTTCCAGTTGAACCACGGCAGGCACCACGCCATTCTGCGCGCTGATAGCCATGGTAAGCTGAGCCAAACCAAAGACTTCGCGAGCCATAGTGTAGCAAATGGCAACTTCGGCCACTGTGGCACCAGTCTCATCCTGCATACGCTGTACGAAGTTCAGACCCATGTCGTTCACCAGCTCGTTGGCCAGTGATGTCGCGATAATTTCACCGCGCAGTGGGTGGCTGGTCATCTTGTCGGCATAGAGTTCCTGCAGTTTCTGCGGGAAGTAGCTCACCAGCAGTTTGGACAGGAAGCTGTCTTCGGTGATTTCAGCGGTAACCAGTTGCTCTTTCAGCACCATCTTGGCGTAGGCAACCAGTACTGACAGCTCTGGGCGAGTCAGCGGTTTACCGGCAGCCAGACGCTCGGCCAGTTCATCGTCGGTCGGCAGGAATTCCAGCGCGCGATCGAGTTTGCCTTCTTTTTCCAGGTAATGGATAAAGCGAATTTGCTCTTTGAGCTGCTCGGCGCCACGAACCTGAGTCACAGAGATGGTGCGGGTCTGATCTTTACAGTCCTGCAGAACAATTTCGCTCACTTCATCGGTCATCTCCTCGAGCAGACGGTTACGCTGCTTGAGGGTCATTTCGCCTTCGGCCACCATGGCGTTCAGCAAAATCTTGATGTTCACTTCGTTGTCAGAGCAGTCCACACCACCTACGTTATCCACGAAGTCGGTGTTCATACGGCCGCCGTTCATGGCGTACTCGATACGACCCAGCTGGGTACAACCCAGGTTACCACCTTCACCGATGATCTTGGCGCGCACATCGCCGCCATTCACACGCAGACCGTCGTTGGCACGATCGCCTACTTCGGCGTTGGTTTCGCGGGAAGACTTGATGTAAGTACCGATACCGCCGTTCCAAATCAGGTCCACTTCCATCTTCAGCAGCTCTTTGATGAGCTCTGTTGGGTTCATGGCCGTCTTGTCAGTACCCAGCATCGCCTGCATTTCAGGGCTCAGGGTGATGGACTTGGCACTGCGCAAGAAGATACCACCGCCCTTGGAGATGAGTTCACGGTTGTAATCATCCCAGCTGGAGCGTGGCAAATCGAACAGACGCTGGCGCTCTTTGAAGGTCGCAGCGGCATCCGGCGTTGGGTCGATAAAGATGTGCATGTGGTTGAATGCAGCCACCAGACAGGTGTGCTCAGACAGCAGCATGCCGTTACCGAATACGTCACCGGCCATGTCACCGATACCCAGACAGGTAAAGTCGGTGGTCTGGCAGTCGATACCGATTTCACGGAAGTGACGCTTAACTGATTCCCAACCACCTTTGGCGGTGATACCCATCTTCTTGTGGTCGTAACCGTTTGAACCGCCTGATGCGAACGCATCACCCAGCCAGTGGTTGTACTCAATAGAGATGGCGTTGGCGATGTCTGAGAAGGTGGCGGTGCCTTTGTCGGCGGCCACTACCAGGTAAGCATCGTCTTCATCGTGACGCACTACATCCACCGGCGGTACGATTTCGCCGTTGATGATGTTGTCGGTCACATCCAACAGACCGCGGATAAAGATGCGGTAGCATTCCTGACCTTCGTTGAAGAAGGCTTCACGGCTGCCATCCATTGGAGGCTGCTTGCACACGAAGCCACCCTTGGCGCCCACAGGCACAATCACGGTGTTCTTCACGTTCTGGGCTTTTACCAGACCCAGAACTTCGGTACGGAAGTCTTCACGGCGGTCGGACCAACGCAGACCACCACGGGCAACCTTGCCACCACGCAGGTGCACGCCTTCAACCCGTGGGCTGTAGACGAAGATTTCAAAGGCCGGCAGCGGCTTTGGCATCTCAGGGATCATCCGTGGGATGTACTTGAAGGAGATGTAATCCTTGCCCTCGCCTGCGGCGTTGGTCTGATAGAAGTTGGTCCGCACAGTGGCGTTAATCAGATCCAGATAGCGGCGGATAATGCGGTCATCATCCAGGCTGGCTACATCTTCCAGACGCAGGTTCAGTTGCTCCTGGAATTTGGTCAGGGTACGGGTCTTCAGTTTTGGATTGAACTTGCGGATGAACATTTTCACCAGCAAATCGGCAATTTCAGGATAACGGGCAAAGGTTTGCTCGATATACGCCTGGCTGAAGGTGGCATCAATCTGACGCATGTACTTGGCGTAGGCGCGCAGGATAGACACTTCGCGGCCGGCCAGACCGGTAGACAGTACCAAACGGTTAAAGCCGTCATCTTCCAGCTTCTTGTTCCACACCTGGGCCAGTGCCGTCTGGAATCTGTCCTGACTGTCGGCTAGGTTTTCGGTGTTGCCACCGGTCACCATCATCAGGAAGTCGAGGATCCAGAAGGTGGCGCCGTCTGGCGTTTTCACTTCATATGGACGCTCGTTAATCACCCGCAGACCGAAGTTTTCCAGCATCGGCAGTACGTCCGACAGGTGGATTGGCTCGTCTTTGTGGAACAGCTTCAGGCGTACCTTGTTGCTGTTGATGGCCGCTTCCTGTGGCTGATAGAACAGCATGCCAAGCTTGTGCTCTTCATCCAGGGCCTCGAGCTGCTGAATATCCACGACAGCGGCGTTTGGCAACACGTCTTCTTTGTAAGAACGTGAGAACGCGGTCAGGTAACGCTTGGACAAGCGATTACCCTGCTCTTCGCCCATGGAATGGTTCAGCGAGGTATACAGCTTGTCTTCCCAGCTGCGGGCGGCTTCAATCAGGTTGTTTTCAATGGCGGCCACATCTACATCCATATTATTGTTATCAACTTTCACTATGTAGTGGGTTCTGGCCAGAATGGACTCAGAGAAGTAAGTGGTAAATTCCACTTCTTCCTTGCTCTGGAAGTGCTGCGCCAGAATGCGCTGCGTGTCCTGACGCAGCTTGGTGTTGTATCTGTCTTTGGAGACATATACGAGACAGGACAGGAAGCGGCCAAAACCGTCTTTGCGAACAAACAGCTTGAGCTTGTCGCGATCCTGCATTTCGAGCACGCCATGGGCCACGTGGGCCAGCTCTTGCTCGCTCGCCTGGATGATTTCGTCCCGCGGCAGGTTTTCAAGAATGTTGACCAGCGCCTTATAGTCGTGCGACTTGGGCACCAGGCCGGAGTTATCCAGCACGCGCTGCACCTTCTGCGCCAGCAGCGGGATTTCACGTGGGCTGCGGTTGTACAGGTTTGAGGCGTACAGACCGATGAATCTGTCTTCACCGACCACATTACCCTTCTTGTCGAAGCGCTTGATGCCGATGTAGTCGACATAGGCCGGACGGTGCACGCGGCTCTTGGTGCTGCTCTTGGTCAGGATCAGCAGCGAGTCGTCCAGAGCTTCTTTACGGGCGTTGTCTGACAGGGTGGAGAGCATCAGGCCTTCGACCTTGTGCTTGCCAGGGCGGTTCATCAGACCTAAGCCCGATTCGAGGTTTGGCACCAGCTCCATGTCACCTTCCACGCGCTTAAGGTCGTATTGACGATAGCCAAGCAGCGTGAAGTGGTGGTTATTCAGATAGGTCAGGAAGGCGACCGCTTCATCAAGCTCTTCCTTGGTACCCGGGAATGGACGCTTTGGCAGCTCTTCGATGGTTGAGCGCAGTTTGGCAGACATGGTTTGCCAATCGTTCACCGCAGCGCTTACATCAGACAGCACCGACTGGATTTCACCCAGCAGGGTTTTCAAATCGGCCTCAGAGCTCTGACGGTCAATTTCAATCAGGAATACGGCAACCTTGTCGGCATCATCCGGGCTGTCTTTAACAAAGCCAACGCTGTCGATGCCTTTGTCGCTGCGACCAATCGCCAGTGGCGTGTGCAGCATCATGTGAGTGGTAACACCCAGACGATTCAGCGCCATACCGAGGGAGTCGGTCAAAAATGGCATATCGGTCTGGATCACTTCAATGATGGTGTGTGACGACTGCCAACCGTGTTTGGACTGAGTCGGGTTGTACACGCGAACATGGCTTTCGCCGGTGTTGGTCTTGCCAAGGGCATTCCACAGACTCAGCACGGCACCGTAGAGGTCGCTGTCGGTGCGGGCGTGGAGGTCGTCTTTCGACATGTGGGCATAGAGACAGGAGGCAAACTGTTCGACTTGTTTTGCTTGTGAATTGGGGACTTTGGAATGGATCAAACTGACTACGTTTTCGAGCAGTACTGAAGGCATTGCATCTTTCAAGGCCATGTTGCTGTTTCCTTAAGCGTCTATGGCAGCGCTTTATTCATTTTATGGATGCTTCCGACGTATGACCCCGGGCGAAAAATTGTGACCAAGGTCATGGCGCGCAGTTTATTACTAAACCATGCGATTTTCGAGGAAAATTTTAGTGGTAGATCCTGTGGAAATCCAGTAATGGCGGGACTTTAACGGAATGTTAAGAACAAGGATTCACATCAAAAGAGTAACTATGCAGTCTGCTGTTTAAAACAATTGGGGAGCAAAGCTCCCCAAATTCACGGTTTATCGGCGCTTGGGCCAGAACAATGCCGTCAGCGCCGGCAGAATAATAATGGCCCCGAGCATATTTACCAGGAACATGAAAGTCAGCAAAATTCCCATATCCATCTGGAATTTAAGTGCCGAGAAGAACCAGGTACTCACCCCAATCGCCAGGGTCAGACCAGTGAAGATCACCGCACTGCCCCGCTCCTGCAATGCCTCCAGATAGGCCTGCTGTACTGCCATGCCATCACGCAGTTTTACCGCCATGGTAGACAGAATATAAATGCCATAGTCCACACCAATCCCCACGCCGAGGGCAATCACCGGCAAGGTACTGACCGCCAGCCCAATTTCCAGCTTGGTCATCAAGGCCTGCGCCAGGGTAGAAACCACATACAGCGGCAAAATTACCGCAATGGTGGCGCGAATGGAGCGGAAGCTGATAAGACACAGCACAAACACGGCGCCATAGACATACAGCATCATCGGCGTTTGCGCCTCGGCCACCGCTTCGTTGGTGGCCGCCATCACGCCCACCGGGCCTGAGGCCAGCTTAAACTGGATTTTATCGGTATCCAGCTCAGCCGACACCGCCTTCACCTTGGCAACAACCGCTTCGATGGTTTCGGCCTTGTGATCTTTAAGAAACAGATACACAGGCATCACAGAGCAGTCGCCGTTCAAAAGCCCCGACGTGGTTGGAATTTGCCCCACTGCCTGCACCAGGCTTGACGTGTTGCGCGGCAGCACTTCCCACTTGGGATTGCCTTCGTTAAAACCGGCGTTAACCTTGCGGGCAATGGACGCCAGGCTGGCGGTGGACTCAACCCCCGGGGTATTACCCACCTGCCATTCAAACTCACCGATGCGCTCAAGGGCATCGTGGTAAGTACAGGCTTCGGGATAGGCCTCGGTGATGATGGTCATCACGTCGGTGGTGATACTGAAATGGTCGGTGATAAAGAAGGTGTCCTGATTGTAACGGCTATCGGCATGGAGTGCCGGCGCCCCGCCCTGCAAGTCACCAATCTTCATCTCACTGGCGCCTTTAAGCCCCAGCATGTACACCCCGGCAGTGGCAAGCAGTACCACTACGGCAACACGGATATCGGCAAAGCGCGAGAATGGCTGCCAGAACGCCTTGGCTCGCTCGGCACGACCACTGTCTTCCTTGGCTTTGATATCAAAGAAGGAAATCACCACCGGCAGCAAGATCAGGTTGGTAAAGATAATCACTGCCACACCCAGCGACGCCGAAATCGCCAGCTCGCGGATGATGCCGATATCAATGGCAAGCAGAGTAATAAAACCGACAGTATCAGACAGCAGCGCCACGCCACCTGGCACCAGCAGGCTGCGAAACGCCGATGCGGCCGCGGCCTTGGTTTGCTGGCCATCGAGCACCCGTTGGCGCACCGCATTGATGATCTGCACCCCGTGGCTTACGCCGATGGCAAACACCAAAAACGGCACCAGAATCGACATGGGGTCAAGCCCGAAGCCGACAACGGTCAGCAAGCCAAGCTGCCATACCACCGCCATCAAACTGCACGCCAGCGGCAGCAAGGTGAGCACAACTGAGCGGCTGAACAGGAACACCATCACCGCGGTAATGGCGATGGCAATCAGGAAAAACAGCACCACACCTTTGGCGCCATCGGCCACATCACCGGCCATTTTGGCAAAACCTATGATATGCACCTTGATGGTATCAGTTTCAAACTTGCCCCTGAGCTCACTCTCAAGCTTGGCCGCAAGCGCTATGGTATCCAGCGGCTCGCCGGTTTGCGGGTCAAAGTCCATCAGCTGCGCCGACACCATGGCAGCACTGTAATCTTCGGCAATCAGCCGCCCGACAATACCGGCTTTTTCGATATTGTCGCGCACCACCGCAAGGCCCATCGTATCGTTCACGTAATCGGCGGGGATCACCGGGCCGCCGGCAAAGCCGTCTTCTACCACTTCGGTAAAGCGGGTTGACGGCGAAAACAGTGATTTCACCTGCGAGCGGTCGACTCCGGGGATAAAGAACAGCTGATCGTGCACATTCTTCAGGGCATCAAAAAACACCGGATTGAAGATATTGCCGCTGGTGTCTTCCACCGCCACCATGATGGAGTTGGCGCCGCCAAAATCCTTCTGGTGCTTGAGGTAGGTTTGCATGTAACTGTGGTTGAGCGGAATGTTCTTAACGAAAGCCGCATCCATTTTCAGCTGGCTTGCCTGATAGCCAAGGAAGGCCGTCAGCAGCACAAAAAGGCTTATCACCCAGCCACGGTGACGAAAAAGAAAGCTTTCAAAGCCGTTGACCAGTTTTTCCAACATCGCTTAGGTCCTGTTTTTATCGTTATAAAAGCGTAAACGGATCATTTTCCGAGGGCACTGCTGAGGGCAAACACCCCTTTGGCACCGACCAGCCAGACTTCACCCTGGTTGTCCTGGGCGGCGGCGACAATATTTTCGCCCTGGCGGCGGGCAATCAGCGTGATATCACTGCCGGATTTTTGCAGCACCACGCCGGCATTGCCAACAAAGTAGAGGGTGCCGTCGTTGCGGGCAAGTCCGCCATTGATGCTGGACTCCACCGGCAAAGATTCCTGCTGCCAGTCATCCAAAGCCAGTCCACTGCTGAACACATGCCCGCGAAGCCCCATCACATAAACGGAATCGCCGTTTTGCATCGCGGAAAACATCGAGCCTTCGTAATCGAAAGGCAAGCGGTTAAAGCTGGCGCCGCCATCGTCGGAGACTGACACCAGCCCGAGCTCGCCCACCATCAGTAACCGGCCATCTTCAAGCTTAATCAAACGGTTAAAATGCGGCAGTAATGATGCCTTTTCGATGGCATAGGCGTCAGGATCGGTTTCTTTCAGCTCATTCAAATAGGTTTTGTCTTCATCAAACAGCAGCTCTTCGTGAAACACATCCTGCCAGCTCTTGCCGCCATCGCGGGTTTGATAAAAAAGTCCGTAGGCGCCAATGGCAAAACCTTCGGACTCATTGATAAAGAGTACGTCCATAAAGGGACGCTCAAGCTCGGGAGCAGAAAATTGCAGCTCCCAGGTTTTACCGCCATCGCGGGTGTGAATAATGGTGGCATCGTGGCCCACCGCCCAACCGAGGTTATCGTTCACAAAGAACACCTTGGTCAGCTGTGCGCGGGTTGGGGTTTCCACCTGCTGCCAGCTGCCATTGCCCAGAAGCACGTGGCCGCGCTCCCCTACTGCGACCATGTGATCACCGGCGCGGCCGATGTCCAGCAGCAGGCTCTTGACGGCATTGGGCTGCAATTGATGGGAAACAGGTGACTGTGCCATAGCACCGGTCATGGCCAGAGAAAGAAGCGAAAGGGGCAACAGGGTTCGCAGCAACATAAAAACGTCCTAATGCTGAAAAATCGGGGCGCCAGAAGCGCCCCTTGTCTCGGGTAGACCGGAATTAACGCACACCCTCGCGGCGCAGCGCGTCTGGGGTAAAGTCGGAGGCAGACAACTTGGCGTCGAAGTTGTACATGCTGCCTTCGTTATCCAGACCTATGGCCAGATAGCGGCGGGATTGCAGGTCGTGGAACACTTCCAGCGTACTCCAGTGGGTTGGCACTTCGTAGTAGTTCAGACCGTGGGCAAAAGCAACGCGATACAGCTCGTCACGGTTGTCGTACATATCGGTGGCCGACACCTGCCAGGAGTCCTCATCCAGATAGAACACGCGGGTCTTGTAGATGTGACGCATGCCTTCTTTGAGGGTGGCTTTCACTTCCCACACGCGGTGCTTTTCCCAGCGAACCAGATCAGGGTTGATATGGCCAGGCGTCAAAATCTGATCGTATTTCACCTTATCTGAGTGCAACTTGTAGTCATTGTACGGAATAAGGATCTCTTTCTTGCCGACCAGTTCCCAGTTGTAGCGGCTGGGTGAGCCGTTGAACATATCGTAGTCGTCGGTGGTACGCAGACCATCGGATACGGTACCTGGAGTATCGAAGGCAACGTTAGGCGCCTTACGTACACGGCGCTGACCGGTGTTGTAGGTCCAGGCCTGACGTGGCAGAGCTTCCTGATCCACAGTTTCTTTTACCAACAGTGCAGTACCGGCCAGACGTGCAGGCTGGGTAACAACCTGTTTGAAAAGCGCAAGAGTGTTGTTTTCTTTAAGCTTTTCAGGGGTCATTTCTGGCTGCGAGTATTCGAAACGCAGCTGCTCAGACAATTCAACCAAGGTATAGCCGCCGCCCTTGGCAGGTGCAGCCTGGTTACGCTGGGTCTCGATGTCCACGCCGCGAAAACGCAGTACGTGGTTCCAGATGGCTTCCAGGCCGTTTTGCGGGATTGGGAACGGAATGCCGACGGCAGCGCCAATTACACCGTTACCGCCCTGTACCAGTTCAGCACGGCTGGCGTTGGCCTTGGTGGCATCGTAAACCCACTGCGGCGCAGAGGCGCTGCGGCGGGTCTGATACACGTTCATCTTGAAGGTGTCGGGATACAGTTCGAACATCTTGATTTGACCAGGGGTCAACAGGCTCTTGTACTGTTCCAGATTGGCCTTGGTCACTGTGTATTCGATTTTGTCACCGGCAAAGGGATCTGGATGGTGGTCGCCCTTCTTGTAACCGGCAGGCGCGGCGGTAATGCCACCATTCCAGGCAGGGATGGAACCATCGGCACTGGCAGCCATTTCACCGCCAAGTGGCGTCAGACTGGTGCCCAGTTTTGCCGCATCGGCCTCGGAGACTTTCGCCATAGCAGCGCCGCTGCCCAAGGCAAACATGACCGCTGCAGACAATATCGCAAGTTTCTTCATTGTTATTGTCCTTTAGATAGAATACTTGATATTGAACGATACATAGTCGCGATCGCTCATGGCGTTGGTGGTACCTACCCCACCGAAGAAGCTGCTGTAGGACAAATCGGCGCCCCAGCGGCTCTGGTAATCAAAGTTAATGCCAAAGGCCACCGACTTGCGTCCCTCGGTAAAGAGGAACAGTGGATCAGGAGTAATACCGTCCACGTCGTGTGACCAAATCACCCGTGGCGACACGTTGATCCCGGCAAACAGGTTGTTGTAATCGGCCTTGGCCACCAAACGGTAACCCCAGGCGAAGTCGGTTGGGAATGGGTTGGTTTCAGGGCCATTGTGCAGAATTTGAATAATGGCTTCGTAACCTTCTTTGCCACCACTGCGAGCAGTACCCGGACCGTTGAGACGCAGCTCATCGTGCTCAGGCATGTCGTGGATCCAGATGCCGCCCACTTCCGCCAGCATGGTCAGGTTATCGGTACCCAAAGTTGGGCCGAACAGGTGGGTCAGAGTGAACTGCGCCTGGGTGGTATCCACACGGATAAAGCCTTCGGCGTAATCACCTGGCTCGACGTTTTTGCCAAAGTACGAAGTGTACTGTGACAGGCCATCGAGGTAGCTGTAATCGCCACCAACAACGTCAGAGTTGGCAAGCTGCTGCGGCATGGCGGCAAACAGCAATTCCACGTCATCAATCTGCAGTGGCTCGTCCTGACGGTGGGCAATTTCACCGGCAACCGAGGTTTCGCCCACTGTGGTGTTAAAGCTAAAGCCATACAGCTGAATATCTTCCGGATACACAATCTGCGCTTTGGAGAAGCTCTCAAGGCCCAGCAGCAGGTCGCGATCGATATTACCGGTGTTCATGCCCACTGTAGCCATGTCGGTCAGCAGTGGCACCACATCAAAGTTGGCAGCAGTACCGCTGATAAGCGGACGGCGGCTGTGGTAATTCATGTAGTAAAGACCAAACTCGGTATCACCCAGCTCTGGTGAATAGTAGCTGAGCTTGACACCGTACTGACCATCGTCGCTCGCCTCGGCCTCATCTTCCACCAGAGTGACCTTGGTTGGATAAGCCAGGGCCGCGCGAACCAGGGCTGCAGTGTCGTTGGCAAACGCGCCGCCGCGGATCATCTGTGCCAGACGCTCGTACTCGGCCTGAACGAAATCGAGGTTGATATCTGGGTTGGCGTTAAAGCCAAGCTGGGCATTTTGCTGATAACCGCCGTAACCGGCAAAGTCGTTGGTGGCAAAAATGGAGCCCGGCGTCGGTACCCAAATGGGTTCCCAATCATATTGATAGAAGGCTTCGACGCTCAGGTTTTCATTAATACCGAACGATGCCCATACCATACCCTGTGGGCGGAAGGCTTCTTTCAGCTCAGCACCAGGCGCATTGAGGATGTTCAGGTCAACCGGGTTGATAACACCGATACCGTGGGCAATAAGGGTACTTTCACCCCAGGACACCACCTGATCACCCACGCGAATTGACAGTGGGTTCTGGCCATCGTTGAAATCGAAGTTGGCGTATACGAAGGCATCCAGCAGGCGGATATCCTTACATTGCACTTCTTTGGCCTGCTTGTCGGCGCAGGGATCAAACTCTTTGCCGGTGATAGGGTCGGAATAGCCAAAGCTGCCATCATTGAGTTTGCGGTCGTAGAAGTACATACCACGGGCAAACAGACCGAAGTTTTCATACTTCAGCGACAGTTCGTGCAGGCCTTTGAATATTTCGGACGTGGTATCGCCCTGAGAATAAAGCAGGTTACTTAAGTCGTTGTTGCTTGAGTACGAACCAGGCTGAGCCCAAATCTCGGCCGAGGTGTACTTGGTGTTTCCAAACGCAGAATAATTGGACCAATCGAATCTGGGGTGGTTTACCTTACCGATTTGGTCGTTCCAGTCGCGCTTATCCACACGCCAACTGGCACCCAGGGTAAAGGTAGAGTCAAACGAGCCCTTCACATCGCCCCAGTCAAATGACACCGCCTGAGCATTGGGCAGTATTCCCATACTCAGGGCTGACGCTACCCCCAAAGCAAGCGCCGTCTTGTTAAAACCCTTTTTAACAATCTTCATGTTAGCTTCTCTCCGTAACCTGCTGGATTCTTTTTTATAGGTATTGCAACCAACACTTGGTTAGCCTACAGGTAACACCATTGTTACAGCAATTACATCGCCACGGCAAGGCGAGAGCGGAGAAAATTTTCCAAAGAATTGAGCACTTAGCAGTCATTTCGACCTTGAGCGCAGGGGTGAAATTTGAATTTATTTTGCGTGTCGGCGAATTCAACGACAACTGGTAGGATTAGTCAGCTTTTTTCAATAGCTTATAAATTTGCAAAATCGGTAAATAAGCCAAATCAAATCAATCAAACGTTTAAAGTTATTACTCTAATTTATTCAGCGATACAAAATTACCGCTTTTATCCAACTCGAGCCGAAAGAGTCCGTTAACCCCTTCCCTTGTAACAAATGGCCTGAAGTGCCGACCATTGATCCAAAGCACCCTGCCCTGAAGATCCCTGACCTCGACCATGGTTGCAGCCCCTTGATAGTAGGGCAGAAAATCATCATAGCTAACGCGAAGTTTAAAGAAAAGTTCCAACGACCTGAACTCCAAAACCACAAAAAGCCGGACAGCAAAGTTACCGTCCGGCGAACGGTATTAATGTGCCAGCGCGCGGGACACTTTTTCAAACAAGTCCCGTGACAACTCAGGCATTGCCAACAATTCGTTCAAACAGGCCTTCATCTTTTGCTTACGGCCTTCATCGAACTTTCCAAACTGAATAAGCGGTGTGATGATCCGCGCGGCCACCTGAGGATTCACCCCATTGAGCTGCTTGAGGTAACGGGTCAACAGCAAATATCCCTCGCCATCTTCACGGTGAAACTGCACCGGATTGTTGGCAGCAAAACAGCCAATCAAAGAGCGCACCCGGTTGGGATTATTCAGGCTGAACGCCTTATGATTCACCAGAGCATCGATGCGGCCAAGAACGGCATCGTCCTGACGGCTGGCCTGCAGCATAAACCACTTGTCCATTACCAGTGGCGTATCTACCCAGCGCTGTTCGAAGCGTGCAAGCAAACTGTCGAGGCAATCGAGTTCCCCAGCCATAGCGGCGCCGAGGGCAGCCAGCGAGTCTGTCATGTTATTGCTGTCATTGAACTGAGACTCGACCATTTCTTCCGGACACAAACCGCCGCGGGCAAGCAGCGCAAGGCAGGCATTTTTAAGGGCGCGAGCCGGGGCTGAATCAAGCTTTTGAAGCTCGCGATAACGCACCAGCAGCTCATCTTCAAGATTGGCCGACAACTCTTCCAGCACAAAGGTACGGGCGGCAACCAGCGCATCGAAATTCACGCTGTTCACCTGCTCAATCAAGGCATTGATTGACGGGATATTGAGAATTTCTGCGGCAAGTTCGGTATCAAGCTCAGCATCGAGCAGCACAGCGCGGAAGGCATCGGCCACCCGGGTATCGAGCGCCATATCACCGCCATCAAGGAGCGCATTCACGTTGTCCCAAATAGCACGGCTGATAAGGCTTACCGAGGCTTCCCAGCGGGCAACTTCAGCGCTTGCGTAGCGCATCAGGCTGATAAGCTGCGCGGTAGTAAAGTCATACTCAAGCTTCACCGGCGCCGAGAAATTTTGCAGCAACGACGGCACAGGCCTGGCGCTTAAGCCCTCAAACACAAACTCGTTGTGGGCCGCTTTAACATCAAGCACCTTGTTGACAATCGACGTGCCGTCGTCGCCAAGCAGCTCCACATCAAAGGGAATATGCATCGGCTTGGCATCGTCTCCCGCCTGTGGCGGCAATTGCTGCAAAACCACCAGACGATATTCACCGCTCGCGGCATCAAAGCTGTCAGAGACCTTGAGTGTGGGGGTGCCGGCCTGGTTATACCACAAACGGAACTGGCTTAAATCCACACCACTGGCGTCTTCCATAGCCGCAACAAAGTCGTCGCAGGTCACCGCCTGACCATCGTGGCGCTCGAAATAGCGCTTCATCCCCGCCTGGAAACCGGCTTCACCCAGCAGGGTGTGCATCATGCGAATAACTTCGGCACCCTTGTTGTACACGGTTACCGTGTAGAAGTTATTCATCTCAATCACGCTTTGCGGACGAATTGGATGGGCCATTGGGCCTGAATCTTCTGCAAACTGCTGATTTTTGATGACCTTAATTGCCTGAATACGATTCACCGCACGGGAGCCCACGTCGGAGCTGAATTCCTGATCGCGAAACACGGTCAGCCCTTCTTTAAGGCTCAGCTGGAACCAGTCGCGACAGGTCACGCGGTTACCGGTCCAGTTGTGGAAGTATTCGTGACCCACTACAGATTCAATGCCGTGGAAATCATCGTCAGTGGCGCTTTCGGTATCGGCGAGTACGTACTTGGTGTTAAAGATGTTCAGGCCCTTGTTTTCCATGGCGCCCATATTGAAGAAGTCGACTGCAACTATCATGTAGATGTCGAGGTCGTACTCCAGCCCAAAACGGCTTTCATCCCACGCCATGGATTTTTTAAGGCTGGCCATCGCATGATGCGCCTTGTGCAGGTTACCTTTATCAACAAAGACTTCCAGCGCCACATTGCGGCCACTCTGGGTCACAAAGCTGTCCTGCAGCAAGTCAAAATCACCGGCCACCAGGGCAAACAGGTAACTTGGTTTCGGGAAGGGGTCTTCCCAGACCACATAATGGCGGTCGCCATCCAGCTCCCCGGCTTCGACCTTATTCCCGTTACTCAACAGGTAGGGAAAACCGGCCTTGGGGGCATCGATACGCACCCGATATTTGGCGAGCACGTCCGGGCGGTCGAGGAAATAGGTAATACGGCGAAAGCCTTCGGCCTCACACTGGGTACAGTAAGCGCCGTCGGACATGTACAGACCTTCAAGGCTGGTGTTGCCAACCGGATCGAGCTGGGTTTCAATTTCCAACGTAAAGCTATCGGGCACCGAATCGAGCTTAAGCTGGCCTGGCAGCACATCAAACTGTGCATCCTGGCCGTTTACTTTCACCGATACCAGCTTAAAGCCTTCGCCATCGAGCAGCAGCGGCTCCCCTTCCCGGCAACGTCTGACCTGACTGGTGGCAACGACACGGGTAGTGGAAGGCGCAAGGGAAACATTCAGCTGCAACTCGTCAATAGTGAATGCCGGAGCAAGGTAGTCTTTTAAATGCTTTGCCTGAAGTTCTGACATAAAAAATTCCTGTGTTATTTGGCCACTGCATTCCGGGCTTAGCCCAAAGCTGGGCGCTGCAAGTCGTCAATTAGCGGTTGCAATGGCCATCTCAATCCAGAGGGAAATGGCGCCAAGTCGTTGTTAAAAAAAACGCGCCGAAGCGCGTTTTTATTGGATATTTGCCGCTCAGCGCTGGTTTTTGGCCAGCTTACCGGCGTCGACCAGATCCAGCGTAATATAGGCTGTTTCGTCTAAGAAGGGATCCGGTGCATCCAGCTCTTTATCGATATCATCGAGGCTGGCGACCTTGTCCAAACCGGCACGCAGTCTGCGGTCGTTGGTGCGATCCAGTTGTTTCTTGTCGTCGGCTTCGCGCTCGGCAACCCGCTCGCTTTCAACCAAAGAAACTGACTTCTCTTTGTGATGCTGCTTGTACTCTTCGATATCCTGATAGATATACCCGAATTCCACATCTTTCTTGATGCGCTGCTGATGCCTTGCATCCAGCTCGGCCACCAGAGGCGATGAAATTTCAGCAACTGTGTTGTACTGGGCGACAGGCACCTTATCCCAAGGCAGTGCGTTATCTTCTTCCGCCTCGCCATATTCACCCGGCTCAAGCGCGCTTGGGAATGGAATATCCGGGGTCACACCTTTAAGCTGAGTACTGCCGCCATTGATGCGGTAGAACTTCTGAATGGTGTACTGCACATGGCCAACCGGCTTTTCATACAGATCGTATATGCGGGCCAGCCCCTTGTGCTGCTGCACAGTGCCTTTACCGAAAGTGGATTCACCAACAATCAGCGCTCGCTGATAATCCTGCAATGCGGCGGCGAAAATTTCAGACGCTGATGCACTGTAGCGGTCGACCATCACGGTCAGTGGACCTGAGTAGGTCACTTTGCCGTCGTTGTCTCTGTGCTGGGATACTTTGCCATTGGCATCGCGAACCTGCACCACAGGGCCCATGTCGATAAAGAGACCCGTGAGCAACACAGCTTCGGTCAGGGCGCCACCGCCATTGCCACGCAGGTCGATTATCACCCCTTCTACCTTGGCCTCTTTCAGGGTTTGCAGCTCTTTGGCCACGTCCTGGGACAGGTTCATGTAGAAACCGGGGATTTGGATCACGCCGACTTTGCGATTGGCGTACTGGCCTTCGGTTGGCTCAACAACTTTCGAGGTCGCGGCGCGGTCTTCCAGGCGGATCTTGTCACGCACCAGAGTCACTTCCATCGGCTTGGCGTTGGAGCCACCCTTCTTGGGCAGAATTTGCAGTGTGACCTTGCTGCCTTTGGGACCTTTGATAAGGTCGACTACATCATCAAGGCGCCAACCGATAACGTCCACCACGGCGCCGCCTTCCTGACCTACACCAATGATGCGATCTTCAGGAGACAGTTTTTCGCTGCTGGCAGCCGGGCCACCGGCCACCATGCTTTTGATAACGGTATAGTCATCGTCCATCTGCAGCACAGCACCAATGCCTTCGAGGCTTAGGTTCATTTCCATTTGAAAACGCTCGGCGTTGCGTGGAGACAGGTAGCTGGTGTGCGGCTCGATGCTGCGGGAAAACGCATTCATTACGCTTTGAAAGACGTCTTCACTCTGGGTTTGACCAAGGCGTTTGATGGCGTTGTTGTAGCGCTTTTGCAGTACTTCAACGATTTCGGGCCAGGTTTTGCCGGTGAGTTTCAGGTTCAGCGCATCATATTTAACCCGCTGACGCCACAGCTCATGCACTTCGGCTTCATCTTTTGCCCAGGGCGCGTCTTCGCGATCGTAGGCGTATTTATCGCCGGGTACGCTGAAGTCCATCTCTTTGTCGAGCAAAGACAAAGCGTAAGCAAAACCTTCGTAGCGACGTTTCTGCGCCAAATCGAACATGGCGTAGGCCGCCGTCAGATCGCCAGACTTCAGCATGTCATCGAACTGATGACGATATTTCTCGAAATCAGCCACATCGGCTTGGGTCAGCACATTGCGGCGATAGTCGAGTTGCTTTAAGAAGCGATCGAAAATTTGCTCAGAGAAGCCATCATCCAGACTGAATCTGTGATAGTGCGAGCGGGTAAAGAGATCCGCTACCCGCTTGGAGGCCACTTTATGTTGTGGCTCCTGCACCAAGGAAGGCAGCTCATCGATTTGAATGGCAGGGGCTAACGCCCACGCAGAGGACCCCATCAGGATCCCGGCAACGGATACCGCCAGAGAAAGTTTTCGCATCAACAAGCTACTCCTTAAACTTCAATGAATTACAGCAGTATATAATCGGCGCTGACTTTAACTGTCAAGCCGGAATCCAGCTGTACGTGAACATCTCCTTTGTTGATATCCACGATAGACCCGGCTACTGGGGATTGGCCGAGTTTTACATTTACACGTTGTGACACTTTAAGTTCTTCCAGCTTGGCTGGAACCAGGTTCACAGCAACTGGTTGCGCCTTGGGTGCACCGCGGCCTGGCTTGTCTTTCGCAGCAGGCTTGGCAGCACGACGTGGCTGAGCGTCTGGCTTGCGCTTGGGTTTGCGCGGTGCCTTGTCGGCGGTCTCACCTTCTGCCTTGCTGCGCTCGGCGCGCTTGGCTTTGGCCTTATCCTGACTTTCTTTCAGTGTAGCCTGTGCGTGGTCAATATGTTCCTGCTCAAGCTCACCACAGGGGTTGCCGTCCAAATCGACGCGAACCGCACCGGCCTTGATGCACTTCAGGTAACGCCAGCTGCTGGTGTAGCGACGCAGGGCCACTCGCAGCTGAGTCTTACTGACCTTAGAATCATCAGCCAACCTTTCAGCCAAATCTTGAAACAATCCGATCTTCAGTGGCTTGGCTTCCCCCTCGGCCACGAAGCACAAAGGAAAGGTTTCATATAAATACGCGAGAATCGCGTTGGTGTCGGTCAACTTTTCTGTTGATTCCATCTTTACTTCCACAGTTACTAGGTATGTCTGTCCTGCTTGCAAGCACTTGCAGAACATAGGTTATTCTTGATTGTCAGCCGTATCGGCCAACACACAAATTAGCATCTTCCGGGCGCATGCCAAAGCGTTAATAACCATTGTTAACAATTTTTATCATTCGCCGGGTATCTGCCGCAGGCGCACGCGCAAGCAGCCTATTATAGTGACCGCTTGGGCGATTGCGACTGGCATTTAGCGAAAACTGGCGACTTATTGACCGAACAAGGCCTTTTCGAAGGTACGAACCAGCGCTTCCAGGCCTGTTTGATCGGCTTCATCGAAGCGATTAAAGCTTGGACTGTCGATATCCAGCACGGCAATCACCTCGCCATTACGGCGCACAGGTACCACGATTTCGGAGTTGGACGCCGAGTCACAGGCAATGTGGCCGTCAAACTGATGCACATCGGCAATGCGCTGGGTGGTATCGGTGGCTGCGGCGGTGCCGCATACGCCTTTACCCCAGGGGATCCGGGTGCAGGCAACCTTGCCCTGGAACGGGCCAAGCACCAGAACCTGTTCCCGGCGCACATAAAAGCCCACCCAGTTCAGACTGTCCAGATGTTCATTTAAAAGTGCCGAGAAGTTGGCCATGGCAGCGACCATGTCGTCTTCCCCTGCCAGCAACGCCTCTGCCTGGCGGTTTAAAGTGTCGTAAAACGCGTGTTTCATGCTGTTTCCTGCAACTTGTTATTCTGCGTCTGCCTTTTTAGCAGCTTTTTTGGGTTGGACTGCTGGCTTTACCGGCGCAGCGCCCTTGAGCAGCGATGATAAATCATCTTTGTTGGTCGCAAAATAGAATGCCAGTTTTTCGGTAGTCGCTTCATCCAGACCGCAGTCCGCATTACTGATGAAAGGAATAAGGCTGTCAGCGATATCCAGCATCTTGTCGTAGGCATCAGCCTCCTTTTTCGATGTAAATGTCATCTTTTCAACCCCATCTCTGACCACCACATACTGTGTGATTACCGCCATGATAGCCCTCGCACTGTTTATTTATACAGTAATGAAGTGTCACAGTTTTTATCCGGAGATGCAAGTATTTAACGGGATCTGATACACTCGTACGCTGAACATTTCTCAATTTGATGGGAAAGCCGCGCAGAATGCGGCATCACGTCGGTAAGCCAACGGATCTGCTACACGCTTATATGCATCATGACGATATCGACAATTCGGTGATCCTCTGCCGCGCCTGCGACCTGGCGGTCCGGCGCCGTGCCCTGCCAAGCGGGGTGCGGGCCCTGTGCCCCCGTTGCCATACGGCCCTGTACGACACGCCATACTGTTCAGTGAATGGCATGCTTGCCCTGTGCCTTTCCGCCCTCGCCCTGTTTGTGCCCGCCAATTTGTTCCCTGTGCTCGAACTGCACTTTTTAGGCTCGGTCCGAACTGCCACGGTAATGGAAGGCGCGATGGCCGTGATGGATTTAGGCTATTGGGTGGTTGGTGTCGCTGTCCTGGTCGCAGCCGTGATTGGTCCCGGGTTGCTGCTGCTGTCGATTTTAGGCCAAATTTTGCTGGTGAAATCCGGCTTGCAACGCCCCTGGCAAAAACGTGCCTACGCCTGGCTTTTACGGCGCCATGGGCTTTTCAGCCAGCTGACCATGCTGGAAATCTACGTTATCAGTTTCTTAGTCTCGGCGTTTCAATTATCTGATTTTTCTGACATTTACTTTGGCGTAGGCACCTTCTGCTTTACCATGCTGTTTCTGGTCACTCTGTTTTTACAGCGGGAGTACAACATTGAGCACATGTGGAGCCATTTAAAATGAGCGTAGGCCACGAGACCACCGGCAAGCAAATCGGCCTGTGTCAGTGCCGGGTTTGCCGTGAAACCAACCCCATCCGTGCCCCCAAGTGCCGCCGCTGCGGCGCCGACAACAGCGCCAGGGACTACACCAGCGTACAAAAAAGTTGGGCGCTGCTGATCACGGCCGCCATTTTGCTTATTCCGGCCAATGTCTACCCCATCACCACCCTGGTGAACCAAGGCCGGGTAACCCACGATACGATTTTCAGTGGCATCAAGCATCTGGTGCACTCCGACATGCTGCCCATCGCCATTATCGTGTTTACCGCCAGTATTCTGGTGCCCTGGCTTAAGATTGTCGGCCTGGCAACCTATCTCACCGCCATTAGCTTTGACTTGCCGGTTTCCAAACGCAAACTGATGGCAGGGTTTCATATTATTGAGTGGATTGGACGCTGGTCCATGCTCGACCTTTTTGTGATTTCATTGACGGTGGCACTGGTGAATATGGGGCAATTGCTGGATGCCAAGCCCGCCCCCGCCGCCACCGCATTTGCCCTGGTTATCTTGCTGACCCAGCTTGCCGCCAAGGTATTGGACACTCGTTTACTCTGGGATCGACTGGAAGTTAAAAATGACAAACATTGAAGCCCCAAAGGTGGTAAAGAAGAAGCTCTTTTCGCCGGTCTGGCTCCTTCCCCTCGTGGCCATGGCCCTCGCCGCCTGGCTTGGGATTAAAAGCATTCGCGAGTCGGGGGTGGAGATCCTTATCCATTTCCCCAGCGCCTCCGGTATAGATGTGGGTAAAACCCTGGTTAAATATCAGGGCCTTACCGTGGGTAAAGTGACCGATATCGCCATGGACGAAGATCTGACCGGCGTGAATGTAACCGTGATGATGGACTACCGCTCCGGCCCATACCTGCGCGAAGATACTCAGTTTTGGCTGGTCTCCCCCAAGGCATCCATCACCGGGGTGTCGGGGCTGGATGCGCTCTTCTCCGGCAACTATATTGCGGTGCAGCCCGGCAAAGGCGACAGTGCCACCAGCTTTGAAGCCCTGCGTGAAGCGCCGCCACTGGCGCCAGGTAACGAAGGCATTCTGGTGGAGCTGAGCACAGATAAGCTGGGTTCGCTGGATGTCGGTTCAACCTTGTATTTTCGTCAAATCCCCGTAGGTAACGTGGTGAGCTACCGCCTCGAAGGCAATCAGCGCATCCTTATCGGCGCCTTTATTCAGCAGCAATATGCCCATCTGGTAAAGAAAGACAGCCGCTTCTGGAATGTCTCTGGCCTTAGCATAGATGCGTCCTTATCGGGCATTAAAGTCGAGAGCGAAAGCCTGGCCTCCCTGCTTGCCGGTGGCATCAGCTTCAGCACCTCTGACAGCGGCGAGAGCGCAGCCCACGGCGACAGTTTTGTGCTGCACAGCAGTGAAACCGATGCCCTCGGTGGCACTACCCTCACCTTGCTTGCCGATAACGCCGATGGCCTCGCAGCAGGCACAGCCGTGCTCTATCGCGGCCTGGAAATCGGTAAAGTGGTGAAAACCGAACTCACCGACGCAGGTGTGCGCATCAGCGTGTTTATCAATCATGATCAGGGCCATCTGCTTGGCAGCGACAGCCGCTTCTGGCGTGAGGGCGCTGACGTCTCCTTCAGTGGTATCAAACACGCTTCGCGACTTATTACAGGTGATGTAATTGCCATGCTGCCAGGTGAAGGTAAGCCGCAGGACAGCTATCCGCTGGAAAGCGCCGCACCCGACTTCATGTTTGCTGAAAAGGCGCGCTTTACCGTCAGAAGTGAGCGCAGCGACGCCCAGCAAGGCGCCGAAATTCGCTACCGTAACCTGCCCATTGGTCAAATCACGTCAGTGAAACTCGCCGATGACTTTGGCTCTGTGGTATACAGCGCCGAAATTCAGCCAGAGTTCAAACGCTTGCTGACCGAAGGCAGCTATCTGGTGCCCGAATCGGCCTTCAGTGTCGACGCCTCCCTGAAAGGGGTAAAACTCGCCGTTGGCGACACCTCTACCCTGCTTAAAGGCGCGCTGCGGCTGATTAAAGGCACAGGCGCAGCCCATAAAAATGGCGCCGAGCTTGCGCTGTATCCATCGACCGATGCACTGCAAGCAAGCAAAACCATCGCCGAGCGTCTTGCTGTTACCCTGAGCGCCGCCGAGGCCCATGGCCTTGAGAGTGGCAGCCCTGTTTATTACAAAAAAATGCAGATTGGTGAAGTCACCAGGGTGAACTGGCAAGCCAGCGACGATGCTTTCAACATCAGCCTCGCCATCGACAAACCCTTTGCCAGCCTGATTGGCGCCAACACCCTCTACTGGAAGCACAGCGCCGTGTCGGTGGATGCCAGCCTGAAAGGCCTTAAGCTGGACGTGGCTTCCCTGCCAGGACTCCTCAGTGGCGGCATCGGCCTGTCGCTGGTAAAAGAAGGTAAGGTCACCAGTCCCGGCCACTTGTACGCCAGTGAAGCTCTGGCCCTGGCAGAGGCTTATCCCATCGAGCTGATACTGCCAGCCAGTGCCAGAGTGAGTGCCGACGCTGCCATCCGTTATCAGGGACATCAGGTCGGTGAAGTCACCGAGGTGCGTCTTGGCGACAGTTTGGAGGTCCTCAGTGCCCATGCGTATCTGTATGGCAAGTATGCCGACAGTTTCACCCGCGCAGATTCGGTGTATGTGGTCCAGGATGCCGAAATTTCATTGCAGGGGATCAAAGCCCCTGAAGCCGTGTTAACCGGCGCATTTATTTCGGTGCATCCGGGTAAAGCCGCGAGCCGCAGCAATAAATTCACTACCAGCGAAATGCTCGACCATTACGCCGCCGTCGCTGCAGATGCGCTGAAACTGACGCTTGAGCGTCCTACGCTGGGCTCAGTAAAAGTTGGCAGCCAGATTTTCTATCGCGGCATTGCCGTTGGCGCCGTGGATGGCTACGCCTTAAGCACAGATGGCAGCAAAGTAGAACTGTACGCCCACATTGATGAGCCCTACCGTCATCTGGTGAACCGCAGCAGCGTGTTCTTTGACTTGTCCGGAGTAAACATTGAGTTTGGACTCTTCTCCGGCGCCAAGGTACAAACTGGCTCTCTGGAAACCATACTCGCCGGCGGCATTGGTCTGGCGACCGAGGTAAAGACCACGGTGCAAAACCGCCTGGCTGACGGCGCTGTATTCCCGCTTTACAGCGAAGCTGACGACAAGTGGCTGGAGTGGACTCCGCGCTGACGGCAACTAAACGGCTCTGCGTGGCCTGGGTCGGTTTTTATGCGCTATGAATTTAGTTTCAGATGCATTGGTCCAAGGGAAAATGAAACCGGCTAAGTGACTCATGCAGCAGCCGCTCCAGTGGCCAACAGCTCAGTTCGGTAGCAAAGAGTTAGATAGCAAATAGTTCATTAGCAAAGAGTTAGATAGCAAAGCGTCAACCAGCGAATCACCAGGTTAAAAAAGGTCGCCCAGGGCGACCTTTTTTAACCATAAACGGCTGCGTTTACATGTGCTTGTTATCTGTCAGGGCGCGACCGGCGCCATCGCGGGGACCACTTTGGAGCCGTGCCTGGCAACAATTTCCATAATGCCTAAGTTCAGCTCATGGGCCACCTGCTGATAGGTCGGTAAACTGGTACTGCCCACATAAGCAAATACGTTCACTTCCAAGCCATGCAGACCAAAGCCTTTGAAGGTTACCCGCAGTGGCTTTTCATTGATTTTCTCGTGGGCCTCCAGCAAGGCCTTGATATCCTCAGTGATAAGCTTTATCTGCTCGGCGCTGGTATCGTAGTCGAGGCGAATATCGGTTTTAAAACGGATTTTTTCACGCTCGGAGATATTTTCAATCTCCATTTCAGCAAGCTTGGCGTTGGGAATATGAATAACCGAGCGGTCCAGGGTTCGAATGCGGGTGCACCTTAAGCCTATTTCCTCCACGGTGCCGCGCAGTGAACCAAGCTTACACAGGTTCCCCACCTTGAGCGGCGCCGAAGAATACAGGGTCACAGTGCCGATAAAGTTCTCAATCGACTGCTTGGAAGCCAGCGCAATGGCAATGCCGCCAATCCCCATACCGGCAAGGATAGCGCCAACGTTAAAGCCAAGGTGCTGCAGCCACACCAGCAGCGCCAGCATCAACATCAGAATACGTACAAAGTTGGTCAGCGGCCGCAGCAGAGATGCCGCCTGCTTATTGCCATTAGCCACCCAGCGCGCCCGCAGCAGGCTTTGCACCAACCCAAGCAGCGCCCAAATCAGCCAAACCAGGGTGAGCATCAAAAACAGTCCTGAATCCAGCAGCTCCTTGGTCAGTACCGGCAAGGTGGTTTGCATCAGCGCCAGCTTGTTGACCAAAATTGCCAAAAAGAATCGCAGCGGTCCGGTGATGATATGGCCAACTTCTTCTTTATGCTGCCAGTTGGTGCGCAGCAGCAGCCAGCGGGCAACCCAGGTTACCGGGATCACCAGCAGCAGCGACGCGGTTAAAAAGGCAAGAACAAAAGCCCACTCCCACAGGTTAAGCATAAATAGCCGGCCTTCGGGAATGTGCGCGATAAACCACTCAATCCAGGGGCCATAACCGAGCTTTTCATACAGCACGGGGATTTGCGAAACCGTGGCGTTGGACACCTTCCACACGGCACCGATGGTAGGGTCTGGCACCCGCTGTAAATAGAGAATGGCATCGTAATCGGCCACCTTAATACGGGCGAACATGTCGCGATAAGATGGCAGATTGTCGGCGCTGTTGCCTTCGGGGGTGTCGTTGACGGTATCGAGGTCAATCCACAGGTTGCGGTCGATAATCGCCTGCAGATCCTGAGCATATCTGGGAGCCTTGGCCTCGGTCATGCCATCGGGCAGAAAGCGCATATCCAGATAACGGGCGGCCCGCTGATAGTCCTGATCCCAGGCCGATTTCAAAAAGCCCTGCAGGGCGCCGCGGGGAGTATCCCGCTCCAGCTCGTCCCGATAGGGGTAGCGCTCATCGACGTCCGCCTCGACACTGGTTTGCTCGCTGGACTTATCCAGCGCCTGCACTACGGTCAGCGTACTGTTGGCAAACACCTGGGGCGCGGCAAGCAGCAGCAAAAATAACCAAGACCACCTTGTCCTGTTCATCGGGAAATTCCAGTCTGTGAAATAAACAGACTAAATATTATCACCAACAACGGGTTTTAACATCCTTGTAAGAGCATGTTTTCAATCAGGTTAAGCTGATAAACACTCAGCAATGCCGTATAAAAGTGCCGCGATCACAGAAGTTTCTCAATGCTGTCATGGGACTGTCACTCAAGGCTGCTCAAATGCAAGGCATACCAGCGGACGTATTGTTTTATCTATTAACACAATCGTTCGCTGCTAACTTGAAATCCATAAAGCAATCCGTTAGTCTCGATGGTCCTCACAACCGTCTTTTGCAAACAATTGCTAAGGATATTTTATAGTTAGAATTGATTCGCCCCATTCAGGCGACATAAACAGATAAGGAGTGTGGCTTATGTCATACAAATTGGATGGCCATGAAATCAGCGTGGCATTCCCGGTAAACTCGATTTCACTCAACAAAACCTCTATCGCCTTCACCGATAAACACGGTAAGAACCGGCGAACCTTCTCAAAGCGCACCGAAGCGCTGAAGTTTATGAAGTGGCTGCTGAGCACCAACAAGTAAACTGCCGAAACTGGAACGTCTCAATCCTCTCATTTTTCCGTTCCATTTCACCGACAGCCTGAGCAGGAAATACAATTTCACAGGTATTTTCCGGCCCAGGCCTTATTTTTTTCAAACCACTGCGGATACTTGCGCCTGTACCTGGCCGCCATGGACACATTGCCCCTGAGCCCGCCCTGATGCAGATAAAGCCAAGGCGCACGCTGGTCAGCACACGTCGCATCGTCCTGCATCAGCGTCTTCAACACCTGCAAGCCGAATGGGTCGTACAGCAGCTCAAATTCAGTGCCCTGCGCCAACATCTGCCCCCACATTTCAAGCTCGCTGAGCTTAAGCCCGGCGTAATGATGTTTGCCGCCAGCCACCTGCGGATGCAGTGAACTATCAGCAATAAGCTCTCTGAACTGGGCACTAAGGTAAGCCTCATCGCCAACAACCGGGCAGGTATACACCCTAATTTGAGGCGCAGCTTCGATAAAATATTCACTCAAATACAGTGCGGTGGTGCCAGAGCCTGAAGGGAGAAACACCCGCAGCGCCTCTATCTGTTGCCCATGAGCCCAGACGCAAATCTCCTGGCCGAGGTGTCTCACCCCTTCCCTTGCCAAAGCGCAGCGCCCGCCCTCGGGCACATACAGGCACTGCGCACCATCCGCTGCCTTCAGGCGCACTGTTTCGATGTAGTCTCTGGCAGACATACCCTCGACAGGAACCGGTAACACCCTGGCACCAAAGCTAAGGGCACCGCCATAGTTGCTGCCGGGGCTGGCATCGATGGCCTGGGCAATGTGGCTGACATAAAACTCGAGTTGCCAGCCCCTTTCATGGGCCAGCGCCGCCAGGGAAAACAGCGAATTGGACTGGGGCGAGCCATAGCCAATCAGGGTGGTTACAGCGGGGAAATCACCAGTTCTGAGCGATGCAAACTTACGTGCTTTGTTGCCACTGAAAGGCTCAGGCAAAAGGTCATCCCGCTTAAGCCACAGCGGGCGTCCAAAAAACGAAATCCGTTCGACCGGGCTTGGGATGCTCATACACTCATTCATGACACAGGTTACTGATGGCGCAGTGTACCCTTTCTCAGGTTCTCAGGCAGCTGCAATCCATGGTGAAATTCACCACTTTAGCGTGCCATGGACGATTCTCCTAAGTCACACCCGACATATCCTATTGAATTAAATGAATATAAATTTTGGCCTTGGTTTTGCTTATAAAAAGACATAACGACGTGTAACAAGGAGACTTTATGGGCGTTTTACGACTCATCTTTAACATCGCCTGGTTTATTCTGGGTGGCTTCGTGATGGGCCTTGCCTGGTGGCTTGCCGGCATTCTGTGCTTTATCAGCATTATCGGCATTCCCTTTGGCCGCGCCTGCTTCGTGATTGGTGAACTGGCATTCTGGCCATTTGGACAGGATCATGTTTCCCGCAGAGAGCTGACCGGACTGGAAGATTTTGGTACCGGCCCTATGGGCATGGTGGGCAATATTATCTGGTTCTTACTGTTTGGCATTTGGCTGGCTATAGGTCACATCACCCATGCGCTGGCGTGCTTTGTCACCATCATAGGTATTCCATTTGGTATTCAGCACCTTAAGCTTGCGCTTTTGAGCCTGACACCCATTGGCCGTACCGTGGTTACCCGCGCATAAGCGCCCAGGCAGCGAGCGCTAATCCAGTTCTTCCGGCAGATGATCTGCCATTATCTCTGCCACATCAATCCGCTGCAGGCCTTCGTTGAAGATGGCCTGCCAGCGTCTTCCCTCCGGGGTATTCTTGAACGCGACATACAGATTCTTATTGGCCAGCAGCTGGCTGTTGAGCTGTACCTTGTCGGCAAGGGAGTCAAGCTTGGGCTGACGCAGCAAAAAACGCATCACGTACACATCAATCACAGCTGCATCTATTCTGCCCGCCGCCACCTTCTTGATGTTGTATTCATCTGAGGTCACCACCTCGGCTGGCTGCAAATCGTCGGCGATGGCCCTATCCAGCTCCTCGGTATTCACATAATCCTGCACCACCCCAAGTCGGTACGCGCGTAAATCCTTTACCGATACCCAGCTTATGGGGTATTTGCGCTGCTCTACCAGGCCAAGGGGACTCATGCCCATTGGCAGGGAAAACACAAACTCCACGGTGTCGTAGTAATACTCGGGGAAGTAACCCACGTAGGGCGTGTTGTTCTGATTGGCCAATTTGACCGCGCGGCTCCAGGGGTAAAAATCCACCTCAAGCTGATGCCCCATGGCGGCAAATGCCGCTTTGGCAACGGCGATGGACGCCCCCTCTGCAGGCAGACTCTTACCCGAATAAGGAGGCCAGTGCAGTGAAGTGAGGCGAACCGTTTCGGCATACACCCAGCCCTGGCTTGCAATGCAGCCAGCAAGGATCAGCATGGAAAAGGCTCGTCGCCGGGGGGTAAACATGGTGGATGACGCTCAGAAAGCCAGTCTTTGGGTTGAGTATAGCAAGCTTTTTTCCGCCAATTGTGACAGCCAGAGCCCCTTCCTGAACGCTTTTATCGTTTGCAAGCAAAAGGCCTAAATGACAACACCTTATTACTGCCAGCATTCGAGCCGAAATAACAGCGAGCAGATCACAGTTCAAGCATCCAAATATACGATAGAGGCAATCGTAATTTATTGTTTTTATTGAAGAGATACTTTCATTTACGCTCACCACAAATACCACAGTAAAAATATGGATATTAAGGAGTGTCACATGAAATTATCGCCCTTGTCCCTCGCGCTGCTCGCCTTACCGCTTTCCCTGTCGGTCGCGGCATCCGCCAGCAATGCCCCCGCAGAAGGCAGTTCACTTATCAGTCCGATTGACCCGCCTGTTATCAGCGCACCTGAGAAAGTCGAGCTTGGCAAAATGCTCTATTTCGAGCCCAGGTTGTCGATGTCAGGGTTTATTTCCTGCAACTCCTGCCACAACCTGTCCATGGGCGGCGTCGATGCCCTGCCCACCTCCATCGGCCACAACTGGCACCAGGGCCCCATCAATGCCCCAACTGTGCTGAATGCAGAATATGGTCTGGCGCAGTTTTGGGATGGCCGCGCCAAGGATTTGAAAGAGCAGGCAGGCGGCCCTATCGCCAACCCCGGCGAAATGGGCTTTACCCATGAGCTGGCGGTGGATACCGTCGCCTCCATGCCTGAGTACCGCGCCCGCTTCAAGCAGGCCTATGGCGATGACAAGGTTAATATTGACCGCATCACAGACGCCATTGCCGAGTTTGAAAAGACCCTGGTCACCCCCAACAGCCCATTTGATAACTACCTGCGTGGCGATAAGGACGCCATCGATGCCGATACCAAAGCAGGCTATGCGCTGTTCCAGAGCAAAGGCTGCATCAGTTGCCATCAGGGCCCGGCGGTTGGTGGCACCATGTATATGAAGATGGGGCTAATCAAGCCATTCCACACCAATAACCCGGCAGAAGGGCGCAAGGCGGTCACCGGCAAAGATACCGATAAGCACGTATTCAAGGTGCCTACGCTGCGCAACATCGAGCTCACCTACCCCTACTTCCATGACGGCAGTGTCTGGACCTTGGAGGAAGCTGTGAACACCATGGCCGATATTCAGCTTGGGCAGGCACTCAGCAAGGACGAAACCCGCCAGATGGTTGCCTTCCTGCGCGCTCTGACCGGTGAGCAGCCAAAAATCGAGATGCCCATTCTGCCGCCAAGTAACCACGCCACCCCGCGCCCGCTGCCGTTCGTTGCCGAATAAAGGTTTGCGAGTAAGCGATTGCCTGACTTGTCAGGCAATCGCCCAAAAGCGGCGAAGCCGGTCGGCTTTGCCAACATCTTTAAGCGCGATGCGTTCAGGCGTGGGCCGACTCAAGCTGCCACAGGGCATCCAAACGCGCCATCAGGGCACAGAGTACGCCCTGGCGGCGCAGATTTTCCACAACTCCGGGGCTGAATCGCTCAAGCCTCAGCATAGCGCTCAAAATCACCCGGCAGTCGTGCAAGCTCGCCGTTTCAAGGTAGGTCGGGTTGTCGACCAGATGAGTGCGCTCATACCAGTCTTTCCAGTCAAAACCCACCAGTTCAAGGGAAGAGGCCCGCAGGGCCGACAGAAAGGCGCTGGCATCGGCGCCGGACAGTTCGTGTTCTCCGGCTGCCAGCCAGGATAGAAAAGGTCGATACAGACCAAAACCATTGCTGTTGAATTCGAGTCTCATACATACCTCCGGTCAACAGTGTTATCCGCTCAATCTAAGGAAGGTGCTAACAAGTCCTCGCACAGCTCTGGCTTTGATAGCAGCGGCAGTTCAAGGCTTTCAACTGAGGGCATGGCTGGGCGCCCCGCCGTCCAGCTGAAGCTGCAAAACGCCAAAATGGTGTTGCTACCAAAGCCCCGCAGGGCGTGGCTTACAGTGGTATCTGCTGCGTTACAGTTCTTGCGAAGGACTAGGGCCATTCGCTGCGAACTGTGCCTTGCATCTATCCGCTGTAAACTCACGCAGAGCAAGCACGGGACTTATTCGCACCTTCCCTAAAGCAGGCATAATTCGTACCAGCGTCAGCATCGGCTAAAAGGACTGAACATTGGCTGAACGGAATAAAAAACCTTGCCGTTGCCCAAAGCCGCCGTAAACTGGGAGTTTAAGTAAAAAAGCGACGAGATTTTTGATGAATTATTGGCTGATGAAGTCCGAGCCCGATGAGTTCAGCATCGATGATTTGGCTGCCAGACCGAATCAAACCGAAGGCTGGAATGGCATTCGCAACTATCAGGCCCGCAACTTTCTGCGAGATGCAATGCAAATTGGCGACAGGGTATTTTTCTACCACTCCAGCTGCAAGGTGCCGGCGGTTGTCGGCATTGCCGAAGTCGCCGGTGAAACCTATCCCGATGCCAGCGCCTGGGACCCCGAGTCGCCCTATTACGACCCCAAATCCACACCCGAGTCGCCCCGCTGGCTGCAGCGGGATATTCGCTTTATCAAGCGCTTCGCCAAACCCGTTACCTTAAGCGCCATCAAGGCCCACCCTGGGCTTGCCGATATGCTGTTGGTACAAAAAGGGTCGCGGCTGAGCATACAGCCGGTGGACGAGGTTCACTGGCAGCTAATCCACCAGATGGCTGGTGAATCCCTTTAATCAGTCCCTCAATTGAGGTTCAGGAGAGTCCCGATGAAAAACAAATGGATGTTTTTGATGCTGGCGACAGCACTCAGCACAGGTGCGATGGCCAAAAATGACAAGGACCATAAAGAGCACAAGGATCATAAAGATAAGTCCTACAATGAGTACCGCTCAGATGGAAAGGACTTGCCTCCAGGGCTGCAAAAGAAGGTTGCCAAGGGCGAGCCACTGCCTCCCGGCTGGCAGAAAAAGTATAGCCGCGGCGATATTCTGGATCTGGACATCTATGACCGTGGCGTGCGGGTGGGCCCAATCGGTATCGATGGCGCTGTGACCATCCGCATCGATGATTCGCTGTTTAAGATCCACGATAAAACCCGCAAAATTATCGATATTATCAACGAGTAATATCGATAGCTTGCCTATCACGCCAACGTAAAAAGGGAGCCATCCGGCTCCCTTTTTATTTCTGCGCTCCAGCGTATCAATCACCATCCAGCATGCGGCCAAGACCGCCAAGCACCGAACCTTCACCACGGCTGGAACCACCGGCCGAGGGCGCATGGGCAATAATGCGGTCAGCCATGCGCGAAAACGGCAGGCTTTGCAGCCATACGGTGCCATGACCTTGCAGCGTGGCCAGAAACAGACCTTCACCGCCAAACACCATGGATTTAAGCGAGCCTGCGCGCTGAATGTCGTAATCGATGCCGGGGGTAAAGCCCACCAAACAACCGGTATCCACCCGCAGTGTCTCCCCCCTGAGTTCCTTCTTGATAAGGGTGCCACCGGCGTGCACAAAGGCCATGCCATCGCCTTTGAGCTTTTGCATGATAAAGCCTTCACCGCCAAAGAAACCGGTCCCCAGGCGCTTGTTAAAGGTCATGGTGATTTGGGTGCCAAGGGCGGCTGCCAGAAAGCTGTCTTTTTGCAGAATAAGCTCACCGCCAAGCTCGGCCATATCCAGCGCCAGCAAGGTACCTGGGTATGGCGCTGAAAACGCCACCCGACGCTTGCCGTGCCCCTGGTTGGTAAAGTGGGTCATAAACAGGCTCTCACCGGTGAGCATACGCTTGCCGGCGCCCATCAGGGCACCGAAAAAGCCGGACTCAGGCTGCGAGCCATCGCCCATGCGTGCCTCAAACTGAATGCCCTCTTCCATGTAGGTCATGGCGCCGGCCTCGGCAATCACGGTTTCACCGGGATCCAGCTCCACTTCCACCAGCTGCATGCTTTCGCCGCGAATTTCATAGTCCACTTCGTGACAACGTCTCATCATCCATTTCCCCATATGACGTTTGACTGATGTGGCTCACCATACGACATAATATGTCACCTGTCAGCGAGGAAATGTAAACAACTGTGTATGCAGCCGTTGCAAACTGTTAACCCAGGCCTTCGGGGATCCCCATGGGCTCTTTGGCAAATTCTTCCAAAATCAGCTCGGTAAACAGCCTGCCGGCGCGGCCCAGCGGGCGCTCGAGGGTCGACACCAACTGCGGCACGAAGGTGTAACGGCAGCCGCCAACAAAATCAATTTCAGTAAGCAGTCCCGCTTTAAGCTCATCACGCACCAAAAAGTCTGGCATCCAACCAAAACCCAGGCCTTTTAACAGCGCATTCTTTTTCATAATAAAACCAGATAGATAAAAGACTTTGTCGCCACCAAACTGCAGCTCGTCACGGTAAGTTTTCACCGGCGATGAGTCTTCGATGGTCAGCTCTACGTGTTGCTGCAGCTCGGTAAGGGTGAGCGCTTTACGGCCCGCCAGCGGGTGATGGGGCGCCGCCAGCAACACGCTGGTGATAGCTGGCAGGGGTTTGGCGTAATAATAGGGGCCGGTGCGATAGTCTTTAACCAGCATCAAGTCGGCATTGTCGCGCTCAAACCTGTGCTGCACCCCGCCAAGAAACTCCATATTAAGCTGAATTTTGGTGGGAATTTGATGCTCTGCCATGCGCTTTAATGCCGTCATAATCGGCTCCATCGGCAAGGCGCCATCAATCACCAGCTCAAGCTTGGGCTCCCAGCCTTCACTGAATCGGCTCGCAAGATGCTCGATATTGGCAAGGTGGGATAACAGCCGCTGGCCTTCGGCCAAAATCACCCGCCCCTCGGCGGTCAGCTCGGCGCGGTACTGCTCGCGGGATAACAGGCTCACGCCCAGGTGCTGCTCAAGCTTTTTAATCTGGTAACTCACCGCCGACTGGGCCTTGTGCAGCCGCTCCGCCGCCTTGGCAAAGCTGCCCTCTTCCACCAGTACTTCCAATACCTTAAAGGCATCCACATCGATGCGCATCGGCCCTCTCCCGGGTCAGACAATGAACAAAAGCGTAACGCCAGATTTACCATCTAATTTTTAGATGGTGATTACCGATTAATTATTCTTTTTTTTGCACAAGTCGGCAACTAAATTGATACCCAGATCACATATAGCGCCAATTCGGCGGGTAAATGGGCCACTGCGAGCCCAACAGAGGATAAAAACAAATGCCATTTTATGTGAAGCAAGGTCAGATCCCGCACAAGCGCCATATCGCGTTTGCCAAGGAAAATGGAGAGCTTTACCGCGAAGAGCTGTTCTCTACCCACGGGTTTTCGAACATCTATTCCAACAAGTACCACCACAATATGCCCACCAAGGCGCTGGAAGTGGCCCCAATGTCACTGACCCACGGCGACACCTGGGTCGATTCACTGGTACAGAACTATAAGCTGGACTCACGTCTGGCCGATGGCGAAGGCAATTTCTTCTCTGCCCGCAACAAGATTTTCTTTAACTCAGACGTGGCGCTCTATACCGCCAAGGTAACCGCCGATACCGACGAGTTTTACCGCAACGCCTATGCCGATGAAGTGGTGTTTGTCCATGAAGGCGACGGCGTGCTGCTGTCGGAATATGGCGAGCTTGAAGTGAAAAAGTGGGACTATCTGGTTATACCGCGCGGCACTACCTATCAGCTCAAGTTCAACGATTACAGCAATGTACGCCTGTTCGTGATTGAATCTTTCACCATGGTGGAGATCCCCAAGCATTTCCGTAACGAATACGGTCAGCTGCTGGAATCTGCCCCTTACTGCGAGCGCGATATCCGCGTGCCCGAGCTTAAGGACGCCGTGGTTGAGCGCGGAAACTTCCCGCTGGTGTGCAAGTTTGGCGATAAGTATCAGCTAACGCAGCTCGAGTGGCACCCCTTTGATTTGGTGGGCTGGGACGGTTTTGTGTATCCCTGGGCTTTCAACATCACCGAATACGCGCCCAAGGTGGGCAAAATCCACCTGCCGCCGTCGGATCACCTGCTGTTTGTGGCCAGAAACTTCGTTATCTGCAACTTTGTGCCGCGCCCCTATGATTTCCACCCGCAGGCAATTCCGGCCCCGTACTACCATAACAACATCGACAGCGACGAAGTGCTCTATTACGTCGACGGTGATTTTATGAGCCGCACCGGCATTGAGGCCGGTTACATCACCCTGCACCAGAAAGGCGTGGCCCACGGCCCGCAGCCTGGCCGCACCGAGGCGTCCATCGGTAAGAAGGACACCTACGAGTACGCTGTGATGGTAGACACCTTTGCGCCACTGCAGCTGACCGAACACGTGAAAAACTGCATGGCACCCGATTACAACCGCTCCTGGCTCGAAGACTAATCAGAACAATTCCAGGCAGCAATCCATTGAAAGAGGACAAGACAATGGCAAGCGAAACCAATCCACTGGGCCTGCTCGGCATCGAATTTACCGAGTTTGCAACGCCCGATAACGATTTCATGCACAAGGTGTTTCTGGACTTTGGTTTTTCCATGCTGAAAAAGCACAAGGAAAAGGACATCTACTATTACCAGCAAAACGACATCAACTTTTTGATGAACCGAGACCGCGCCGGTTTCTCGGCCGGTTTTGCCAAGTCTCACGGCCCGGCCATCACCTCTATGGGCTGGCGCGTGGAAGATGCCGAGTACGCCTATAAGCACGCGGTTGAGCGTGGCGCCAAGGCCGCCCCGGATGAAGTGAAAGATCTGCCCTACCCAGCCATTTACGGCATTGGTGACAGCCTGATTTACTTCATCGACCGTTTTGGCGATGACAACATTTACGCCACCGACTTTGTCGATTTGGATGAGCCTGTGATTGTTCAGGAAAAAGGCTTTATGGAAGTCGACCACCTGACCAACAACGTCTACAAGGGCACCATGGAGCAGTGGTCAAACTTCTACAAAGACGTGTTTGGTTTTACCGAAGTGCGCTACTTCGACATCAAGGGCTCGCAGACTGCACTGATTTCTTACGCACTGCGCTCACCTGACGGCAGCTTCTGTATCCCCATCAACGAAGGTAAAGGCGACGATCGTAACCAGATTGACGAATACCTGCGTGAATACAATGGTCCGGGCGTACAGCACCTGGCATTCCGCAGCCGCGATATCGTGGCGTCGCTGGATGCAATGGAAGGCTCGTCCATTGCCACGCTTGACATCATCCCTGAATACTACGACACCATCTTTGAAAAGCTGCCCCAGGTCACTGAAGACAGAGAGCGCATTAAGCACCACCAAATTCTGGTGGACGGCGATGAGTCTGGCTATTTGCTGCAGATTTTCACCAAAAACCTGTTTGGCCCTATCTTTATCGAAATCATCCAGCGTAAGAACAACTTAGGCTTCGGTGAAGGTAACTTTAAGGCCCTGTTCGAGTCTATCGAGCGCGATCAGGTCCGCCGCGGCGTGCTCTAAGCCCTGCAGGCTAATCCCTGCTGACGGCAGTCAATACTGCTGAGGTGAAAACCGTCGCATCTGCGGCGGTTTTTTATTTCTCTGCTGCCGTATTCTTTGCCACCTTTTCTGTACCGCGAATGCCTGTGCAGCCCTTGGTTGATGGCGTTTGTTCAGCCCTGCTCTGCTCAATTAAGCCCAGTGCTGTTAAGTCCTTTCAGCTCAGCCCAATTCAGTTTCGCTCTGTTCAGGGCACGGCTTTTCCTGCTTAATTCGCGGCTTTTGCAGACTAGCGGCCACGGCCTAAATTCAGATTACCCTTTTAAAATCTGAACCTTATCAAGCCTCGGGCAAATCCTTTTCGGCACAGACTATGGCGCCTGACATCACAGTGCAGCCCAATACCGACGCTGGCGCAAAGTTTTCCGCATTCCATGCGAGTGCGCATAAATAATCACCCTTTTGTGATCGCGCTCACCCTCTCATCCAGTCCGCATTGATTTAAATCAAGATGCAATTTTTTTGCAGGTTTACATTGTCAACATTGCTGCCACACAGAGTTAGCAATGTATTAGCAAGATATAAATAAAACAGTGAGTTAACAGGAATGCATTTGAGGAACTGTATATGGATTATTCGCGAAACCTGCGACGGTGCCTGTCGCTGCTCGTGCCGGCGATAGCCGCGCTAAGCCTCAGTCTGTCCCCCGCCAGTCAGGCCGAACCCAAGGCGCTGGTGCTCAAACCCTTCAAAACCCTCAGTGATGAAAGCGCCCAGTGCGCAGGATGTCACAAAGAAAAAAACCCTTCCCTTTATGCCCAGTGGGGCCGCTCCAAACACTATGGCGCCAATGTTGGCTGCTACGAGTGCCACAAGGCCGACCCTTCGGATAAAGATGCCATCAAGCACGAAGGTTTCAGCATTGCAGTTATCGTGTCGCCCAAAGACTGTAGCCAGTGCCACAATCAGGAAGTCGAAGAGTTCACCAAGAGCCACCACGCCGATGCTGGTAAAATCATGGGCTCACTGGATAACTATCTTGCCGAAGTGGTTGAAGGCGCCATGACCTTCAATGGCAAATCCCCGGCCGCCGTGAATGGTTGCTGGCAATGCCACGGCTCCGAAGTCAAGGTGCTGGAAAACGGCGATCTGGATCCCACCACCTGGCCCAACACAGGTATTGGCCGGATTAACCCCGATGGCTCCATCGGCGCCTGCAGTGCCTGCCACCAGCGTCACGAGTTCTCCATGGTGCAGGCCCGTCGCCCGGAAGCCTGCGGCAAATGCCACCTTGGCCCGGATCATCCCCAAAAAGAAGTCTATGACGAGTCCAAGCACGGCATTAACTTCTATGCCAACGTCGACCGGATGAACCTCGAATCCGCCAAGTGGATCGTGGGTGAAGACTACGACGCCGCGCCTACCTGTGCCACTTGCCATATGTCTGCCACCCGCGAGCAGCCTGTTACCCACGATGTTGGCGATAGGATCAGCTGGACCTTGCGCCCTGCAGTGTCTGAAAAGGTCGATGCCGCCGCCAAAGCCAAGGGCAAACAGGTTAAGCCATGGGAAGAGCGCCGTCAGGACATGATGGACGTGTGTCAGGCCTGCCACACCAAGTCGATGGTCGACAGCTTCTATCAGCAGTTTGACTCGCTGGTGAACCTGTATAACGACAAGTTTGCCTCTCCCGGTAAGAAGCTGATGGCGACGCTCAAGGCCGAAGGCATGCTCACAGACACAGGTTTCGATGAAGAAATCGAGTGGACCTGGTTCTACCTGTGGCACCACGAGGGTCGCCGCGCCCGTCACGGCGCCGCCATGCAGGCACCGGACTACGCCCAGTGGCACGGCATGTTTGAAGTGGCCGAACGCTTCTACGTCGAAATGGTGCCTCAGTACCTCGAAGTTGTCGAAAAGGCCGAGCACGCCGGCAACAAGGATGGCGCCGAGCGCGCCCGCAAGGTGCTGGATGAGATCCTGTCCCGCCCTGAACACGCCTGGTTTACCGGCAATGAGCCGGAAGAGCTGAAGAAAGCCCGTCTCGAGGCCCAAAAAGCCTTTAAAGCCCGTTATTTGGGCGAGAGTAAATAAGGCCTGAAGGGGCGGCAGCCCGCCCCTTCTTCACAGGGAGGATTTCCTCGTGAGTGAACAGGGAAAACCCACTCGGGTGCAGCGCCTGTGGCGCTGGCTGAGACGACCGCTGGCATTGGGGGTCCCCATCGGGGTCTTCGTGCTGGTCGCGGCGGGGGCATCATTTCAGGGAATGATGGTGCTGTCCAACCGCAACGAGTTCTGTTTCAGCTGTCACCTGAAAATGGACACCATAGTCCAGGAATACCAGGCCTCCGCCCATTACGGCGATGGCCAAACCATTCCCGCCACCTGTGCCGACTGCCATGTGCCGCACACCTTTATCGACAAAATGAAGGTGAAAATCGTCGCCACCAAGGACATCTACCACATGATGGTGGGCACAGTAACCAAGGAGAACTTTGAATCGCTGCGTCCGGCCATGGCCGAGAGTGTTTGGGAAACCTTTAAAAACAATGATTCCCAGAGCTGTCGTCATTGCCACCAGGGCGACAATTTCGATTTGGCCAAACAGCCTCAGCGTGCGCGGCTCAATCATGAGCGCATTGCCGAGCGCGGTGAAACCTGTGTCGATTGTCATCAGGGTCTGACCCACAAGCGGATTGTGTCGCAATAACAGGGCCTCTGGATGAATGCCCTTGAGATGAATGCCATTTGAGATGAATGCCCTTGAAACGAATGCCACTTGGAGGAGTGAGTATCCAACTGACGAACAAGCCAAAGCGCTCGATGCCTGTGAGAGCAACAGCTGCAGATGCATCGAAAACAGCTCATCAAGCATGGGCAAGCAGCTAAAAGGAAACCCAATAACCAATTGAAAAATTTAAACTAACCATTACTCAAACGATATAAGCTACATCTCCTGTCTCCACCCAAGGTCGCCAATTGGCGACCTTTTATTTTGGCGAGCGTCGCCCCTTGTTCTTCGCGCCGGGGATGATTTACACTGCTCAGTCCTTCGTACTTTGCTGAATATAGAATCGATAAAAAATGCCTGATTTCGCGCTGCTTGCGGTGTTTATTCCCACCTTTTTATTTGTCTCCATCACCCCGGGTATGTGTATGACCCTGGCCATGACCCTTGGTATGAGCATAGGGGTGCGTAAAAGCCTGTGGATGATGGCGGGGGAGCTGGTCGGTGTGGGGCTGGTGGCGCTGGCGGCGGTGCTCGGTGTTGCCGCCATTATGCTCAACTACCCATCGCTGTTTGCCGCGCTTAAATACGTCGGCGGCGCTTATCTGGTGTACCTTGGCATTAATCTGTGGCGCTCCCGCGGCAAGTTTGCCCTAACAAGTGAACCCGGCCCGAGCCCACATCCGATGGCGCTTATCAGTCAGGGTTTTTTAACCGCGGTTGCCAATCCAAAAGGCTGGGCCTTTATGGTGTCGCTGCTGCCACCTTTTATTAATGTTGAGCGGCCAATGGCGCCGCAGTTGCTGGCACTGCTGTCCATTATTCTTATCACCGAGTTCAGCTGTTTGTTGCTGTACGCCGGTGGCGGCAAGAGCCTCAAGGCACTGTTAAGCCGAGGCGACAACTTAACCTTGCTTAACCGGATAGCGGGCAGTTTAATGGTTTTTGTTGGCCTATGGCTCGCCTTTGGCAATTAACTGCAAAGGCATTGGCGCGGCTAAATGCATCAAAACCATTGCAAAGCCACAACGCAGCAGGCACAGTGACCACTTTATAAAATGTAAAAAATACACAACAAAAATACGTTCTGGGGGAAAGATCATGAAACCACGGCCCGGTGCCTTTACCTTAAAGGGGCTGACTCTCGCCCTTGCCATCGCCCTACCCTTTGGCGCCACTTTCACGGCCGACGCCAAGCTGCCAACCAAGCCATTGCAGGATGACAGCGCCATTTTCAGTGAAATGGCCACCGCCCAACCGATTTTCGGCAAATACGGCATGGTTTCAAGTCAGGAAGCGTTGGCCACCCGCATCGGCGTGGACATTCTCAAAAAAGGCGGCAACGCCGTGGATGCCGCCGTGGCCGTGGGCTTTGCGCTGGCGGTTACCCTGCCCCGAGCCGGTAATCTCGGCGGCGGCGGTTTTATGCTGGTGCATCTGGCCAAAGACAACAAAACCATCGCCATCGACTATCGTGAAACGGCTCCCAATGCCTCAAAGCGCGACATGTTCCTCGATGAGGCCGGTAACGCGGTAGATGAACTGAGCCGCAGCCACGGTCTTGCCGTAGGTGTACCCGGCACTGTGATGGGGATGGAGCTGGCGCTGGAAAAATACGGCACCATGACCCTGTCTGAGGTGATAGCGCCGGCGATTTTGCTTGCCGAAGATGGGGTCGAAGTCACCGCTGAGCTGGCAAGCTCACTCGCCGGGCTGCATGGCTGGATAGCCAAGTGGCCAACGTCAGCCGAGATTTTTTACCCCAACGATGGCAAAAACTTAAGCGTTGGCCAGCGTCTGGTGCAAAAAGATTTGGCCGAAAGCCTGCGCCGCGTCAGCAAAGCTGGCAGTAAGGGTTTTTATGAAGGCGAAACCGCCGAGAAGCTGGTCGCCGCGGTGCAGGAAGCCGGCGGCATCATGACCCTGGACGACCTCAAAGCCTATAAAGTGATGGAGCGTGAGCCTGTTCGCGGCAGCTATCGCGGCCTTGAAGTGGTCTCCATGCCACCGCCAAGTTCCGGCGGTATCCATATCATTCAAATGCTCAATGTGCTCGAGCACTTCCCCATGGGCGAGCTTGGCCACAACAGCGCCCAAAGCATTCACTTTATGGCCGAAACCATGAAGCGAGCCTACGCCGATCGCAGTGAGTATCTGGGCGACCCGGACTTTGTGACCGTGCCGGTTAAGGCCCTGACCAGCAAGGCCTATGGCGATGCCATTGCCAAGACCATAGCTGCCAACAAGGCCACACCATCGGACGACATCAAGCCCGGCAAGCTGACGCCCTACGAGAGCGACCAAACCACCCACTATTCGGTGGTCGATAAGTGGGGCAATGCGGTATCCAACACCTATACCCTCAACTTCAGCTACGGCTCCGGCATGGTGGCCAAGGGCACCGGCATCCTGCTCAATAACGAAATGGACGACTTTGCCGCCAAACCCGGCAGCCCCAACGGTTATGGCCTGCTTGGCGGTGATGCCAATGCGGTGGAGCCGCAAAAACGGCCGCTGTCATCCATGAGCCCCACCATAGTGATGAAAGACGGCAAGCCCTTTATCGTTACCGGCAGCCCCGGCGGCTCGCGCATCATCAATACCGTGCTGCAAATCATCATGAACGTGGTGGATTACGATTTGAACATTGCCGAGGCCAGCATTGCGCCCCGGGTTCATCACCAGTGGTATCCTGATGAAATCCGCACCGAGCGCAGCCTGAACCTGGATACCCGCCGTCTGCTGGAGTCCATGGGCCACAAGGTAAAGGTGAAACATGCCATGGGATCGACCCAGTCGATAGTGGTCACTGAGGACGGTATTTATGGCGCCTCGGATCCGCGCCAAAGCGCCAGTGAAACCCTGGGTTACTGACGGGCGTTAAAACACGCTTGCCAAAGCGCGTTAATTCGCACCTAGAGTAAAAAAAGCGCCTTAAAGGCGCTTTTTTGTTTCCTGAAACCCGGCGGGCTGTATTAGTCGCGCATCGCCAGTTCTACCAGCGCGGCTGTGTACATTTCCAGGTTCAGCTTAAGCTGCGCCCTGGTAATAAATTCATTTTCGCTGTGGCCCGTGTATTCCACGCCGGGCATGGCCGGACCAAAACTTAAGGCATTGGGGAACAACTTGGCATTGGTCGAGCCGCCAATGGCAATGGGCTTTGGGTCAGCTGTGTGGGTGTAATGGCCATACACACCAAGCAGGGTCTCAAGATGGGGCGCATCCTTAACCAACATGGGTGTGCCCCAGTAAGTCTCGATATCAGCCACCTGAGTGCCTCTGGCGTCCTGCCAGGCATGAATGGCCTCCATGGCAAGCTTATCCAGCTCTTCGGGGGTACGCCCCACGGGGCGGCGCAGATTGAGAGTCACTTCGGCGCCCGCTTTTGTTTCAGTAATAAGGGTCGGTGCCAGCGTCATAGGCCCCATAAACTCATCGCTGTAGCCAAGCTTGCCAAATTTGTCGCCATAAAGGCCGGTACCCACCAGCGAATGTAAAAAATCCACCGTGGAAGCCGCAGTCGTCATGGGCCAGTCAGGAATGCTGCCATCGGCGCTGGGCGACAAAAGCTCAGCCAGATAGGCCACTGCATTGATACCGTCCTCCGGTGTGGATGAATGCGCCGCCTTGCCTGTGGCCAGAATTGCCAGCCCCAGAGGCTCGTCGATAAAGTCCGTTTTGATAGGCAAGGTTTCGGCGCGGGCTTTGAGGGCTGCCACCAGCGCGGGATTGGAGTTTTGAATCACCGCCCTGGCCTGCTGCGGAATTTGGCTGGCAAAACTGCCACCGCTGAAATGGGTTAACACCGGTGTATCGGCGGCAACTTTCGCCATTACCCGGGGCAAGCTCAGCTTGATTTGGCTCCAGCCCTTCTCGCCCGTCACCACCGGGTATTCAGCATCCAGGGTGATGTTGATATCGGCGCTCTGGTGAGTTTTTAAAAACGCTTTCAAGGGATCCCAGTCCGACTCTTCGGCCATATAGACCAGCAGTTCGATGCGCCGCTTAAGCACTATGCCGCTGTCTTTGATGGCTTTCATGGCGTAAAGCGCGGTGACAATCGGGCCCTTGTCATCCTCGGCGCCGCGGCCAACGAGTTTGCCATCGGCGGTTTCGGTCAGTTCGTAGGGGCTTTGGGGCCACAGGCTGGGGTCGGCGGGCTGCACATCGCCATGGGTGATCACCCCCACCTTTTTGGTACTGGCAGAGGCGCCCTTTGGCGACAGGCTTATCAGCATCACATAGCCCCAGTCTTCTACATCAAGCCCCAGCATCCGGGCTTTTACCCCAAGCGCTCGCTTAAAGTCGGCAAATACAGGGTCGGTCTCCGGCGTCAGGCCCTCACGGGCGCGGGTGTCGTAGCTGACCAGGGTCTTCAGGGTATCGATTTGGGCCTGCTGGAAATGCGCCGCTGCGTACCCGGCGACTTTTTGCGCCTCGGCGGAGGGGGCTGGCGCAGCAGCCTGGGCGGCCGAGCCGGACGTGGCTATCAACAGCGGAATAAGGGCAGACAGGCAGCGCTGGCTAAAACGGGCAGATGTTATTTTTTTCATGTTCGTTATCGGCGTTTGTTGTTTTTAATTTTTGGTTTTTGATTTTTGGCTTTTTGCGTTTCTGTTTTGATTTTTTTGGATTGGCGCTTTCGAGATTTAACTCGCTTTTTTCGTAAACAGCGGCTGCCCGGGGTTAGCCCCAAACGGCGCAGTTTATCCAGTGTGCCACACCCAAGGCGCAGGAAATAACCATTTACTCATGCTTTGTTACAACAAATTCGCCAAGAGCCTTGGCGCTCTGTAGCTGACATGTTACACAAGGGGCTCATGCCGGATGGCGGCCGCCACCGGGCACTATCATTGCTGCCCGGGCGCAGAATTCAAACATACATTAAGCCGCCATCTTCCACACACTCGATACAGGAAACGAACCATGAAGGGACAAACCCTCAAACCGCTCGTCGTCGCCATGACCCTGGCGCTGGGACTGAGCGCCTGCGGCAATGAAGACAACAAGAGCGCCGATACCGCCAACGCCGCTCCCACTGCGGCGATGGAAACCTCAGCTGCTGCCACCCCGGCCCCAGAGCAAACGCCGGTTGCTGCCACAAACCCCTTCTTTGCGCCTTACAACACCTATCAGGACATTCCGGCGTTCGACAAAATCGAAGAAGCCCACTATCTGCCTGCCTATCAGGAAGGCATCAAGCGTCAGAAGGCCGAAATTCAGGCGATTATCGACAATCCTGACGCCCCTTCGTTCGCCAACACCATCGAAGCCATGGAGCAAAGCGGCAAGCTGTTAAGCCGCGTTTCATCAGTGTTCTACAACCTGACCTCAGCGGACACCACGGCGGGCCTGCAGGCGATTTCCAAGGAAGTATCGCCCATGCTCTCTTCTGCCCGTGACGATATTTTCCTGAATGACAAACTGTTTGCCAAAGTCAAAGCGGTATACGACCAGCGTGATAGCCTGGGGCTGAATACCGCCCAAAGCCGCCTTTTGGAAGACACCTACAAGGCCTTCAGCCGCGGCGGCGCCAACCTCGATGAGGCAGGCAAGGCCAAGCTGCGTGAACTGAATGAAAAAATCGGCAAGCTGAATCTGGAGTTTGGCGATAACGTGCTGGCCGAAACCAATGGTTTTGAGCTGGTTGTTGAAAACAAAGCAGATTTGTCAGGCCTGCCCCAGAGCGTTATCGATGTGGCCGCAGCCACCGCCAAGGCCCGTGGCAAGGAAGGCAAATGGGTGTTTACCACCTCGCGCCCTTCCATCACCCCATTTTTAACCTACGCCGACAACCGCGAACTGCGCCAGCAGCTGTACACCGCCTATGTTGAGCGTGGCAATCACAACGATGCCCACGACAACAAAAAGATCCTGGCCGAGATTGCCGCGCTGCGCGCCGAACGTGCCAAGCTTTTAGGCTACAAAACCCACGCCCACTATGTGCTGGAAGAAAACACCGCCAAAAATCCTGACAACGTCTATGCGCTGCTGGACAAGGTATGGCCTGCGGCCATCAATCAGGCCAAAGCTGAAGTAGCCGAGATGCAAAAGTTGATTGATGCCGAAGGCGGCAACTTCAAGCTCGCCCCCTGGGACTGGGATTACTACGCCGATAAAATCCGCGTCGCCAAGTACAGCTTTAACGAGCAGGACACCCGCCCTTACTTTTCTCTCGATGCCACCATCGAAGGCGTGTTCTACACCGCCAACCGCTTGTTTGGCCTGAGTTTTAAAGAACGCAACGATCTGCCCAAGTACCATGAAGATGTGCGTACCTGGGAAGTGTTCGATAAAGACGGCAAGCTGCTGGCCATCTTTATGGGCGACTACTACGTACGCGACTCCAAGCGTGGCGGCGCCTGGATGAACGCCTATCGCTCACAGAGCGGTCTGGGTGATGAGCGGGTAGTGCCGATTATCGTAAACGTGCTCAACTACCCGCGCCCAACCGCGACTGAGCCTTCACTGCTGACCTTCGATGAAGCCAGCACCCTGTTCCACGAATTCGGCCATGCCCTGCACGGCATGCTGTCAAACGTTGAGTACGAAGCTCAGTCCGGCACCTCAGTGCCCCGCGATTACGTGGAGTTCCCATCCCAGGTAACCGAAAACTGGATGACCCAGCCCGAAGTGCTGTCGCAGTTTGCCAAGCACTACAAAACCGGCGAAGTCATTCCCGATGAACTGGTGAAGAAAATCCAGGCCGCCAGCAAGTTCAATCAGGGCTTTGCCACGGTTGAATACCTTGCCGCCACCAAGCTTGACCTTGACTGGCACACCCTTGAGAGCAGCGAACTGCAGGACGCCGCCGCGTTTGAGGCCGCGAGCCTCAAGAAAATGGGCCTGATTGATGAGATCACGCCGCGCTACCGCTCAACCTACTTCAGCCACATCTTCTCCGGTGGCTACTCGGCCGGTTACTATGGCTACATCTGGGCCGATATCCTCGGCGCCGATGCCTTCGAGGCCTTCCGCGAAAAAGGCATTTTTAACCAGGACACCGCCAAGGCGTTTCGCGCGACTGTATTGTCTCAGGGTGGAAGTGAAGACCCCATGCTGCTGTACCGTGAATTCCGCGGTAAAGAAGCCAGCATCGAGCCACTGCTGAAAAGCCGCGGCCTGCTGTAAGCGGTTTTGCAGTAACAAACATCAAAGCGCCCAACAGGGCGCTTTTTTTATCAGGGTCTTTTTATCAAGGTCTTTCTATCAGGCGCATTTTATCTGGGGCTTGGCTACAGCTACCTGCGCCTCAACAGCGGCAAACAGGCTTGGTTACAATTTCGGCTGGCCAAATCCAGCGCAATCCCTTGCCCTGCCCTTGGCAACCTGCCTGCGGGCTTGTTAAGGTAACGCCGGGAATCAATCGCATGCCAGGCCCCATTCCGGGCGCTTTTGGCCACGATTAACGGAGTCAAAATGCATAAATCACTTATCGCCACCGCCATCGGTGCCACGCTGTTTTTGTCTGCCTGTAACGAACAAGCAAAAGAAGCCCCTGCGCAATCTCAAACAGCGGCCAAGCAGGCAAGTCAACCCCAGGCTTCTGAGCAAGCTGCTACTGACCAAGTAGCTACAGAGCAAGCAGCCTCAGCGCAGGCCACCAACGTGCTCATGAGCCCAAGCCCGCTCACCTACGGTGCGCCTGAGTTTGATAAAATCAACAACGCCGATATACTGCCCGCCTTCGAAGCAGGCCTTGCCGAGCACAATCAGCAGATTGAGGCCATTATCGCCACCCCGGATGCACCAAACTTTGATAACACCCTGGTGGCCATGGAGAAATCCGGTGCCATCCTGACCCGCACCCTGAAGGTGTTTTTTAACCTCTCTGGCCTGATGTCAAACGATGAAGTGCAGGCCATTGAAGGCGAGCTGGTACCCAAACTCACCGAGCACACCGACAACATCTATCTGAACGATAAGCTGTTTGCCCGTGTTGCCGCCGTGTATGCCGCCAAAGCGAGCCTCAGCGCTGAAGATCAGCGTCTGGTGGATTTCTATTACAACCAGTTTGTCCGCGCCGGTGCCAAGTTAAACGACGCCGACAAAGCCAAAATGCGTGAGCTTAATGGCGAGCTGGCCAAGCTCAGCACCGAGTTTAACCAGAACATTCTTAAGTCATTCAAAGACGATGTGCTGCTGGTAACTGACCGCGCCGAACTTGCCGGCTTAAGTGACAGCGAAATCGACAGCCTGGCGGCCGCCGCCAAAGAAGCGGGTAAAGAAGGCTATTTAATCAGCCTGGTGAACACCACCCGCCAACCGCTGCTTGGCAGCCTTGAAAACCGCGCCCTGCGTGAAAAGCTGTGGAACACCTCCGCCAACCGCGCCATGGGCACCAATGGTCCACTGGTCATCAAGCTTGCCAAACTGCGGGCCGACAAAGCGGCGCTGCTGGGCTTCCCGACCTGGGCTGACTATGTACTTGGCGATCAGATGGCCGCTAAGCCCGATGCCGTATTTGGCATTCTTGATGACCTCGCCCCCAAGGCCGTGGCCAAAGCCAAGGTGGAAGCGGCCGATATTCAGGCGCAAATCAAGGCCGCCGGTGCTGATTTTGAACTCAAGCCATGGGACTGGGCCTTCTACGCCGAAAAGGTACGCAAAGCCAAATACGATCTGGATGAAAGCCAAATCAAGCCTTACTTCGAGTTCAATACCGTACTGAAAGACGGGCTCTTTTATGCCATGAACAAGTTCTACGGCATCAGCCTTAAAGAGCGCAAGGACCTGCCCGTGTGGCACCCGGACGTGCTCGCCTATGAAGTATTCAACGAAGATGGCAGCTCGGTGGGGCTTTTCTATCTCGACCCTTACGCCCGTGTGGGTAAAAACGGTGGCGCCTGGATGGATGAGTTTGTCAGCCAAAGTTTCCTTAGCGGCAACAAGCCGGTGGTGTACAACGCGCTCAATATCCCCAAGCCTGCGGCCGGTCAGCCAACCCTGATGACCTTCGATGAAGTGACCACCCTGTTCCACGAATTTGGCCACGGCATTCACGGACTTTTCTCTCAGGTGAAATACCCAAGCCTTGCCGGTACCGCCACCGCCCGCGACTTTGTCGAGTTCCCGTCACAGGCCAACGAAGACTGGGCGGTAGACCCTGAGGTGTTGACCCACTACGCCAAACACTATCAAACCGGTGAAGCCATTCCGGCTGAGCTTTTGAAAAAAGTGCAGGCCGCCGCCAGCTTCAACCAGGGTTACGACACAGTGGAATATCTGGCCGCTGCGCTCCTTGACATGGAGTGGCACTCCATAGGTCAGGACGCCAAGGTTGATGACATCAAAGCCTTCGAAGCCAAGGCGCTCGCCAAGCACGGCGTGGACTTTGGCCCCGTGCTGCCACGTTACCAGTCAACTTACTTCAGCCACATCTTTGCCGGTGGTTACTCCTCAGGTTACTACGCCTACCTGTGGACCGAAGTCTTTGCCGCAGACGCCTTTGCCCACACCATGGCCCAGGGCGGCCTGACCCGCGAAAACGGCGACAAGTACCGCAAAGCGATTTTGTCTATGGGTAACAGCCAGGATCTGATGCAGGATTACATCAACTTCCGTGGTCAAAAGCCCACTGTGGATGCGCTCCTTAAACGCCGCGGCCTGCTGTAATTGCTGCAAAAATCGATGTAACGACCAAAGCGCCTTTCGGGGCGCTTTTTTATTGCGCAGCTTTTAATACGCAGCTTTTATTACACAGCTGTTATTGCACTTTTCGCTGCCACCTTTTGCCGACCGTCATTTACCAACAGGCGTTTGTCGGCAGGCGTTTACAACCAGTCATTTACAGACAGTCGTTTACAGACAAGCATGCGCATTGGTTCATAAAGCCAGCAGCCGTGAGCCGGGACACAATTTGATACGCGGTTTCTGCTCCCCGGTCACATTTTTGCAAGCTGTAGAGCTGATACTCTTGCCGCTCCCAACGCTTTAATGCGCTGGGTTGGATGATGGAGCGTGCCCACAGAGGCATGCCCGGGGTAAGGGAAAGTCCGAATAAGTCCCGTGCTCGTTCTGCGCGGCCAGTTGTCGCCGACACGCGAGGATGCATTCGTACCTTCCCACATAATTTCAAGAGATATGGATATGAACCAAAAACATTTACTGGCGGTAACTATCGCCGCTGCATTGGGCGTAAGCGCCTGTGGCTCCGACAACGACAAAGTGGAAAAAGAAGTGCTGGTGGATCTGCGAGTAATGGAAACCACAGATCTGCACACCAACATCATGGACTTCAACTACTACAGCGGTAAAGAAGATCCAACCATCGGCCTGGCACGCACCGCCAGCCTCATCAAGGCCGCCGCTAAGGAAGCCCCCAACCATGTGCTGGTGGATAACGGCGACCTGCTGCAGGGCAGCCCCATGGGCGACTATATGGCCAAAATCGGCATTGCCGATGGCGCCGTACACCCGGCCTACAAGGCCATGAACCTGCTTGGCTACAGCGTGGGTAACATAGGTAACCACGAATTCAACTATGGCCTTGAGTTCCTTGAAAAATCCCTGGCCGGAGCCGAGTTCCCTTACATCAATGCCAACGTTTACTGCGCCGACGATAACGGCTGCTGGAAAGGCATCAAAAAGGGCGAGCACCTGTTCACCCCATACGTGATTGAAGAAAAAGAAGTTATCGACCAAAACGGCGATAAGCATGTGCTGAAAATCGGCTACATCGGCTTTGTGCCGCCGCAAATCATGCTGTGGGACAAACAAAACCTCACCGGCAAGGTCGAACCCGCTGACATAGTGGAAACTGCCCAAAAATACGTGCCGGAAATGAAAGCCAAGGGCGCCGATATCATTATCGCCATTCCCCACTCCGGCATTGGCTCGGTGGAAAATCCAGGCGACCCCATGGCAGAAAACGCCACCTACGCCCTCACCCGCGTTGAAGGCATCAATGCCATCATGTTCGGCCACAGCCACTCCATCTTCCCGGATGCACGCTACAGTGACTTGCCAAATACCGACGTGGAAAAAGGCCTGCTCAATGGCGTAGCCGCCGTGATGCCCGGCCGCTGGGGTGACAACCTCGGCGTGGTCGACTTTAAGCTGGCCCGTAAGGACGGCAAGTGGAGCGTGCTGGACGTGAAGAGCGAAGCCCGCCCCATTTACGATGGCGCCAACAAAGCGCCGCTGGTGGAAGCCGACAAAGACATCCACGATGCCGTTGAACTTGAGCATCAGGGCACCCTCGCCTTTGTCGACGAGCCTATTGGCGTGGCCGCAGCCGACATGTATAGCTTCTTAACCCTGGTGCAGGACGACCCGACGGTGCAAATCGTTTCTGACGCCCAAATCGCCAACGTCAAGGCCAAGCTGCCGCCATCACTCGCACACCTGCCGGTGATATCGGCTTCCGCTCCCTTCAAGGCCGGTGGCCGCCACGGCACCACCTCGGATGCGGATCAGTACGTACAGGTAGACGCAGGCGAGCTGACCTTTAAAAACGCTGCCGACCTTTACCTCTACCCCAACACCATGGTGGCGGTAAAAGCCACGGGCGCCGAGCTTAAAGACTGGCTGGAATGCTCAGCCAATCAGTTCAACCAGATTGACCCAGCCAAGAGTGAGCCGCAGTTCCTCATCAACTGGGCTGGCCATCCAACCTATAACTTCGATGTGCTCGACGGCATGACCTACAAGATTGACGTTACGCAGCCAAGCAAGTTCGACCGTGACTGTAAGGTTGTGAATGAAAACGCCAACCGCATCGTGGATTTAGCCTTCAAAGACAGCGACGGCAAGGTGTACAGCGGCGAAGAGCTGCTGACCAAAGAGTTTATTGTCGCCTCCAACAACTACCGCGCCTTCGGTGGCAAGTTTGCCGGTACCGGCAGCGACCATGTGGTGCTGGAGCTGCCGGACACCAACCGCGAAGCGCTGGCGGCCTACATCACCGCCGAGTCGAAGTACAACGAAACCACCGGCAAGTACGATGGCATGGTTAACCCCACCGCCGACTACAACTGGGACTTTGTGACCATCAATAGCGCTGTGACACTGGATGTGCGTTTCGAAACCCAGGACAGTGCCAAGGCCGATGCCTTTATCGAGCAAAACAAACAGCGCGCCATGACCAAGGTCGGCAAAGACGAGCTGGGTTATGCTGTGTATCGCATCGATTTGAGCAAATAAGCCACCCGCTTGCTTGCCAGCCGATGACTCAAAAAGCGCCTGCGGGCGCTTTTTTATTGTGCCATTCATCAATTTGGCCGTATTTGGCGCCTTTGAGCCGTACTTAAGGCCTGTATCTGCCCCGCAGGCGGCCAAGATCCGATTTCACCTTGATATCACAAAGAGGCTGTTTTACCTTAAGCACTCCAGCAAAACACAACCAGCTTGTGTTAAGAAAAGGACGTTAAATCAGGAGCTAAGCAGTATTGCATACGCTTAATCTCTCGATGATAGTAACCAATAGCAGCAAGGAGAGCCCGGCAGTCTGGTGGCCAAAATCAGTGGCGGAAGCGTGCCTGAAGCCGCAGCGCCGCTGTCAGTCTTCCCGAGGCCGAGAGCCCCAAAACCCTTGAGACCCTGCCTCCGGAGAGCCTGAGTCCCGTCTACTTGGCAACTCAACAATCAAAAGCACGGCGTGGGATAGTGAAACGCTATCCGCCAAACGCCAACCGCTGTTATGCATTAGCCAACAATCGAATCGCACCGTTTTGCCGTAAAAAAGGCGAAACCTGACTCGACGTTTATCCTCCGTTTATTGAAGACATTTTTAACATGCACATAAAAGATAAAGTGAAAGAAGTTGCCGGAAAAATCCTGTTTGAACTCACCATAGTTTCGGCGGGTATCTTGTTGGCACTGGCGGTAAACTCCTGGTACCAGGGATACCAGCAAAGGCTGCAAGCCGACAATTTGCTTAAGAAAGTTGAATTTGAAATCAATAACAACCTTAAAAGCCTGCAGCAAGTCAGCGCCACATTTGCCAGCAGTATTGCCCAAACCAACGGATACCTCTCAACCCTGAGCGCCGGGAAAAGCACCGAATTCGACTACGAACTGCGGATTTTGGATGTGGATTTTGCCGTATGGAAATTTTCCCAGCACAGGGCAGAACTCGACCAGTTACCCGTAGAGCTATTGATTGATATTTCAGAAAGTTACCGGGCACTGGAAAAAGCGGAGTCGCTCACCAATGAACTGGCATTCTCGAAAATGGAGCAGATTGCAGCCGATATGGATGGCAAGGAAGAAGCGGTGCTGAAAAAGCTGCTGATTGAACTGAAACAAGTGCAATTTCACCTAAATGTCGCCCAGGGCAAAATGCAGAAAAGCATCCAGGTCATTAACCAGTATCACGAGGCCTAATCAGCCTGCTGCACGAAAGCAGTTAAACTGACATGACATGTATGCCGCCTTTATGAAAAACCTGATTATCGCTTTTGCACTTATCAGCTTCTCTGGCGGCGCGTTTGCAGGCGCCGCTGAGCGATTTCTTCGCGAGTATCTTGACGACTTTGCCAGTGGCAAGGACTTAAGCCACTACTTCGCAGCGCAGCCACAGTTTATTTTTGGCTCTCACTGCCATATTCCTGCATCGGCAACAGAGGCCAGTGAGTTCATTACTGAAATCCGCAGCAAACTGGTCGCTTCCGGCTATGAAAAGTCTCAAATCAGCAGCGTGAATCTGCTGGCCCACATAGACAAATATCGGCTTGTCAGTCTCACCCTAACCCGGCTTAAACAGGATGGCACTGAACTCGATAAAGTCTGCAGCAGCTACGGCCTGCGGGAGGGTGAAGACGGATTTAAAATCTTAAGCTGGCAGCCAAGTAACCCAAATGAGCAGGGACTGTGCCCATAGTCGCTACAGCGGCTGACAACAGCATGCAGACATGGACTTTGAAGGATGAACACAGGGAAGTACTGAATGATAGAACGGCTTAACAGACTGGCTATTTGGCTGTATCCCGCACGCATAATGTTGTTGCTGCTGGCGCTGTTAAGCCTTGGAGTCAGTATCTACATTCTGGTGGGCGGCGCGGGTACATTGGCGCCTTACCTAATGCCCGCCATTGCAGTTTGCGGCTGGAGTTTTTGTTTATACGGCATCGCCGAGCAGTTTAAGCAGGTACCCGAACCTGTGATAGCGGGCGATGGCTTTTGGCGACGCTGTAAAAAGCGATGTTTACGTGCCATCTGCTGGATTTGGGTGCTTTGCACCATCCTGTGCTCACTACTGCTGCTTTATTCAAGCTATAAGGTCATCGGCTTTGCTGTTTACGCTTAGCAAAATGCTACCTCGATAAATCCAGGTCTCCTCCTCTTGGAACCCCTATTGCCCTTCACTCAGGAACCACAATGCGAGACACATTGCGACAGAAAATACTAGACGTTTGCCAGAAGAAAATTGCCCAAAAAGGCGACAATGTCGGGGTGTCTTTTTACGCCTTTTTCGCTAACCGCAATGACGATCCCGAACTTCTCATGGAAGCCGCGACCTGGTGGATCCAAACCCACAAATTGGATCACTTTGAAAAGGCGCACAAAATCATCGCCATGGTCGAAAGTGGCGCCTGAAGGTTATAAGAAAGCCACCAAGTCGCAGCAAGGAGCATCAAGGTGAACGGCAGTATGAATAGCAATGAAAATAGCGATGAACATTCAAATGAAAGCTGCGTTCAAAGCGTCAATGCAGACCTCAGCATAGCGCCGGTAAGTCCGGCAGATTTGCACGCCATAACAGCGCTGGTGTTGGCCATAGCCAGGGCAGATATCTTCCCAGGCCTCAGTGAAGAAGGCCAGGCCACCTTTCTCAATCGGGTACTGCCTGATATTGAAACCTGCTTCGTCAGCAGTAACTTTTTTGCCATCAAGGCATGCCAGGCCGGCAAGCTGCTTGGCTTCGCCGCGCTCAGGGATGGCAACTACCTGACACACCTTTTTGTAGACAAAAGCGTGCAAGGCGCCGGACTTGGCAAAGCCCTGCTGCGCTCAGTACTTTGCAAAAGCGGATCAGGTGAAGTGAGTCTGCGCTCATCGGTCAACGCGGTGCCTTTTTATGAGCGGCATGGCTTTTACGCCACAGGCCCTGAAGCCCTGGTCAATGGTATCCGCTTTATGCCCATGAGCCTCAAGCGGAAATAATTGTCAGCAGCATACTTCTCCCGGAATTGCTGCCACCAACTAAGGACACACCAAGCAAAGGACGCACCAAACAAAAGATGCGCCAAACAAAAGATGCGCCAAACAAGGGCTTCTGAGTCCCAATCAGGCACCGGTTTTAGAAAAGGAGTTGATTTTATGCAACGCAGTCCCGCAGACATACTGTTAATTCAGCATTATCAGCAAAGAGGCACGGCCTTGAGGCAGGAGCTGGAATCACTCAAACCTTCTCGATTCGAATGGCTGAGCTATACATTAAGCCTGTTTGCGGTCATCTTCCTGCTGCATAGGTTCACCGGCTTCAACTTTTTCTCAGAAGACACCTACTGGTTGGTTGCATTGATTTTCATCGCTATCGGCGGCCGTAGCTATGAGTATTACCGGGTCAATAAACGCATCGACCTCCTCATCCGCTTGATTGACACTGAAAAGTCCGAAGCCCAGGCTTGCAGGGGCCAGCACTGAGCGAGAAAGTCTGGCCCAAATAAAAACGCCGCACTTAAGTTGTCACGCTCAAGTTGCGGCGTTTTTATTTTGATAAAGCGAGGTGGCTGAGCTACTGTTTGGCGGCTTTGGCAGCGTCTTTTTGGGCCAGCACATCTTTCATGGATGGCACCAGGGTAGCGGGGTCGAGGCGCATCTGATACCAGTTAAGACGCCAGTCGAGATGCGGGCCGTTGGCACGGCCGGTGGCGCCGACTTCGGCTATCTTGTCACCCTGTTTTACGCTGTCGCCAACCTTAAGGTAAAGTTTTGATAAGTGTAGAAAACTTGAACTTACACCATAGCCATGGTCGATGATTATGGTGCCGCCGGAGTAGAACATGTCCGGCACAGCCAGCGTGACCACACCATCGGCTGGAGCAATGACCACAGTGCCGGTTTTGGCGGCTACATCCACACCAAAGTGCGGATTACCGGGCACGCCGTTATACACCCGCTGGCTGCCATATACACCCGAGATACGGCCTGTTAACGGCCAGATAAAGGGCTTGGCAAAGGCGGTGATATCCGAATCTGTGGCTCGGGCGGCCTTGGTCATGGCGCTATCTTTGGCGGCGCGCTCCTGCGCCCTGGGATCAGGTTTCATGATTTTCTGAGCAATACCATTCACCTCAGAAATCCGGTACTCCCGCTTGGCAAAAGTCAGGGGCTTGATTTCCGTGAGGCCATCGGCATACACCACCTGCAGCGTTTGCTTAAGCTCGCCTTCACGCTCGACGCCAAAAGCGAATTCCCCCTCCGGGGTCACTCTCAATGGCGTGCCATTCAAACTGACATTGCTGCCTGCAGGCACCTTGCCACGGATAAGTGAGCCCTGCTCCATCTTGCCACTGAGTTCAATCTGCGCCATTACGCCGGGGCTGAGTGTCAGTAACAGGGCGGCAATCCAGGGCTTTGTCATCGGAGAATGTCCTTTCAGGTAGCGGGTTTACAACGTTTAGTCGGCGGCGATTTCGGCGGCGGCAATGGCGCCTTTGCCAATACCTTCGTAGGCAATCACTTTAAAGTGGCTGCCGGGTACCTTCTGGGCGAGGGTTTTGGCCATAAAGTCGGCCAGCAGCTCTACCGTGGTGTCGTGGGGAATGATGTCGCAAATTGCCTTGGGCATCGCGAGCTGGAAGTCCCCCTGGGGCGCCTGATAGCGAAAACCGATGTGGGACTCATCATCGATACGGCACTGCGCCGACAATTCCAGTTCCGCCACCGGCACGACATCTTCTTCAGTGCCAAGGTAAATATCTTTCCAGCGCTTGGCCCAGTAGGCGTCCCAGTCCGGAGCACTTTCACCGTTTTCAAATATCTGCACCGGGCTACGATGACCGTGGGCGATACGCTGGCAATTGCCATCGTGCTTTTTAAGCCCATGGCTGTAATGATAAAACGGCCCGTTCAGTGACTCGGTTCTGAGGGTCAGATGAATACCATCGACGTTGTCCGGCAAGGCTTCTCGCAGGGCTTTTCGCAGGAAGGCATTCACGGCCTCGAAGTCAACTCTCTCGGCAGGGATCAATGCAAAGGCCTGACTTGGGCAGGCCAGGTGGATGTTGCCCACATCGCTGTGAAAATCCATCCATACCCTGTCGCCCTGCTGCTGCCAGCGCACATTGGATGAAGCCGTGGGGATAAGCAGTCGATGGTCGGCGACTCTGTCAATGGTGTCTTTAATGGTGCGCTTTACCTTGGCAAAATCCAGCACCATATTTTGATGATCCAGGCCCCCTTCGAGGACTACATCGACTATCCAGCTCTCGCCTACCATGCCGCGCTCGGCGCAGAGGTAGGAAAAATCAAGAACCGTTAAATCTTTTACAAAAAGTTGCATAACTCTCCCGGGCAGAGAAACAGTCTGCCGTGATTAGCGGCCAAGCCGCAACACTGCCAACGGACAATCGCCGAAAAGCAGGCATTCAGAAATCAATTCTAAACAATTCACACGCCTGCGGCGAGTCTCATTGGCCGTTAGCGGGCGAAATTTACGCCGCTCGCCAACGGCTTGTTCCAAAGTGTTAGCCTGTGGGCAGCGAGCAGTACCATTGCCTGATGTGCAGCCTGTGCATTAAGCGTACAATCGCGGTTGCCCAGGCGCGCTTGCCTTGTCCGGCAGTCAAAGGAGATGACATGATTAGCTTCGCCCCCGACATCTTTGTGTTTGATGGCCCCGCCGTGTCTTTTTACGGCATGCCTTACACCACCCGCATGACCATAGTACGCCTGAAAAATGGCAAGCTGTGGGTGCACTCCCCCATTGAATTGCATGATGAGCTGATAACTCAGGTCGAAGCCCTTGGGGAAGTGGCTTACCTTATCGCCCCCAATAAGTTGCACCATTTGTTTGTAGCCTCCTGGCAGGCTCGCTGGCCTGATGCCAGTGCCTGGGCGGCGCCCGGGGTGGCAGCCAAATGCCAGCATCTGCATTTTGATGCGGATCTTACCGACAAGGTGCCCGCCGAGTGGCAGGGTGAGATTGAGCAGTGCATCTTTAAAGGCTCGCCTGTCATGGAAGAAGCCGTGTTTTTCCATAAAGGCTCACGCACCCTTATCCTCACCGATTTAATTGAAAACTTCAGCCCAGGCCACTTTAAAGCATGGCAGCGCCCCATTGCCCGCATTACAGGCATTCTTGCGCCAAACGGCAAGACGCCGCTGGACTGGCGTTTATCTTTTATGAAAGGTCGCCACAAAGCCAAAGAGGCGGTGGCCCAGTTCAGGCGCTGGCAACCTGAACATTTAATAGTCGCCCATGGTGAGTGTGTGCATCACAATGCCATGGCCTTTGTCGAGCGCTCATTCAGCTGGGTGGGATTGCCGGAAATCGAGCCCGAAGCGGTGGTATAGAATTGGAATAGAAGAGGTATAGCGGCAATAAAAAGGCTTAGAACGCGCCCGAAATGCATCTGAGCCGAATTACCAAACTTCGGCGAATAGGCTGCCAAATAGCAACTAACGTGCAGTCATCGTCAGCGAAAAGCCTGTAATCACAGTCATAGTTAGAACATGGATTTGCCATCTGCTTTGAAGAAGTTTTGTATCGGTAAAGCGGCATCAGTTAGCCGACAAAAAGGCGACCCGTAGGTCGCCTTTTTTAGTCAGTGTGCCTGCATCGGCTCACGATAAGTGGCTTACTCGCCTTTCAGACGGCGATGCAGCTGATCTTTCAGATTCGCCGGAACGCCCTTTATCAGCAGGGTGTCGGAGATAGGGTCGTAAATCACCCGCTCGCCCAGATGATGGCCATCGAAACTGATGGTGACACCGCCGCCGGTACCAGAGAATTTTTTCAGCTGGCGCAGGGTCGACTTGTCCACCGGGAACTCGTCTTCGAGCTCGTAATCGCCGGTGGTGGCAAAATCATAGAAGGAGTCCATGCCGGAGTCGGCAAGCTCATCGGCCAGATCTTTAATATCCACCTCGGCGCCGGCATCGAAACGCTCGGAGCAGTAGTCAAACACCTTGTCTCGGCAGGCCTGGCGCTCGTCTTTGGTCAGTTCACTGCCAGCAACAAAGTCTTCCACCGCAATCATCAGGCTCTTGTTTTGTGCCTTGGGGTTAATGCCCTCAACGCAGCCCATAAAATCGAGGAAGAAATCCGCCACCTTGCGCCCGGCGCGGCCACGGATAAAGGAGATGTACTTGCGGCTTTCTTTATCGGCCTGCCAGTCGGTCAAATCGATACGGGCCGCCAGCTGAATATTGCTGAGATCCAAATGATTTACCTGGGTCAGCTCCATATCGTCCAGTACAGTCATGGATGACTTGGCGCTCAGCAGCGCCACAAATAGATAGTCGCTTGCCATATGGCTATAGCAGGCCATCAGCAAAAAGCCGCCCTGGCTGAAATCGTATTTGCCAAGCTCTTCCTGCAACAGCTTACTGGCAAGACCGGTAAACTCCACAAAGCCGAGGCCGCCATCGAGGTAGTCTTTCAGACCATTGGCAAAGGCGGGATTGGCTTCGCCATCATCCCCGTGGGTGCCAAAAAAGCCAAAACCCTTACCGGATTTGCTGGTGTACGACTGATGCAGCTCTTCAAGCATCAGCTCCACTGCCTGGCTGTTCAGCAGCGGCTGTGGACGAAGACGGCAGTTTAACTGCCCCTCATGGTTTTGGGCGATTTCATGAATGATGGCCTGTTCTACTTTAATCGTCATACGCCTTGATAGTGATAGCCGTGGAAATCCGGTATTATATGCCGCTAACCCAATCCTTTGTGAATCATTTTTTGACTATGGCAATTCAATCCAAATACTCCAATACCCAAGTAGAAACCCTGCTCGCCGAAGTGCTGGCGGTGCTGGAAAAGCATCAGGCCCCCACCGATCTGAGCCTGATGGTACTGGGCAACAGTGTCAGCCACCTGCTGGAAACCAAGGTACCGGCCGCCAGCCGCGCCGCCGTGGCCGAACAATTTGCCAAAGTACTGGTGCAATCAGTCTCCAAAGCCTGATAAAACTGGCACAGGCACGGAAAAAGTGCTTAAGATACCAAGGTGTTAACCAGCCCCAAGGATAAAGAGCGAGCGGCATGGTCGAAAGGAAACAACAACTGGTGCGTGACAAGGTCTCCCGGTTGGTCAATTGGGGCCACTGGTTTGCCCTGTTTAATGGCTTTCTGGCACTGATTGTCGGCAGCCGCTATCTGGAAACCGTCGGCCTGCCCGAAACCCTGATGGGCTGGGGCTATTTGGCGCTGGCCAGCGTCGGTCAGTTCGCCTTTTTGGCGTTTCTGGTTTACCTGTTGGTGCTGTTCCCGGTCACCCTGCTGTTACCTTACTCGAAGATCCTCCGAGGTCTTGCGGCCACCGTGGCCACCCTCGGGCTGTGTGTGCTCTTGTACGACACCATTGTCTACGACGACTACGGCGTGCACCTGTCGCCCTTTGCCTTCGACGTGGCCTGGGCCGACCTGCACTCGCTGCTCAGAGGTACCTCCTATATAGTGACCCCCATTGGTATTTTGGCGCTGGAGCTCACCGCCGCCAACTTCCTGTGGAAGCGAATTGGCAAAATTGAAAAGCGCCACCTCGGCGGCAAAGTGGCAGCCGTGATTGGCGCCTGCTTTGTGGCAAGTCACCTTATCCATATTTGGGGGGATGCGGCGGATGTAAAAGACATTACCCGTTACGATGACGCCTACCCGCTGTTCTACCCCGCCACCGCCAAGAGCTTTATGGAATCCCACGGCATTGACAGCCGCGACCGCGATTTGGGGCCAGAGGATTTACAAACCTTAAGCTATCCGCTGTCAGCCCTAGAGTGCAGTGCCAGCAGCCAGCCCAACGTACTGCTGCTTGCAATCGACAGTCTGCGCGCCGACATGCTGAACCCGCAAACCATGCCGTTTTTAAGCCAATATGCGGCGGCCAATCAGCAGTTTGACAAGCATTTAAGCGGTGGCAATCAGTTCCAAAGCGGCATGTTCTCGCTGATGTACGGCCTGCAAGGCAGCTACATGGGCGCATCAGACTTCCAAAGCCGCACCCCGGAGCTTACCCAGGGCTTTTTGGCTGCCGGTTATCAGCTGGCCCGCTTTGGCCCCGCCTCAAACGAATTCAGCCCACGGCCACTGGCGACCCTCAATGACTTTGCTGCCACCCTGGTGGAAGACGGCGAGTCACGGGCTCTCGCCGACATTCAAAGCCGCGAAGCCTTTGATAATTGGCGTAAATCGCAGCACAGTCACTGGTTTGCGCTGGTGAACTTTGGCGCCGCCGAAACCTACGACACCCCCATAGGTTTTGCCGGTATCGAAACCATAAAGGCGCCCCAGGGTATGGCGCCAGCACAGCGGGTACTGTTTAACCAATACCGCCAGTCGCTGTACTTTATCGACGGTGAAATCAAAGCCCTTGTTGAGTCCCTGCCCGCAGATACCCTGGTGATTATCACCGGCGTCAGCGGCAAGGCCTTTACCAGCAATGAGTCAGAGGCGCGCCGTGATTTATCACCCCAGGCGGTGCGGGTACCTATGATTATTCACTGGCCCAAGGGTGAAACCGGCACAGTGAACTATGCCACCAGCCACCACGGCCTGGCGCCTACCCTGATGACCAGGGTGTTGGGCTGCACCAACCCCACCACCGACTACAGCGCCGGACGCCAGTTGTTGGTGCCAAGCGAACAGCCCTGGGTGTATGTGGGTGACAACCGATTCTTCGCCATTTACCAGGACGATGAAATCACGGTTATCGACCGCCACGGCAAATACGATATCTACAGCAGCGACTTCAAGACCCGCCTGCACAAGAAACTCAGCGCCCCGGATCTTATTCAGGTGATGCGCGAAGGACGGCGTCTCTATCGTCACTGAAACGCCCTGCCAGCCGGTGTTTGACGACAAAATGATTGCTTAGGACACAAACTAAGCAATCAAACCAAATAGTTGTCATCAACGCTTGCACTGCTTGGCGGCTCTTGATAAAGTTCGCCTCGTTGAGACGGCAACGGCTTTACGCCACTGCGCAGCCACTCAGCAATATCGGTATGTAGCGCAGCCTGGTAGCGCACTGTCATGGGGTGTCAGGGGTCGGAGGTTCGAATCCTCTCATACCGACCAAATTCAACGAAAAAGCTCAGCAGCAATGCTGGGCTTTTTTGTTATTAAATCGCGACTATCACTCCCCCAATCAAAGCGAACAATCGACCAGAATCCTACTGGTACAGCCGTCAAATTCAGCAGTTCCCGCTGTTGCCTGTTGTGAACGAAGCGTTAACGTTCTAAAGTAAGTATCAGAAACTTGGCTGATTTTTGGGAAATCATTCTTGCTGTCTTTTTTTACTGCATCGCCGCCGCGCACTGCAATTATTCTGGCCATTTGCGGCTTTTTACTGAACCTGTATCCGCTGCCGCTGTTTGCCAACGTGCAGCTGATTTTGGGCAATGCCGCCTATGTGATTGCCGCCATCATTCTGGGGCCACGCTATGCCGTGGCCGTGGCACTGGCCTGCGCTGCCGGGCTGTTTACCATCTGGGGTGCCAAACATGTGTTTGTGATTTTCCCGCTCGAAGCCCTGGTGCTGGCTCTGGCGAAAAGACGCGGCATTTACTCCCTTTATGCCGGGGTGGGATTCTGGCTATTGATTGGTATGCCACTGTTCTATCTTTATGGTCTGACCCTCACCCCACTGCCTGCAAGCCACCTGCCTTTTATTGCCTTTAAACAGGCGATTAATGGCCTGTTTTACATAGGGCTGGGCGCACTGTTACTGATGATGTTGCCCACCCTGATGCAAAATACCACCAGCCACAGCAAGGCGCCGGTGCGTTTCAGCGACAAACTCACCTACAGCTTTACCCTGTTTATCTCACTGGCGCTGCTGGTTGCCGCCTTGCTGTTCAATCAGTTTTTTATTGAACGCCAGCAGGAGCTGATTAAAAAGAATCTGCAGGACAATGCGGTGCATTTGTCCCAATCCACGTTTGATTACCTGCGCGAACACCAAAAGGCGATTACTCAGGGCGCCCAGTGGCTGTCGATGATGGGCGACTCCCCAGAGAAACAGCAGGACTGGCTCACCCAGTTCAACCATGGTTACCCTGCCTTTTTAACCATGCTGGTTGCCAACGAGCAAGGCAACATAGTGGCGGCAAGCCCGGCAGCGCGGATGATGGACGATGCTATCCAAAAAGGTGAATACAGCGTGGCCGACCGCCACTACTTCAAAGAAGCCTTTTATAATCAGAAACCTTTTATCTCACCTGTGTTTCTCGGCAGAGGATTTGGCAGCGATCCTATCGTGGCCATCAGCGCCCCTGTATACGGCAAGGCGAATGCCAGTCACCCGTCGGGCATTCTGGAAGGCTCGCTCGATTTGAATCGCTTTGTGCTTATTGACCGCCAAAACCGCCATCACTCCGAGCAGTTCTTGCTGCTGACCGATGACAATAACCGGGTGATCTACGCATCGGCGCCACTGGATATTCCGCCGCTGAGTGAATTCGCCTCCGCCGAGAGTGGCCTTGAGTACCGCACCAGTTTGCAGCTGATTAACCTGCACGATCTGGACAATCCAAACCCCGAGTACATTTATGCCGAAGAGGTGCTGCCAAATGGCTGGCGACTGCTGGTACTGTCACCATTCGCTCCCTTAATGCAGCTGGCTGAAACCCAGTTTTTGCGCACCTGCATACTGCTTATCATCAGCATGGTGATAAGCTTCTACCTGGCGCGACTGATAAGCCGGATGCTGACCGGCTCGCTTGAAACCATTGCCAACGAATTCAGCAGCCCCGGTGAGCAGCCAAAGCCCCTGCCTGCAGATGCTCCCGCCGAAGTGCAAACCCTGTATCAAAGCCTTAAAGCCAGCCAGCGGCAGTTAATGAGCTATCAGCTGGAGCTTGAAGAAAAGGTCGCGACCCGCACCTTCGAGCTTGAGAAGGCCAACCAGAAGCTGCAGGCCCTTGCCGAGCGAGATGCCCTCACCGGCCTCTATAACCGCCGCCATGCCGTGGCAGGTTTTGCGCCGCTACAAGCCCTGTGTGAGCGCAGCGGCGAAGCCATTGCGGTCGTTATCCTGGATCTCGATTTTTTTAAAGCCATCAACGATAACCACGGCCATTTGGCAGGCGACGAATGCCTGCGACAGGTGGCAACACTGCTGGCACAGAGCTTCAAGCGGGATTCAGATCTGGTGGCCCGCTACGGTGGCGAGGAGTTTTTGCTGATCCTGCCAATGACCAATGCACTTAAGATTGAGCACCACCTCAACCTGTTCCGCGAGCGTCTGGCGCGGCATCCGGTGAGCATCCCCGGCGCCGATGAACCCTTGCATATGTCGATTTCGGTCGGTGCTCTGGTGGCCAACGCCAGTTTTTCCGACTCGCTGGAAACCTGGCTCAAGGTAGCCGACGACAACCTGTATCAGGCAAAAGCCAGCGGCCGTAACCGGGTTATCTGCACCTTGGTAAACGATGACGAACCCGGCCCCGAGCAGGAGCCGGAGCCAAACTAAAATAAGGCAGCCGCCAAGCTAAAGTAAGGCAAACTCAACAAGCCAAACGGATAAAAAATAAGGCCACAGGGTTTACCCTGTGGCCTTTTTCATAGTGCTTTGCAGATTGCTGCTATTAAAGTGCCGCGTCTGTTACGCCCTGCTGTAACTGTGGTTGCTGTAACTGTGGCCGCTGCAACTCTGGCTGCAGCTGGGGCGCATAAAACAATTCCTTGATGGTATGTAACTGAAACGCATAAAACGGATTCCACTTCTGGCGCAGCATTTCATCGGCACTAACGGCAAAAATGCCGCGCTCACCCCGCGATGCCGCCGCCCCAATCTGGATCCTGTCTTTGTGGGGCACAAGCCCCGGCCCATAGAGGCTGTCGGACTTGGAAAACGGCAGCGCCACGTGGGACAAAGAGTACACATTCATCGGCCAGCTGCGCCCGAGCGCCGTGGCGTCACCGTCCGGCACCACAGGTTTAAACTCGACCGCAAGCGGATGGCTGCCATCCTCCAGAGTTTGGTTTTGCACCACGCCCACTGTCGCCTGCATCGCCGGAGAGCTGTAAAGCGGCTCAAGTTCAAGCTTGGGATCCCACAGCGTCAGCCGCTGATTTATCGGACTGCGATTAACGTCATACAGCACCAGCTGATGGCGAGACTCGGCCAGATTGAGATAAAGCGACTCGACCACGGCGCGGCTGGAAACGGTATCATCTGCCATCGACTGAAAGGTCAATACCGTCGGCAGTGCTGCCTTCTGACTGGGGCTCAATGACAGTAATTGCCGCTGATTCTCTTCAGCAAGCCGGTACACCACATCCCCGGCATTGACCGCAAAGGATACGTATTTGAAGGGATCGTACTCAATGCCAAGGGCATTCCAGGCAAGCTTCTCAAGCCTAAGCCACTCCCCCAGGCGCGCCTGCCAATATGCGCCGCGCGCCACAGGCGCAAGCCCAATTGCCGGGGATAAAAACACCATGGCGCGGCTGTCGGGCGCCTTGCCAGCCTCAATGCGCTTAAGCTCGTGATGCAGCGCCAACGCAGCGCCGGTGGAAAACCCCACGATATACAGCGGCTTGTCACCAAGCTCGGTCTTGAGATGGCCTATCGCCAGCGCCACGGCGGCGCTCATATCCTGCCACTCCAGACTCACAAGCCCCGAGGGCAAGGTGCCGTGACCTGGCAATCTGAGCCCAAGCACGTGGGCACTGGCTTTAAAATCGGCTGCCAGGTTCGATAAGGCGTAGGGCGAATCCGACATGCCATGGATAAAGAGCACGCCATAGTTTGCCCTGGGGTTGGGCCACTCGTAGCTCCAATTCCAGTCCTGCTGCCAGTGGCTGGGATCGGATAAGCTGCCACGCACATAACGGTTCACCGGCGAGCCCGCATCCGGCACTGCCCCGGCAAAGCCTTCGGCAATTTCGGCTTTAAGGCGTGCTTCTCGTGCCAGATAGTCGGCAAAGTTGGCATCAGGGCTGTGTTGAGTAAAGCGATTTTCCAGCACCTTGGTGTGCCAGGGCGCAAGATCAGCGCGACTGTTTAAAAACCAGATGCCAAATCCAAGAGCGGTAACCACAACCCCCAGAGTGGCATACACCATGGCTATCACCAGGTGTTTACTGGTTTTAATCAGCAGCGTTTTCATTGAGTTAACTTTCCTTGTTGGGATAAAACGGCGTTGAGGATGCGCACCCGGCTGCGCCAGCGCATCCCCATGAAAAAACGCCGGCAACTGCCGGCGCTTTGATTAATCGTAGATGGTTGGAATAGATTGACGCTTGTGCTGAGTCGCCTTGTAAATCCCCACCAGCTTGTCTTCCACAGACTTGGGCACGTCTTTGCCTTCGAGGAAGTCATCAATCTGATCGTAGCTAAGCCCCAGCGCCACTTCATCTTCAAGCCCCGGGCGGTCGCACTCAAGATCCGCCGTTGGCGCCTTGGTCACCAGCACGTCCGGCGCGCCCAAATGACGTGCCACCTGCCTTACCTGACGCTTATTGAGGCCAAAGAGTGGCGCCAAATCGCAGGCACCATCGCCCCACTTGGTATAAAAGCCGGTAATATTCTCGGCGCTGTGGTCGGTTCCCACCACCAGCCCACCGGTTAAACCGGCAATTTCGTACTGGGCAATCATGCGCATCCGCGCCTTCACATTGCCTTTAACGAAATCTACCTTGGATTGCTCCGGCAGCTCAAGGCCAGCAGCCTTGAAACCGGCCAGAGTTTCGGTGTGCACGCCATCGCTGCCTGAGCCGACATTCACAGTCACCAGCTTGGAAGGCTGAATAAACTGGCATGCCATCTGAGCTTCATGCTCGTCTTTTTGCACATGGTATGGCAGGCGCACGGCAATAAAGCGGTAGTCGCTACTGCCGGTTTCGCTGTTCAGTTCATCCACCGCCAGCTGGCACAAGCGGCCGGTAACAGACGAGTCCACCCCACCGCTTATCCCAAGTACCAGGGTCTTACTGTGGGCATCGCGCAACTTGGCTTTGATAAAGGCTACCCGTCGCTGCACTTCAAAGTCCGGTGTAATGGCTTTGAGAACCCGCATCTCACGTAAAATCTGTCCTTTCACACTTCACTCCGCTGTCGCAAATTTGCGTCCATGCCGCTGCAATATTTTTCTAGCCTGCGGCCGGAACTGCCCCGTAAACTGGGCTAAATTGTTTCACATCAGGTGGCAGATGCAACAGGAAATTCTTGAATTCAGACAAAGCCGCACCCTCAAAGGGGCGGAGCTGAGCCATGGATTTTTGCGCCAGTTCGATTTTGGCCGCCATGTCCATGAAGATGTGCACTTTGGAGTGGTGATCCACGGCGCCCAGGCGTTTCATCATCGCGGCCAAAGCTATTGTCTGAGTGCAGGCGATGTCTCAACCCTGAGCCCGGATGAATGCCACGATGGCACAGCCGCCACCGAAAACGGCTACGAAGTGCGGGTGCTGTCGCTGCCACTTGAGCATTTGCAGCAGGCGGCCGCCGAAATTGGGGTTAAAAACACGGGTTTCGTCTCTCCCCTTCGGCGCGACGAGTGCCTGTATCAGCGGTTTTTAACCCTGCATGGGCTCTTGTATCAGCAGCAAAACCCCTTAATGGAGCAAACCGCGCTGCTGGATTTTTGCGAGCAGCTGTTTTGGGTCAGCCCACCATCGACATCTGGCGTGACTCACCCTTGCCCGCATGTGCAGCTTGCCAAGGCGATGTTGGCGGATAGCCCCGAGCCGGTCACCCTGGATGAGCTTGGCGATGCCACCGGCCTTGGCCGTTTTAAGCTGCTGCGCCGCTTTCGCGCCGCCACCGGGATAAGCCCGCACCAGTGGCAGCTGCGGCTAAGGCTGGAGCGCGCCAAAAAGAGTCTGATGCTGGCCGATGAGCTGTCGCTGACCGACATCGCCCACGCCCACGGTTTTTGTGATTTAAGCCACTTTAACCGCCATTTCAGGCAAGCCTTTTTAACCTCACCCAACGCCTACCGACAGGCAACCCGGAACCAAAAATGATAGATCTTGCACTGCTTGGCAGCATCGCCCTGATACACACGCTGGCACTGGCAAGCCCGGGCCCCGACTTTGCCATCATGCTCAGAGTCTCAACCCGTCAGCCACGGTCTGTGGCGCTGATGACGGCACTTGGGATAGCTCTGGCGATTCTGGTGCATACGCTGGCAAGCCTTACCGGGCTGAGCCTGATAATCCACACCACCCCCTGGCTGTTTGTGTTGGTGCAGGCGATTGGCGCGATTTATCTTGGTTACATGGGCGTGGGCGCGCTGCTGTCGGTGAGAAAGCACTGGGCCGAGCGTCAAAGTCAGCAACTGAGCGACACCCCGGCCGTGGATGAGCCTGCCCTTGGCAATGGCCGCGGACTCAGGCTTGGCCTCTACACCAACCTGTTCAACCCCAAGGCGCTGGTGTTTTTCCTGACCCTGTTTTCCGCCATGGTTGGCCCTGAGGTCAACACTGAAACCCGGCTGAGTTTGCTGCTGCTGATGTTTGCCCTCTCCTTTGCCTGGTTTGGCTTACTGGCGCTGCTGTTGACCAAGCCCGGCGTTAAGCAGACGCTGGTACGTATCGGCCCCGTTATCGACCTTATCACCGGAGCACTGTTTATGCTGGTGAGTGTCGGCATCCTGGCCAGCCTGATAAGCGAGCTGCTGAGCTAACCCTGTGGCTGGCAAAACCAAAAGGCCGCACTCTGGTTATCAGTGTGCGGCCTTCTTGCATCTGCTAATTAATCGGCAAACGCTACACCAAACGGTGTTTTTCCAGGCGGTATAAAAACGCCTTGTAACTCATGCCAAGCCACTTGGCGGCCTTGGTGCGGTTGCCATCGAAGCGAGCCATCGCCTGGCCCAGGCAGCGGGCCTCGAAGGCTTCCCACTCGATACCTTCATCGGGCAGCTGCCATTCATCTTTGGCAATGGCGGTGCCGCTCTCCTGAGTAAGCTCGGCTTCATCACCGAGCAACACAAAGCGCTCTATCCGGTTGGAAAGCTCCCTTACGTTACCGGGCCAGTGGTAATCAAGTAAAAAACGCATCGCCTGATGGCTGATATTGGCAACATCCAGCCCATACTGCCCCGAATGCAGCCGCAAAAAATGCTCAATCAGCCGACCTATGTCTTCACGTCGCTCGCGCAGCGGCGGCATCACCACCGGCACCACATTCAGGCGATAAAACAAGTCTTCGCGAAAGCGCCCTTCGGCCACTTCGAGGCGCAGATCTCTGTGGGTGGCAGCAATGACCCGCACATCGAGTTGCTGCTCTTTTTGGGCGCCAAGACGGGTGATAACCCCTTCCTGCAAAAAGCGCAGCAACTTGGTTTGTTGTAGCAGTGGCAGCTCGCCCACTTCATCGAGAAATACAGTTCCGCCATCCGCCGCTTCCAGTTTGCCCACCTTGAGCGCAATGGCGCCGGTGAAGGCGCCCTTTTCGGCGCCAAACAGTTCGGCTTCGGCCAGATTTTCAGGAATGGCGCCGCAGTTAATGGCAATAAACGGCTTATGGGCGCGGCGGGAAAGCTGGTGCAATGCCCTGGCGGCAAGCTCTTTACCTGTGCCGCTCTCGCCGCCAATCAGCACTGTGGCATCGGTGCCACTGACCCGGCTTAAGCGGTCGAACACCTTTTGCATACAGGGCGCCTTGCCCACCAGCCCCACCAGCGACTGCTGCTGCGACAAGGCACTGCTGAGCGCCTTGTTTTCACGCTTAAGCGCCTGGGAGCGCGCCACTTTTGAGATAGCCAGCAGCAGCGCCTGGCGCTGATATGGCTTGGTCAGGTAATCGTCGGCGCCGGCCTGAATTGCATCCACCGCATTGGTGATGGTGCCGTAGGCCGTGGCCATGATAAAGCCAACTTCAGGGAACTCGCGTTTGACGAAATTGAGTAAATCCATGCCACTTAAGCTGCCAAGCTTCCAGTCGGAGAACACCAGATCAGGTGTCCGGGCCTTGATTTCGACAATGGCGGCTTCTACGCAGTCGGCTTCCCGAATGCGGTAGCCTTCACTTTTCAGCATGGAAACAATCAGTTCCCTTTGCCCCTGTTCATCTTCGACGACCAAAATTTCCAGCGTCATCTGCTCTCCCCATTGCTGAAATACACACTCACCCGGCTGCCGCCCTCGGCAAGTCGCTCGAAACTAAGCCTGCCGCCATAGTGACTGGCAAGCAGGCGGCTGGCAATGTAAAGCCCCATGCCGGTACCTTCCGGCTTGGTTGTCACGTGGGGCTGACCCAGGCGGGCGATAAGGCTATCGTCTATGCCAGGGCCCTTGTCTGTCACCGCTATCAGCAGACCGCGATTGCCATTCTCGCCCTGATAACCAATATCAATCCCAAGCCAGGGCGATTGCTGCCCCGGCTGCGCCTCAATGGCGTTTATCATCACCGCATGAAGAATGCTGCGCACCTCAGATTCCATTCCCGCAAGCCGGTACTCGGTATCAAAGCCGGTGAGCTTAAGCTCGGGTTTGATGCCCGCCACTGAAAGCTCCAGCAAAATATCCTGCACCACCGCATTTACCGGCACAGGACGACTGCGGTCCACCTCGCTGGAGGATAGCGTCAGCAGCGATTGTATGTGCTTATCCATCATGGCAATTTTCTGCTGAATAAGCCCAAGCTGACGGGCTCGCTCTTCACTGTCCTCGCTGGCGCTTTGGTTTTCAGCCAGCAGCCCCAGCGTATGCAGTGGATTGCGCAGGCTATGGGCGATACCACGGGTGATTTCGCCAAGCTCCGCCAAATGCTGCTGATTAGCCATTTGCTGCTCCCGGGCACTGAGCTCGGCAAGCTTATTGCTCATGGCATTGAAGCCTTCGAGCATCTTTTTGATTTCATCCACACCACGGGGCGCAACCTGATAACCAAGCTCACCTTCACCGAGTTTACGATGGCCAAGCGCCAACTCACTCAAGGGGCCACTGACCCGGCGGCTGAGCCAATACACAAAAATCAGCGCCAGCATCGACGACACCAAAATCAGCGCCGCCATCCATTCGCGAAAGCGGCTCAGGGCCTCTGATACATTATTCTGACGGAGTTCAAGCGGTCTGCGTTCAATCTGAGTGCCATCGCGGGTACGCACCACCATCACCCGGCCGCCATCGTCGGTCTCGCTGGTGTTAATGGTTAAGGTGTCCAGCGACTGGTGCAGCGCCTGCTGATACTCACGGGTCAGCAGCTCCTGCATCCGCGACAGTTTTTCGAGCTCCTGAGACAGAGTCTGACGGATCTGTTCATCCCGCTCGCGGTAGCTGGCTGAATTTTCACTGTGCTGCTCGCTCATCGCCTCTCGTTCAAGCTCAGCGCGAGCCTCGAGTTTGGCCTCCACTTCGGCCATGGCGCGGCCAACTTCGAGCTGCTGCAACTCGATAATCTCAGACTCGCTTGGCACCTCAACTTTAAGGGTCTCCAGCAGCACCCGGTCTTCGGGCGAAATCGCCGCTTCATCACGGTTGATGTGCACCTTTTGCACAAATTGCAGATTTTCACCCAAATCCTCAACGACTATGTCCACCAGTTGACGCGACAGGGCCAGAGAGTCTTTGCGCAAATCTTCATCCAGTTGCTGTTTGAGGGCCTCGCCAATCAGCAATTGGCTGAGCCCCAGCAGCAGGATCAAGCCGCCAAAGAGTGCAAACAGATAGTGTTTTATCGACATGAGTCATCCTGTATCGATTTGTTGTATCAAAACGTCTGTGTGCCTTGTGCCCGCACTTGCCGTGGCAGGCAAGTATCAGGGCAACAGGCACGGGTACTCAGGAGATAACAAAAAGAGTGCCAGTTAAGCCCTGCAACCAATAAATAGCAATTCTTCCTTTAAATCAGCAGCTAACACACAGACCTTGCGACAAACATCCGTAACCTTGCCGGTTCTTCTACAAAGATTTCCCCATTTCAGGAAATCCGCTTCCCGAAATCAGGCGGTCGGCTGACAACGGATTTACTTCAAATAAACGCATCCATTTGTTTTACATGAATTTTACGATTTTGGCACGCTTATCGCCTTATCTGTGACGGACCTAGGGTCAATTTTTATCGACAACAAAAGGATAATTGCTATGAAAACCAATGCGCTGCTCGCTTCCAGTCTGGTTGTTTCTGCCCTGCTTTCCCCGGCTATTCTGTCTACTGCACTGATATCCGGCGAGCTGCAGGCCGCGCCATCCAGTCTGCCCTCGGATGCAGAGGTGACCACAGGGGCGGCCAAGGCCCCCAGGGAAATAGTTGAGCGAGTCACCATGGAAGCGGATTCGCCCAAGAAGGTGTTCATCACCGTGGTCAAAGACGGCGAAAGCTCAAGCTTTACTCTGGAAGGTGACGAGCTGGCCGACGCGGCGCTGATTGATAACAAGCTGTCAGCGCTCGATAACGAAAGCCGCGCCGATATCATTAACACCCTGCAATCCATTCGCAGCGGCAAAACCCATGTGATCAGCAAGGGCGACATTGCTGAGCTTAAAGCGCTGAAACAGCAGCTGCGGGTCCGCGAAGCCGAAATGGAAAGCCGCAGCGAAGAAATTAGCGCTCGGGCCGAAGAGATGTCCCGGATTGGCGACTCTATCCGTGAAATTGTGATTTCCAGCGTACAACAGATTGATTTGGATGAAGATGGCCACAGGGTGATGGTGCTGCATCATGCCGGAGATGAGGACTTGGCCATGGAGCTGCACAGCGTCGATAGCCAGGCAATTCAGTTCAAGATGCTCAAAGAGATCCTCTCAGACAGCGACCTGACTGACGAGCAGCGCAATGAACTCAAAGCCATGCTCGGCAACTGAGCAAACAGTACGCCCCGAGGCGATAAATCATGGATATGTGATGCAGCTTAAAGACCCCCGCCACCATTACCGTTAAGCTGACATCACAATCCAGACTGTTTTGATAAGGTATTTTATGTGGTGGCGTGTGTTATTGATTGTGCTGGCCTGTTTGCTCACCGGCGCACACTTCTTAAGATACAGTAACCTCGTTGGCGCCCTGGCCTTTGCCGCGGCGCCTTTATTGTGTTTCGGCCGCGAGTATGCGCTGCGGGCGCTGCAACTGGTGCTGCTTGGCGCCCTGGTGGCTGTGTGGGGCATTGCGACCTTTGATTATGTCAGCATGCGCCTTGCCGCGGGTGCCCCCTGGGTACGCCTGGTGTGCATCATGAGCGGGGTTATGGCCTTTGTGGCCTATGCCGCCTGGTGCTGTGAAGGCATCATTCGCCTCAAACGCGCCAGAGCACAGGCCCCTGCGGCATAATATTGAAGGGATATTAACGCGTTAACAGCGTTCCCGCTGACGGCTCTCCTGCCCAAGGGCACGGCGGGCCGCAGCGTCCACCGCCACGTTCATCAGGGCCGTTACCGCCATCAGTACCAAAGCACCGGAAAAGCGAATTTCCGAGAAATTGCTGTCGATGTAAAAGCCCAGGGTCGCCACGCCGAGCATACCGAGAATGGCGGTTTCCCGCAAAATCACTTCAAACCGATAAAACAGCAGCGCCATCATGCCGGGATAGATCGCCGGCAGCACCCGATAGCCAAACCCATCCAGCCCCGCTTTATCTTCTGGCCTCGGACTTAAGCGGTTGGCACTGCGGCTGGTTAAAAACGCTATCAGGCCTGAGTTATGCAGCGCCAGCGCCAGAATGGCCGGCAGCATTGAAGGGCCAAGCAGCAACATAAACACAAACGCCAGAATGTACTCAGGTACCGAGCGAAGCAGCAGTTGCCAGCCTCGGCTGAACCAATCGCCAAGGCGGCCCACCAAAGGTCGGTAGCCAAGGGGCAACATCAGCAGCACCAGCATATGGGTCAACCCCAGCGCCGCAAAAGCCAGCAGCAGGGTCGCGCCTATGCCGGGTAATGCCTGATTTTTAAGCAGCGTCATCAACCAGTTGCTGGTGTCAGCGAGCGCCGGCAGCAGGGTGAGTTCACCGCCAAACCACTGACGAATGGCATAAGGCCAGATGTCTTCGCTGACAAAGCGCCAGATGAGCATGCCATCGATAGCAGCCACAGGCGGCAAGAACACCACCGCCGCCAGCAGATACAGCGGCAACAGAGCTTTTTTGCACCAATAGGGCAAGATGCCAATCAGGATAATAAACAGAATAAGCAGAGCCGCGCCTTCGCTGTAATGCCCCTGTTTAAAGGCACTTTCCAGATGAAAGCCCAGCGTGGGCATACCGACAAAGCCAAGCACAGCACTGCTTCGAAGCGCACATTCGAAGCGGTAGCGCACATAGGCCAGAAGCTCCGGCAGCACATGCACGACTTTGGCATACACATAGTGGCTGACCACATCCGTGCCAGCTGGCAAGGTACTGCCGGTATCTTTGGGGGCACGGCACAGAATATCGTGAAACACCCGCGCAAAGGTGGTGCCGTAAGGGAGCGCCAGCGCCAACACCCCGGTAATGGGCGACAGACCAAACAGCTGCAAAAACAGCAGTGCCCAAAAGAGTTCATGGATAGCACGGATAAAGGCGCAAAACGCTGCGACCCAGGGCCTGTGGTACACCAGTGACAGCGGGATCCCGATAACAAGCCCCAACGCAACACCGAGCAGCGCAAAGCTGACCGTTTGCCACAGGGCTTCAAACAGATGATCGGTGGCCAGAAAGTCAGGGGAAATAAAGCCCTTGGCCATGCGGCCAAGTTCATTCCAGGGTTCGAGGGCAATAACTTCAGTATCGGCAAAGAAAAAGGCGCCGAAACACACCAGCCACAGACCCAGGGTCAGCCGCTGCCAGCGGCCAAAAAAGCCTGTTTTCACCGGGGCTCTCCCGGATGTGCTGCGGGTGTAATCGCCTGGTTCAAGTCGTCGTGAACGGTATCACTGCCGTCTTCAGCGGAATAAAAACGGTCCAAATCTGCCAACTGCAAACTTGCAGCCGGTGCATCCAGCTGCAAGCCGCCATCGGCAAGCCCAAGAATACGATCGAAATGGGTCAGCGCCTGATGACGGTTGTGCAGCACCATCACCACGGTTTCGTGGCTGCGATTGATATGCTGGATGACCCTATCAGCCATGGCAGGATCCAGGGCTGAGACCGGCTCGTCCCCCAGAAAAATGGATTTTTGCTGATACAAGGCCCTGCCAATGGCCACCCGCTGCCGCTGACCGCCGGACAAGCGGCTCACCAGGGTAGAGGCTGGCATATCGAGCTCGAGGCTCTGGCAAATCTTGTGCACTTCATCCAGACGTGAGCCAAACGGCCTGACAAGATTAGCTAGGTTATACAAGGCGTTATGGCGGGCCAGCGCCCCCATATAAATATTGTGGTAAAGGCTTAAGCCCTCGACCAGCCCCTGGCTTTGGGCACACAGAGCGGCATCAGCGGCCAGACGTTTATGCAGGTGCGTCAGTAAGGTGGATTTCCCGGCCCCCGAGGCACCCAGAATAGCGACTTTTTGCCCAGCCCTAAACGAAACCGAGAGATCGCGCAGGATCTCCCGGTCAGCATAGGCAAGGGTTAACCCTTGGATATCAAGCATAATCAGTCGATAAGGCCGATGGCTTTGGCCACGTCTTCAACTGGCTGATAGTCTTCGTTATCGGCAGGCACAAACGACTGGCGTGGGAAAGAAGACAGCAGATCAGGGTCTTTCATCTCCAGCAGTACCTTGGTGACTTTAGCTTTAAAGTCGTCGCCATAGGTTTTGTTTACATCGCCGCGGATGGTCCACTGGTAGTCAGGGTAAGCCGGGCTTTCCCACACCACCTGCACCTTGCTGGCATCCACTTTACCAGCTTCCACCATGGAGTCCCATACCTTGTAGTTGACCGCGCCCACCTGATACACACCGGCCTCAACCTGGGTCACAGTGCGGCTGTGGTCACCGGAGAAACCCACGCGCTTAAACAGATCTTCAGGACGCTTACCCAGGTTGCGCTCAATAAAGAACTGCGGCATCAAACGGCCAGAGGTTGAGTCTTTGGAGCCAAAGGTGAAGGTGTAACCGCCAATGGCCGGAAAGTTAGTGCCCTGGGTCAGGCCGGTGCTGTGGTGAGCGATGATATAGCTTTTGAAGAACTGGTCTTCGTAGCCCTGGGCAATGGCTTCAGAGCCCGGCACCAGGCGACGGGCCTGCACACCGGACAAACCGCCAAACCAGGCAAGCTGTACCTGATTGTTACGAAACGCAGTGACGGCAGCGGAGTAAGACTTCACAGGTACATACTTTACTTCCACGCCAAGCTGGGTTTCCAAATAGTCTGCCACCTTCTCGAAACGGCTGCGCAGCTTGGTCTCGTCTTCATCGGGAATAGCTGTAAAGGTAAAGGTGGTGGCATAGGCCGCTGGTGCAACGCCTGCCAGCAACACCAGCATCAATTTGGCGATGTTTTTCATGGGTGTAAATTCCAGGGTCAATTTGGTGCACGGATTGTAACGCATCCAGTCAAGCTGACAAGGGCTTGGGCGCTTACCGGTCAGCGTTCATTAAGAATATTCGTCATAGAATAGTGGAAAATTTTTACTCTCAAGCCTTTAGCACGTAAACTGGCCGAAATTTGCATGGGAACCCTGTTATGAGAATTCTGGTTGTTGAAGATGATCCTTTGCTGTCACACCACCTCAAAGTTCAGCTCAGTGAGCTTGGAAATCAGGTACAGGTAGCCAACACGGCTCAGGAAGGTTTTTTTCAGGCGACCAACTATCCCATCGATGTTGCCATTGTCGATTTGGGGCTGCCGGATCAGGACGGTATTGAACTGATTACCCGTCTGCGCGACGCCGAACTCAAAGCGCCCATTCTTATTCTCACCGCCCGGGTTAACTGGCAGGACAAAGTGGAAGGCCTGAATGCCGGTGCCGACGATTACCTGGTAAAACCCTTTCAAAAAGAAGAGCTGGTTGCCCGTCTCGATGCACTGGTGCGCCGCAGTGCCGGTTTTGTGAAACCCAAAATTACCTCAGGCTCTTTGGTGCTCGACCTTGCCGCCAAGCAGGTCACCCTCGATGATGAAATCCTCGAAATCACCGCCTTTGAATATCTCATCCTCGAATATCTGATGCGTCACAGCCATGAAGTGGTCGCCAAGCAGCGACTTTTGGATGTGATTTACGGCGACAAAGAAGGCGATCCCAACACCATCGAAGTGATGGTAAGCCGCCTGCGTAAAAAGCTGACCCGGGATGGTATGGATAACCCCATAGTGACCATTCGGGGCCAGGGCTACAAATTCAACCTGCCCTGTAACTAAGCCATGCGCTTCAAGCTCAAACCCAAACGCCGCCTGCTGACAAGGATGTACCTCACATCCCTGTCGATTATTACTCTGGTGGGCTTTGGTTTGGCCTGGATGGTGAACATCCTCCATGCGCAAAACTCCTACAACGAAGAAACCGCCCAGCTGATTGCCGAAATCCCTCAGGTGGCGGCAGAGCTGCGCGAGCACGACCTTATCCCCGACACCAGCGCCTGGCTTGAAGAGAACCGCAAAACCGAGCGCTACGTAATGGCCAGCTGCGATGACAGATTCAAGCAGGTATGGACCTCTTCGATGGCGGTTGACCGGGGGCTGTTCGACACCTGTGAGCGCTTTGCCGAAATCAAAGGCGAGTCGCCGCCCTACTACCTTACCCTCTCCGATGGCCGCGGCTACTACATCTATATGCTGTCGGTGGACATCGCCAAGGTGCACTACAACCTGCTGGTAATGAAAGATGCCGAGAAACTCGAGCAGGAATACAGCAAGTTCAGTCGCCGTACCTATTTCAGGCTGGCACTGGTGTTGGTACTGGCGCTGATCCTGCTGGTCAGTGCCGCCTACTGGGGGATGCGTCCGCTGGTGCGGATGCAGGAAGAACTCAAATCCATTGCCGATGGCAAAGCCAAGTCCTTATCGGACGGCTACCCGGTGGAGCTTGAAGGCGTTACCCAGGCACTTAACCAACTGCTGCAGCAATCAGCTGCCCAGCAGGAGCGTTATCAAAACGCCATGAATGACCTCGCCCACAGCCTCAAAACCCGGCTGGCAGCGGTGCATGCCATTCTGGATGACAGGGCGCTGCATCAACAGGAAGCCGGCGAAAAGGTAATGGAACAGGTCAGCCAGATGGATCATCTGGTGAAGTATCAGCTCAAGCGCGCCATGCTCGGTCGTAAAGGCCTGAAGCAGGAGCAAACCCAGCTGCTGCCACTGGTGACTCAGCTATCGCAGATGCTGTTCAAAATCTATCGCGACAAAGACGTGCAGTTTTCTGCCCGCATTCCACCTATGTTGCTGTTCCCCGGCGATAAAGGCGACATTATGGAGCTGTGTGGCAACCTGATGGAAAATGCCTTCCGGCTGTGTATTGGCATGGTGCGGGTGAGCGCCGAAATCAACGCCCGCGGCGAATTTGAACTCAGAGTGGAAGACGATGGCCCCGGCGTGGCCGAGAGCCTGCGGCAAAAGATTATCGAGCGCGGCGTGAGGGCCGACACCCAAAGCCCGGGCCAGGGTATCGGGCTTGCGGTTTGCCACGAAATCGTGTCGAGCTACAACGGCGTGCTGACCATTGAAGAGTCCATTCTGGAAGGCGCTCTGTTCCGGATCCGCATCCCGCTGTAACTGTTCTGCCAGTGAAATTGGGTTAAAAAAAAGGCCGCATTGCGGCCTTTTTGCATAATCTCTTTTTGCATAATCTGTAGTGGGCGGCGCTAAGCGGCGCGAACTACTGCCCCAGCTTCGCGTACAGCTGCTCGGCGCGATTAAACATTACCCAGGAAGTCGCTATGTATTTATCCGAGCTTTGCGGCACATTGCCTCTGTGGGTGTGAGTAAAGCCTGCGGGCGCAATCACCATGGTGCCCTTGGTCGGCTTCAGTTTACGGCCCTGATAGAAAAACTCTGTCTCGCCGCCCTCTTCAACATCATTGAGGTAAAACATATACAGCACCACCCGGTGCAGCGCTTCGTTATGTCCATTTTGGGGAAACTGCTCTGAGTGCCAGTGTGGGTAGCCGCCCTTGCCCTTGGGATACTTTTGGATATTGATGGTCCCGCTGCGATACAGGTACTTCACCAGTGCATCGGCGCGTGGATGGCCAAGAGTGTCATAGTTTGCCGGAGTCAGGGTCACCGGCTTGCCCTGCTCGTCCGCCACCTGCACGGCGACCGCCCCCATCAGTGCCATGGAATACTTATCAAAGTAATCCACCGTGCCCTTGAGCGCATAGCCAAGCAGTTCGTTGCGGATAGGCATTAATTCGTTGAAGGCGTCCAGTGTGATGTCCCGGCTGAGCTTTTTCTCTTTGTCCACCCCATTGCCGGTTTTGCCGTCAACCACGCCAGGATGTTGTTCCAGCACACTAATTAAGCGATCACACAGCTCATCCGGTATCGCGTTCGGGTATACTTCGATAAAATCCATGTCACACTCAGGGAATTCTTATGTCTTACTATGCTGACACGTCAGTTAAGTAATTGTAAAGTATTACCATTGGGCTAAACTTAACCCTCTCGTAATTGACTGACCCCATATGAATAAATGTTGTAAGGTTAGCGTCAACCAACTGCAGGTTGGCAACTTTGTTCGCCTGCCTGTGGCCTGGAAGGACCACCCTTTTTTATTCAACAGCTTCCGCCTGAAACAAGAAGCGCAAATCCAGCTGATCAGAAGCCTGGGTATTGAGCATGTGTTTGTCGATCTCGATCGCAGCGATGTGCCGCCGCTGAAAGAAGAAGCTGCGAATAAGCCAGCGCCTGCAGAATCCCTGGAACCACTGCGGGAAACCCTCGACAAAAAGAAGCAAGAGCAAATCGACAAGCTGAAGAAGATGCGCCGCGAACTGGGCAAAACCGAGCAGGAATTTGACCGCTCGCTTGCCAAAATGCGAAGCCTTATCAGCAAGTTGCGAAGCCGCCCTCTGAATGCAATTCAGGATGCCGAAGCCCTTATCCACGACATCACCAGCCAGCTGCTCGACAGCGATAACCTGGTGCTGCATCTGATGGGCGACGCCAAAAAAGACGATGGCATCTACTATCACTCCCTTAACGTGGCCGTGCTGAGCATGCTCATCGCCAAGGAGCTGGGCTGGGAGCGAAGCGAAATTGAGGCGCTCGGCATGGGAGCACTGTTCCACGACGTGGGCAAGCTCAAGGTGCCGGCTCAAATCTTAAAAAAGCAGGCACCGCTGACCACACCGGAAGAGAACTTTATCAAGCAGCATCCGCTTTTTGGCGCTGAGCTGGTGAAGCTTGCCGAGAATTTCCCCGAAAAGGCCTTGCCGGTCATCACCAATCACCACGAATTTTTGGACGGCACCGGCTACCCCAAAGCATTAAAAGCCAAGGAGCTATGCCAGCTGTCACAGCTCGCAGCTGTGGTGAATGAGTACGACAAACTTTGCCATCCTGAAAACGTTTCCAAAGCGAAAACCCCTTATGCGGCATTGGGTTATCTCTTCAAAAATTACAAAGGTAAACTCAATGGCGACTTTATCGGTCAACTTATCCGTATGTTGGGGATTTACCCGCCAGGCTCTGTTGTCGAGCTGACCAGTGGTCAGTTCGGTATGGTCATGGCCGTTAACCTCAGTAAGCTGCTGTTCCCGAGGATCATGGTTTACGATGCGCTGGTGCCAAAAGATCAGGCTCCTATAATTGACCTTGAAGCCGAGGGACTCAGCATAGTGCGCTGTCTGCCACCCGCCGCGCTACCCGAGAAAATCTTCAATTATCTCAATCCACGAGAACGGGTAACTTACTTTTTCGGCCAGGACGGCCAGGGCTGATCCCACTAAAAAGGCGCATTATTCCAGATGCGCCTTTTTACTGTATATAACCTTCAAAGCCGCGCCGCTCTGCGCTTAGACCCAAGTTGTCTTGCCTTGGCAATCCCCTTTGTCTAGTGTGGAGGAATCACCAAAATCACCAGACGTGTTAAAGGGGGCGCTTATGACACCCTTGCCGGATTTCGATACGCTGCTGTGGATGGCCGATAACCAACCCGATGAGTTGGAGCGGCTCAGGAGCACGCTCAACCGTGAAGTGATAGAAGGATCTGAGTGCAACAAGGCACAACTGGAGTGCCTTGTGTTTAACCTTGACCGTCAACTGGAGCGCTGCAGCAACCCCTACCATCGCTGTGTGGTGGCCATGAGCATGATGCGCGGCAAACTCCACACCCTGCAAAACCTCATCAACGAGCCCAATTACCTCGAGCGCACCAGCGCCGACGTAATCCCGCTGTTTAAAGCCTGAGCTTACAACCAGCGTTTACGTTTAAAGAAGAAATAGGTCCCGGCAGCACTCGCCAGCATCATGGCGATGGCCATGGGGTAGCCATATTGCCATTCCAGTTCCGGCATAGTGGTAAAGTTCATGCCATAGCTCGACGCAATCAGGGTGGGTGGCAGAAACACAACCGCAGCAACCGAGAAGATCTTGATGATTTTGTTCTGCTGCAAACTGGTAAAACCCATGGCGGCATCGAGCAGAAAGTTCAGCTTGTCGAAGATAAACTGGCTGTGGGGCATCAAAGATTCGATATCCGACAGCATCTCCCGCAGATCCTTCATGTCCTCGTCGGTCAGCTGACCGCGGTAATAGCGTTGCATGTAGCGCAGTGAGCGCTGGGTATCGAGCAAACTGAGGCGGATTTTGCCGTTGGCGTCTTCCTGAATGGTGATGAGCTTGAAGACTTCATCCAGCTCCTGGCTCTCGAACACTTCTTCGCCCACATTCTCAAGCACCGTGTACACGTCTTCAATCAAGTCAGACAGATAGTCCACCTTCAGATTGAACAGCTCGATAAACAGCTCCTGCGGTGTGGAGGCTTCAAGTCTGCCAAGGCGCAGGTAGTTTCTGAGCAAGCGGATAAGACCCACATCCTCTTCACGGATGGTCAGCAGGAAATTGGTTCTGAGGTTAAACGAGACGTTAACGCCGCGCACATCCTGCCCCACTCGCTGCGGGAACAAGGAGTTAATGTGCAAACCGTCGCTGTTTTGATAGAAACGGGCCGAGGCTTCAATCTCGTTGATGTCTTCCTCGTCCGGCAGCTCTTCAACTGAGAACTGTGCCAGCCACTCACGCTCCTCGTCTTCCGGCTTGTACAGATCAAGCCACAAGGTTGCCGGGGGGATGGGATCCTGAATGCCAAGTTCGAGTATGGTCAATTGACGATTTTCATACACATATGCAGTGATCATGGAACCTCCCTAACCCGTTCACACGGGGAGCAATCTGAAACCGCGGCTAGTTTACCCGATAACCACAGAATGAAAAGCAGAGATCTTTGAAATAAGACGTTGATTTATTGCTGGTCAGAGCTGGAGATCATTATTCGCTCCTGGGAAGACAAGCGGATTTTAAGGCCATCGAGGGTTTCAAGCTCTGACTGTCCCAAATCGCGTTTACGCACCTTGAAGGTCTTCTGTTCGCCCTCAGCTGGGGAAACTATGGTAACAGACAACACCCGATTGCCATCGTACCAACGCCAGCCAAGCCACACGGAGCTTAGCAGCACCGCTGTAAACAGAGTGCCCATCGCCAGATAACGGGTGAGTAAGCCATTGGCACTCACTGCAGGGGTGACGGGTTTGCGCTTTTTATATGAAAAATAAGCGGCGGATATAACAACCAACGTCAGCAGTATTTTCAGCAACATAGCAATCTCCCCTGAGCAATGGCCACAGTTTAACCCATAGCGTAAATCAGTTCTGTTAAGAAACTCTTATAAAGCAGGGGCGAAATCAAAAAGCCGGTGGTAAGTACAAGGCTGAGTGCTGAAATGCAAAAAGGCCACCCGTCTGGGTGGCCTCTTCAACACTGTTTGATTTCACTTTTCAAAGTGGAAACCAGAAATAGGCGCTTGGCAATGACCTACTCTCACATGGGGAGACCCCACACTACCATCGGCGCTGCTCCGTTTCACTACTGAGTTCGGAATGGGATCAGGTGGGACCAGAGCGCTATTGTCACCAAGCATAAACTGTTCTGACTGGTTAATCTCTTGTCTGACTGCATTGTTCTTTCGCTCAAGTGCTCATGTAGCGCTGCTACACTGCGCCTTTCGCTCTGTCACGGCTTTGTCAGCCATGAGATTTCCTGCGTCAGGATTTCCAATCAGTTAATTCGGAAAGCTGATGCTCTATCGAGCTTGAGTTATCACTTCAATCAAGTCTGGTCTCTTCAAGACTATCTATTACCATCTGAAACCCATCTGGGTTGTATGGTTAAGCCGCACGAGTCATTAGTACAGGTTAGCTCAACGCCTCACAACGCTTACACACCCTGCCTATCAACGTCCTGGTCTCGGACGGCTCTTCAGTGGACTCAAGGTCCAAGGGAAGACTCATCTTGGGGCTCGCTTCCCGCTTAGATGCTTTCAGCGGTTATCGATTCCGAACGTAGCTACCGGGCAATGCCATTGGCATGACAACCCGAACACCAGCGGTTCGTTCACTCCGGTCCTCTCGTACTAGGAGCAACCCCCCTCAATCTTCCAACGCCCACGGCAGATAGGGACCGAACTGTCTCACGACGTTCTGAACCCAGCTCGCGTACCACTTTAAATGGCGAACAGCCATACCCTTGGGACCGACTTCAGCCCCAGGATGTGATGAGCCGACATCGAGGTGCCAAACACCGCCGTCGATATGAACTCTTGGGCGGTATCAGCCTGTTATCCCCGGAGTACCTTTTATCCGTTGAGCGATGGCCCTTCCATACAGAACCACCGGATCACTATGACCTACTTTCGTACCTGCTCGACGTGTCTGTCTCGCAGTTAAGCTGGCTTGTGCCATTACACTAACCACACGATGTCCGACCGTGTTTAGCCAACCTTCGTGCTCCTCCGTTACTCTTTGGGAGGAGACCGCCCCAGTCAAACTACCCACCAGGCACTGTCCCTAGTCCAGATTCATGGACCGAGGTTAGAACACCAACACTACAAGGGTGGTATTTCAAGATTGACTCCACGAGAACTGGCGTTCCCGCTTCAAAGTCTCCCACCTATCCTACACATGTAGGGTCAATGTTCAGTGCCAAGCTATAGTAAAGGTTCACGGGGTCTTTCCGTCTAGCCGCGGGTATACGGCATCTTCACCGCAATTTCAACTTCACTGAGTCTCGGCTGGAGACAGCGTGGCCATCATTACGCCATTCGTGCAGGTCGGAACTTACCCGACAAGGAATTTCGCTACCTTAGGACCGTTATAGTTACGGCCGCCGTTTACCGGGGCTTCGATCATGAGCTTCTCTTGCGATAACCCAATCAATTAACCTTCCGGCACCGGGCAGGCGTCACACCGTATACTTCCTCTTGCGAGTTTGCACAGTGCTGTGTTTTTGATAAACAGTTGCAGCCACCTGGTATCTGCGACTGCCAGCAGCTTAAGGAGCAAGTCCCATCACCGCCAGCAGCGTACCTTCTCCCGAAGTTACGGTACCATTTTGCCTAGTTCCTTCAGCCGAGTTCTCTCAAGCGCCTTGGTATTCTCTACCCGACCACCTGTGTCGGTTTGGGGTACGATTCCTGCTAACCTGAAGCTTAGAAGATTTTCCTGGAAGCATGGCATCAACCACTTCAGTGCCGTAGCACCTCGTCATCAGCTCTCGGTATATATGTGCCCGGATTTGCCTAAGCACACTACCTACCACCTTAAACACGGACAACCAACGCCGTGCTGGCCTAGCCTTCTCCGTCTCTCCATCGCAGTTAGCAGAAGTACGGGAATATTAACCCGTTTCCCATCGACTACGCCTTTCGGCCTCGCCTTAGGGGTCGACTCACCCTGCCCCGATTAACGTTGGACAGGAACCCTTGGTCTTTCGGCGAGGGGGTTTTTCACCCCCTTTATCGTTACTCATGTCAGCATTCGCACTTCTGATACCTCCAGTGTGGGTTACCCCTTCACCTTCAACGGCTTACAGAACGCTCCTCTACCGCGTACACGTTATCGTGTACACCCGTAGCTTCGGTGAATTGCTTAGCCCCGTTACATCTTCCGCGCAGGCCGACTCGACTAGTGAGCTATTACGCTTTCTTTAAATGATGGCTGCTTCTAAGCCAACATCCTAGCTGTCTAAGCCTTCCCACATCGTTTCCCACTTAGCAATTACTTTGGGACCTTAGCTGACGGTCTGGGTTGTTTCCCTTTTGACGACGGACGTTAGCACCCGCCGTCTGTCTCCCGGATAGCACTCTTTGGTATTCGGAGTTTGCAAAGGGTTGGTAAGTCGGGATGACCCCCTAGCCTTAACAGTGCTCTACCCCCAAAGGTGTTCGTCCGAGGCGCTACCTAAATAGCTTTCGAGGAGAACCAGATATCTCCCGGTTTGATTGGCCTTTCACCCCCAGCCACAAGTCATCCGCTAATTTTTCAACATTAGTCGGTTCGGTCCTCCAGTTGATGTTACTCAACCTTCAACCTGCCCATGGCTAGATCACCGGGTTTCGGGTCTACGCCTTGCAACTAAACGCGCAGTTAACACTCGGTTTCCCTACGGCTCCGCTATTCGCTTAACCTCGCTACAAAACGTAAGTCGCTGACCCATTATACAAAAGGTACGCAGTCACGGTCTCAAGAACCGCTCCCACTGCTTGTACGTATACGGTTTCAGGTTCTATTTCACTCCCCTCACAGGGGTTCTTTTCGCCTTTCCCTCACGGTACTGGTTCACTATCGGTCAGTCAGGAGTATTTAGCCTTGGAGGATGGTCCCCCCATGTTCAGACAACATATCACGTGTGCCGCCTTACTCGATTTCATCATCGGTTAGTTGTCGTGTACGGGACTGTCACCCTGTACCGTTGCGCTTTCCAACGCATTCCACTAACACCCCGAAGACTTAAGGGCTAATCCCCGTTCGCTCGCCGCTACTGAGGGAATCTCGGTTGATTTCTTTTCCTGAGGGTACTTAGATGTTTCAGTTCCCCTCGTTCGCCTCACTACACTATGTATTCATGTAGTGATGACACCTTATGGTGCCGGGTTTCCCCATTCGGACATCGCTGGCTATAACGGTTGTTACTACCTCACCAACGCTTTTCGCAAGTTACTACGTCCTTCATCGCCTCTGACTGCCAAGGCATCCACCGTATACGCTTAGTCGCTTAACCATACAACCCGGATGAGTTTCCTCACCGCGCTGTATTGCAACCAGCTGGTTTTCGATAGTTCATTTTACTGAACTCGCCTTGAAGAATTTCCAAAACACTTGATTGAAGTGTTTGAGAACTCAATTTTTGTATTCATCAATCCAACTCAGAAGAGTCGTTTTGATTTCTACTATCAGCTTTCCAAATTGTTAAAGAGCGGGCTTAAAAAAGCCAAAGATAAATTCATCACTTATCTTTGGCGTCTCTATCCTTGGGACTTATGTCCTGAGACTCACATATTGAATAGTGGTGGAGCTATGCGGGATCGAACCGCAGACCTCCTGCGTGCAAAGCAGGCGCTCTCCCAGCTGAGCTATAGCCCCGTTTCTGCAATATGCAGTCTGAAACAAATGCTGTATTAATCTTCGCTTATGCGCGGCGTAAAGTGAGGAAGTTTACTGGTGTAAACGACGAGCTTTACAACAAAGCAAAAGCGGAGATTTGGTGGGTCTGAGTAGACTCGAACTACCGACCTCTCGCTTATCAGGCGAACGCTCTAACCACCTGAGCTACAGACCCATCGCATTTGTCTCTTTATCTTCTATCAAGCAATCTGTGTGAACACTCAGCAGGATAATGTGTCGCTTAGGTAAGGAGGTGATCCAGCCCCAGGTTCCCCTAGGGCTACCTTGTTACGACTTCACCCCAGTCATGAACCACACCGTGGTAAACGCCCTCCCGAAGGTTAAGCTATCTACTTCTGGTGCAGCCCACTCCCATGGTGTGACGGGCGGTGTGTACAAGGCCCGGGAACGTATTCACCGTGGCATTCTGATCCACGATTACTAGCGATTCCGACTTCATGGAGTCGAGTTGCAGACTCCAATCCGGACTACGACCGGCTTTATGAGATTAGCTCCACCTCGCGGCTTCGCAACCCTCTGTACCGACCATTGTAGCACGTGTGTAGCCCTACTCGTAAGGGCCATGATGACTTGACGTCGTCCCCACCTTCCTCCGGTTTATCACCGGCAGTCTCCCTAAAGTTCCCGGCATTACCCGCTGGCAAGTAAGGATAAGGGTTGCGCTCGTTGCGGGACTTAACCCAACATTTCACAACACGAGCTGACGACAGCCATGCAGCACCTGTCTCAGAGTTCCCGAAGGCACCAATCCATCTCTGGAAAGTTCTCTGGATGTCAAGAGTAGGTAAGGTTCTTCGCGTTGCATCGAATTAAACCACATGCTCCACCGCTTGTGCGGGCCCCCGTCAATTCATTTGAGTTTTAACCTTGCGGCCGTACTCCCCAGGCGGTCTACTTAATGCGTTAGCTTGAGAGCCCAGTGTTCAAGACACCAAACTCCGAGTAGACATCGTTTACGGCGTGGACTACCAGGGTATCTAATCCTGTTTGCTCCCCACGCTTTCGTGCCTGAGCGTCAGTCTTTGTCCAGGGGGCCGCCTTCGCCACCGGTATTCCTCCAGATCTCTACGCATTTCACCGCTACACCTGGAATTCTACCCCCCTCTACAAGACTCTAGTCTGCCAGTTCGAAATGCAGTTCCCAGGTTGAGCCCGGGGCTTTCACATCTCGCTTAACAGACCGCCTGCGCACGCTTTACGCCCAGTAATTCCGATTAACGCTTGCACCCTCCGTATTACCGCGGCTGCTGGCACGGAGTTAGCCGGTGCTTCTTCTGTGGGTAACGTCACAGCTGTTAGGTATTAACCAACAACCTTTCCTCCCCACTGAAAGTGCTTTACAACCCGAAGGCCTTCTTCACACACGCGGCATGGCTGGATCAGGGTTTCCCCCATTGTCCAATATTCCCCACTGCTGCCTCCCGTAGGAGTCTGGACCGTGTCTCAGTTCCAGTGTGGCTGTCCATCCTCTCAGAACAGCTAGGGATCGTCGCCTAGGTGAGCCATTACCTCACCTACTAGCTAATCCCGCCTGGGTTCATCCAATCGCGGAAGGCCCGAAGGTCCCCTCCTTTCCCCCGTAGGGCGTATGCGGTATTAGCAGTCGTTTCCAACTGTTATCCCCCTCGATTGGGCAGATCCCCAGGTATTACTCACCCGTCCGCCGCTCGCCGGCAAAGATAGCAAGCTATCTTCCCGCTGCCGCTCGACTTGCATGTGTTAGGCCTGCCGCCAGCGTTCAATCTGAGCCATGATCAAACTCTTCAATTAAAGTTTTGGTCTCAATGAATTTCTGCTGTCATGCTCTGCATGAAAACTCTTTCATTGATAAAATCGTTTTGTCGACTTCATCAACCTGCGAGTATCCACACAGATTGCTTGATAAATTTTTAAAGAACCGACTGTTTCGCAGCATTGCTGTCAGTCAACGGAGGCGCATTATAGGGGCTTGGTTCGAGAGCGCAAGCCCTTTTATTGGATTAATGTGCCAAGTGGATAGATTTTAGCCGCCGACGTATTTTTTGCCAGTAAGGCGGCTTATCAATTGGAAGTGGGTTAAGACTTAAGAAACCCAGGTACATCGGCGATGCTGTCCAGCACTTTGCTGGCAAGGGCTTCACCTTCTGTGTCGACGCGCTTGCCGGTTCTCACCAAAATTTTGGTTGGGATACCCGCGGCCTCTGCAGCGCGCATATCATCGGCTTTATCACCCACCATCACGGATTTGGACAGGTCGATTTTGAGGAACTTGGCAGCAGAGACCAACATGCCAGGTTTTGGCTTACGACATTCGCAATCCTGCTTATACTCACCAATGCCTTTCTCAGGATGGTGCGGGCAGTAATAGATACCATCAAAATCCACACCCTTGTCGGCGAAGTTCCAGTCCATCCACTCAGTAAGCGTGTGGAACTCATCTTCGGAATACATGCCGCGGGCGATACCAGACTGATTGGTTACTACAACCAACTTATATCCCATGTTTTTCAAAGCAAGACAGGCCTCGAATACACCTTCAATGTATTCAAAGTCGTCCACCTTATGCACATAACCATGGTCTTTGTTGATGACGCCGTCTCTGTCGAGAAATACCGCTCGGTTCACTTCAGTCACTCCGGATTTGCAAGTGGCGCTATTATTTCACTCCTTTATCGGAAATGCACCGCCAAGATGGATGGCCGGAACAAGTTTTTCACTTGTTTTGCATATTGCATACAACTAACATGCAATCAATAAAACCTTCCCGGTTTATCCGCCCACTTTCAATGAGGATGTTATGGCCAGCCAAATGAGTTCTGCCGTTGATGCCGACCTGCACCGCGATCGTCGCCGAGCGCTGCTCGATGCCCTGCCAACAGGCAGTTTGGTGGTGATGGCAGCCTATAGCCAAAAGGTGCGCAGCAAAAATATTAAATACCACTTCCGCCAGGACAATGACTTTTTGTACCTCACCGGCTTCGCCGAGCCGGACGCCTATGCAGTGCTGTATCGTGAAGATGGTGATGACACCCTCATTCTGTTTTGCAGGCCGAGGGATAAAGACGCCGAAGTGAGCTTTGGCAAACGCTCAGGGCCACAGGGCGCTATCTGTGACTATGGCGCAGACGATGCATTTATTATCGATGAATTCGAGCCCAAACTACTTGAACTGCTCAAAGGCAAAACCCGGATTTATGTCAGTGATGAGTTAAATCGCTTGCCCAACCTCTGGCAGCTTATTAATCGCGAGCGTTTTCAAACGCCCTTTGATGTGCCCAAGGCCTACCGGCAGCTCTCGGCGCTCGCTTCCGTGCTGCACCCAATGCGGGTGATTAAGTCTCAGGCCGAAATTGGCCTTATTCGCCATGCGGTCAATGCCTCCATTGCTGGCCACAAGGCACTGATGCAGGCCGCTGCCCCGGGAGTAAACGAAGGCGTACTCGCCGCCACCTTTATGCTTGAAATTGCCAAGCACGGCTGCGTGGATGTGGGTTACCCCAATATTGTCGCAGCCGGTAACAACGCCTGCTGCCTGCATTATGAGGAAAATTGCTGCACGGTAAATGAAGGCGAACTGATACTGGTAGATGCCGGCGCCGAGTACGGCCATTACAGTGCCGATATCACCCGCACCTTTCCCGCCACAGGTCGCTTCACCCCAGCGCAGCGGCGCATTCACAATCTGGTATTGGCCGCACTCGATGCTGCTATCGCCAGGGTACGCCCGGGCACCCGCTGGAACATTCTGTATGAAACCTGCATGGAAGTGATGGCCAAGGGGCTGATTGAACTAGGCCTGCTTCAAGGCTCGCTTGATGAGGTAATGAAAAGCGAAAGCTACAAACGCTTCACTGTGCACAAAACCGGCCACTGGCTCGGGATGGATGTGCATGATGTGGGGCCTTATCAGGATGGCAGTGGCAATTGGCGCGCGCTTGAGCCCGACATGGTGTTTACCATAGAGCCCGGCATCTATATTCCGGCCGACGCGATGGATGTACCGAGCGAGTATCGTGGCATGGGCGTGCGGATTGAGGACGATATGCTGGTCACTGAAGACGGCTGTGAAAACCTCTCGGCTGCCTGCCCGCGCAGCACAGATGAGATTGAAGCCTTTATGGCTGGTCGTATCACGGCAGGATAAACTGCTGCAAACATTAAAAAGGCGACCAGTTGGTCGCCTTTAGCTTTTAACATTCCAGCTTTCTAGCTGCCTTAATCGAAGCGGCTCACACTGTAAGGGCTCATCTCGATGGCAGGGGTTTCACCTGTCATCAGTTGCCCCATCAGTTCGGCCGTCGTTGCCGCCCAGGTAAGCCCGAGATGTTGATGCCCAAACGCAAGAAACACCCCCGGGCTTTGGCTTTCACCCAGCACCGGCAGGCTGTCCGGCATTGAGGGCCTGAATCCCATCCAACGCTCACCATCCTCTAGGGTTGCTGCGGCGAACACCGCTGGCAGCAGCGCCCTGGCGTGGGGCAGCAAACAATCTGCACGCGCCGGTGACATGGGCGCCTCAAGGCCGCCAAATTCCACTGTGCCCGCCAAACGTGTGCCGCCGTCCATGGGGGTAATGATGAACTTTCTGTCGAACGATGCCACCGGCCGCTTGAGGCCACTTTGCTGCGGCATCATCAAGTGATAACCACGTTCGGTATCGAGCGGCACCTTATGACCCGCACTCAGTGCCAAAGGCCGTGACCAGGCGCCGGCACAAAGCAGCACCTTGTCTGCCGTAAGCTTTCTGCCATCGTCCAGCAATGCTGATGGCCCCTGCAACTGCTTAACACAGCCAAGCTCAATACTGCCACCCAGCCTGAGGAGTGTGTCTGCCAGCGCATCACAAATGGCCTTAGGGCTCGGGGTGTGGCCCACCTCGGTAAACCAGAGCGCTGCGGTAATGGCTTCGGTTAAGCTTGGCTCCAGTGCACGGGCCTCATCGCCAGTCAGCAGCTTTACCGCAACGCCCGCATCGCGGTAATGGCGAAACTCAGCGTCAATTACCTGCTTATCCCGGGTTTCAAATACCAGCAGCGAGCCATTTTCAACCAACAGCTCCGGCCTGCCACAAAACGCAAGCAGCTCACGTGTGGCCGCCATCGACCTCAGATTCAGCGCCTTGATGGCAACCCCGTTACGTTCGCGGTTTTTGCGACTCATATTGACCACAAAACGCATAAACCAGGGCAGCGCCTTATGGAAATACGCCGGGCGAATACGAAACGGCCCCAGAGGGTCCAGCAGCATGCCGGGTAACTTGGGCAGCAAGGCAGGATCGGCCAGGGGAAACACCTGCTCGGTGGCAAAATGGCCCGCATTGCCAAACGAGGCGCCCGCGGCCACGCCTTCCTTATCGATAACCGTGACCTTAAAAGCACGGCGGGCAAGCGCCACCGCACTGGCAAGCCCCACTACACCGGCACCAACCACAATAACCTGCAGAGCCTCATCGGAGGCTGTACCTGCCTGGAGGTGCTGAGATTTATCTTTACTCATCCCACACCTCAGCGCAGCAAGAAGCCGGTTTGAAAAATATCGTCCGGATGGAGCAAAAATCTATGCTCACCGGTAATAAACGCCCGACCCGATACTCGCGGGATAACGGCGCTTTTACCGTAAAAATCGCAGCTGTCGATTGCCTCAACCGTCATTTGTCCGCCCACAATGCTTTCAATCACCAGCGGCTGATTGAGCGATACATCGCCCTTGGCATGCAGCAGTGCTATCCGGCCCGCGACACCGGTTCCGGTGGGAGAGCGGTCAACCTCGCCATCGGCAAAGATGCACACATGGCGTGAATGAGTCTCCGGCACAGAAACCTTAGCGGATGTAAAAATAGTGCCGTAAAGAAAGCTTAAATCGGCTTCGAGCGGATGCTGGATAGCGAACTTCGTCATCACAGCCTGTTTTATTCGTCTGCCCCAATCTATCAGCTGGCTGACATTTTCCGGCGAGCAGTCCAGCCCCAAAATATCGGCATCCACATAGGCGTAGTAAGCGCCGCCAAAGCCGATATCAAAGTTGACGGCACCTATGCCAGGCACCTCCACGGTTAAATCCAGCGCCTCAGCAAAGGACGGCACATTGATAAAGCTGGCGCGGATTTTCCCCTCAGCATCACGTTCAGCGCGGGCGCGGATAAAGCCCGCCGGCGCGTCTATACCAATTTCTGCCACACCTCCCGGCATGGGAATGGCGCCGGTTTCGCAGTACACGGTGGCCAGAGCCAGCACCGCATGGCCACACATGCTGGAATAGCCTTCGTTATGTAAAAACAGCACGCCAAAGTCGGCGCCGGGCGTCACAGGCTCGGTGATCAGCGCACCATACATGTCCGCATGACCGCGGGGTTCAAACATCAACAGCTTGCGATAATCATCGAGTTGCGCCATCAAATGCTGACGTTTCTCCAGAATGCTGTTGCCCGGAAACGGCGGATAACCTGAGGTAATGATCCTCAGTGGCTCTCCTTCCGTGTGCGCATCCAGGGTGGTGATTTGTCGATAGCCCGAGCGCTGCTCGGCGCTCAGTGTTAAGGGTGCTGGGGCTTGCCGGGGTTCCATCGTATCCACATCCTCTTGTAATAATGTATGCAATATATAGTGACGCATGGCCAGGATTCAAATAATCTGTGATCAGCATTTTTCTGGATTGATTTATTGTATACAATATACTATAACTTATCGCAATGCCGAGCGCATCCTCTCCTTTCGCCACCGGGCAAGGGGAAAAATTAAGAAGACAAGACTAATTCGAGGTTTGAACATGAAAGTTAACTGGCAAGGTGTATATCCAGCAATTTCCACCCAATTCAATGAAGATGGCAGCATCAACTTTGAATCCAATACCCGCATGCTGGAGCAGCTGATTGAGGACGGCATCGACGGTATCATCGCTCTGGGTACCATTGGTGAAAACGCCTCTTTGAGTGCCGATGAAAAGCGTGCATTCCTCAAGCACACCGTGGGTGTGGTGAAAGGCCGTATCCCTGTGATAGCCGGTTGTACCGAAAATACTGCCCAGCTTGCCATGCAATACGTTCAGGATGTGGAAGCCATTGGCGTAGACGGCGTCATGCTGCTGCCAGCCGTGGTGTATCGTGGCACCAAGCGTGAAGTCATTACCCATTATCAGATGGTGGCCCGCGCAACCAGTCTGCCAATCATGATTTATAACAACCCGGTAAGCTACGGCGTGGATATCGACCTCGAAATGACCGCCATTCTGGCCGACGAGCCCAATATCGTGGCCATCAAAGAGTCCACCACGGATACCCGCCGCTTGACCGAACTGCAAACCCGTTTTGGCGACCGCTTTACCCTGTTCTGCGGTGTAGACGATATCGCGCTGGAATCACTGCTGCTCGGCGCCACAGGTTGGATTTCCGGCCTCACCAACGTGTTCCCCCGCGAGTCAGTGACCCTCTATAAGCTCGCCCGCGCCGGTCGCATCGAGGAAGCCCGTGAAATCTATCGCTGGTTTATGCCGCTGCTGCGCCTCGATACCATCCCTACCCTGGTTCAGTGCATTAAGTTCGCCGAGCAAATCGCCGGCCGTGGCAGTGAAAATGTGCGCATGCCACGTATGACGCTGATTGGTGATGAGCGCGCCTACGTCGAGAAAGTTGTAGGTGAAGCCATGGCAAAGCGCCTGGATCTGACCAAGTACAATCTGGATTGATCCCAAGATGCCGGTCCACATGGTTGATGGCAAACTCAAGCTGCCCTTCGCCATGTGGATTGGCACAAAGAGCCATAATAACTAGATAACCGGAGCTCAACGGCCATGATGAAAGGAACATTTTTCTGCGTCGATGCACACACCTGCGGTAACCCGGTGCGGCTGGTCACCAGTGGCCACCCTAACCTTGCAGGCCGCACCATGAGTGAAAAGCGTCAGGATTTCCTCGCCAATCACGACTGGATCCGCAAAGCATTGATGTTCGAGCCACGCGGCCATGACATGATGTCAGGCTCATTTCTTTACCCGCCCTGCTCTGACAATGCCGACGCCTCGATTCTGTTTATCGAGACCAGCGGCTGTTTGCCTATGTGCGGCCACGGCACCATAGGCACCATCACCGCCGCCATCGAAACCGGGCTGCTGAAACCAAGAACCCCCGGCAAACTGGTGCTGGATGTGCCCGCCGGTCAAATCGAGATTGACTATCAGCAAACCGGCGCCAAGGTCGATTGGGTACGCATTTACAACGTGCCGGCGTATCTCGCCCACAAAGACGCGATTCTCGATATTCCGGGTCTTGGTACCCTCAAGGTGGATGTGTCCTACGGCGGTAATTATTACGTGATTGTCGACCCACAGGCGAACTTCCCCGGGCTGCGTCACTGGAGTGCGGCGGATATTCTGCGCTGGAGCCCGATTGTGCGTCAGGTGGCCCACGAAACCCTGAGCTGCATTCACCCCAACGACCCAACGGTACGCGGTGTTAGCCACGTGCTGTGGACTGGCGACACCATCAGCGAAGGCTCAGACGGCGCCAATGCGGTGTTTTATGGTGATAAAGCCATTGACCGCTCACCCTGCGGCACAGGTACCAGCGCCCGATTGGCGCAGCTGTACGCCCGCGGCAAACTCAAGGTGGGCGACAGCTACACCCACGAGAGCATTATCGGCAGTCAGTTTATCGGCCGTATCGAGTCCGCCACCAAGGTGGGCGACTATGATGCGATTCGTCCCAGTATTCAGGGCTGGGCCCAGGTGTTCGGTCAAAACGCCATCACGGTGGATGACGCCGACCCCTACGCCTTTGGCTTCCAGGTGGTGTAACCCTCGGGCGCACACCTCCTGGGCTTATTTAAAAAGGATCTCCTATGACTACTGACCTTTGTGGCCTTAACTTTTTTGGCCATCAATGGCAGGGAAAGGAAGCGGGCTTTGCCCGCTTCAACCCGCAAACCAATGAGCAGCTGCCCGAACGTTTTGCCGAGGCCGATGCCAGTGACGTAAATGCCGCAGCGCTCGCAGCCGAGCAGGCATTCTGGGCCTATCAGCAAACATCAGATACACAGCGTGCAGCGCTGCTTAATGCCATCGCCAACGAACTTGAGCAGGATGCTGAACTTATCGTGCCCATGGCCATGCTCGAATCCGGCTTGCCGGAAGCACGCATTCGCGGCGAGCTTGGCCGCACCACAGGTCAGCTCAGACTGTTCGCCGCCGTGCTTACTGAGCCCTATGATACGTTTTTGATGGATGAAGCCAACCCTGGCCGCACACCGCTGCCCAAGCCGGAACTCAAGCTTGGACAATTGCCGCTCGGGGTAGTAGCAGTATTTGGTGCATCCAACTTCCCACTGGCGTTTTCCACTGCCGGCGGTGATACAGCCTCGGCCCTCGCCGCAGGTTGCGCCGTTATCGTCAAAGGCCATCCGGCCCATCCGGGCACCAGCGAGCGGGTAACCCGCGCCATCGCGCGAGCCATCGACGCCACCGGCATGCCAAAGGGGCTGTTTTCGCTGCTGCAGGGCGCAAGCCCTGCGCTTTCCACCGCACTGGTCGAGCACCCTTTGGTTAAAGCCGTCGGCTTTACCGGCTCGCTCAAGGTAGGCCGTATACTGGCGGACCGCTGCGCCCTTCGCCCTGAGCCAATTCCATTTTACGGCGAACTTGGCTCTGTGAATCCCCAGCTGCTGTTGCCGGGTAAACTGGCCGCGGATGCGACCTCACTGGCTGAGGCCCAGGTCAACTCGATGATGATGGGCCACGGCCAGTTTTGCACAAGCCCCGGGCTTATCATCACAGTTAAAGGTGCCGGGCTTGATACTTACCTTGCTGCCCTGGTGGACAACCTGACCGCCCAGAGCGCCAACGCCATGTTAAGCCAGGGAATTTGTCACGCTTACAACAGCGCGGTGGAGACCATGCTCAGCGAGGTGGATATTCTTGCCCAGGGTCAGGCGGCGCAGGCGGCGCACCAAAGTCGGCCACTGCTGGCAAAAATCAGCGCAGCCAAGCTGATGGCAAAACCCGAGCTGCTCGATGAAATCTTTGGCCCCTTCGCCCTGGTGGCGATATGTGAGTCCCACGCCGAGTTACAGGCCCTGGTTGCCGCCCTGCCGGGGCAGCTTACCGCCAGTGTTCACGGCCAGGAGGACGAAGTGGCAGCCTTTGCAGATATCATTCAGCGGCTTAGTTTTAAAGTCGGCCGGATCATCTTTAATCAGATGCCCACCGGCGTGGAAGTCGCTCGGGCAATGAACCACGGCGGCCCTTACCCGGCCAGTACCGACAGTCGCAGCACCTCAGTTGGCACCGAGGCGATGAAGCGCTTTGTACGCCCCATCTGCTATCAGAACATGCCCGATAGCCTGTTACCCGAGGCGCTGAAATCCACCTCAACGCGCCTGAAGCGATTCTGACGCGAGTAACAGTTGAGCAAAATGATAAAGGGAAACCCATGGTTTCCCTTTATTTATGCATTCTTTGGCGGTAATCTTAGGCGATCAAAATATCTCGGTATAAAGAATAAGAAATGAGTCGAAACACGCCTATCGTTCATAAAACTCGCACTCAGGTCGTGGTAGAGGTGCTTAGGGAAAAGATCCTCTCGGGGGAGATCGCCGCCGGGGAGCCGCTGCGTCAAAGCGCATTGGCCGAGGAGCTGAACGTCAGCCGTATTCCGGTTCGGGAAGCCTTGCTGCAACTCGAAGCCGAAGGGCTGGTGAAATTCGAGGCCCACAAGGGCGCTACCGCCACTGAGCTGTCTGCCGCTCAGGTGACCGAATTGTTTGAACTCAGGGCGCTTATCGAGACAGATCTGCTTGCAAAAGCCATCCCGAATCTGCAAGATGAAGACCTGATCCAAGCGGAAAAAGTGCTGGAACAGCTTGAGTCTGCGTTTAAGCAGGAAGATGCCATTGGCAGTTGGGCTGAGCTTAACACCAAGTTCCACACCACCTTGTATCAGGCTGCCGACCGTCCCCACACGCTGGAAGTGGTGCACGGCCTGAACACCAACTGTGACCGTTACATTCGTCTTCAGTTGCTGCTGACCGGCGGGATCCCGCGGGCCGAGCAAGACCACAGAGATCTGCTGAGCTATTGCAAGCAGAAAGAAACCGACAAGGCTGTTGCCCTGCTGCGCGAGCACATTCTGCACGCCGCTGGCTCTATTCGCGATCTCGTCGCGGAACAGGTGAAATAATCAGGGACGACACGCTTACGCCACAAGCTTTGTTGTCGGATATACAAGGCAGGCCACTGGCTCTGCCTTTTTTGTTTGAGAGATTTTTATGCAGTACGCCACCATTACCGGCTGGGGCAAATGTGTACCCCCTGCCGTACTGACCAACCACGATCTGGCCACCTTTATCGACACTTCCGATGAATGGATTAAGCCCAGAACCGGGATCAGTCAGCGCCATGTCAGCCATGTAAACACTTCCGAGCTTGCCAGTTTGGCCGCCAAGCGTGCCCTCGCCGCAGCCGGTATCGACGGCAGCGAGCTGGACATGATTATTCTGGCCACCGCGAGCCCGGATACTCTGATCCCCAACATTGCCTCTACCGTGCAGGCCAATGTGGGTGCCCGCTGCGCCGCCTTCGATATCAACGCCGCCTGCTCGGGCTTCCTGTATGGCCTTGGCCTTGCCAGCTCGCAAATTAAAAGCGGCCAGTGCAAGAAGGTGCTGGTTGTTGGCGCTGAGCGCCTGACCTTTTATTTGGACTGGTCTCGCCGCGAAACCGCCGTACTCTTCGGTGATGGCGCCGGCGCTGTGGTGGTTGAAGCCAGCGATGTCCCCGGCGGCGTGCTGGGCTATGAGCTCAATAACGACCCCGATGGCCGCGATATCCTCAAAGCCGGTTTCGGCACCGCCATGGACAGATTCAGCCCCGAATCACTGGATTTTTACATCCAGTTTGATGGCCAGGAAATCTTCAAGCGTGCCATTAACGGCATGGGCAAACTCAGTGCTCAGGTGCTGGAGAAATGCGGCCTGTCGAAAGACGATGTGGATTTGGTGATCCCCCATCAGGCCAACGAGCGCATTATCGACACCCTGGTGAGCAAGATGCGTATTCCAAAGGAAAAAGCCTTTGTGAATATCGCCAACTACGGCAACACCTCTGCAGCCACTATCCCTATCGCCATTTGTGACGCGCTGGAAAAAGGCCTGATTAAACCGAACGATACCATTTTGTCGTGCGCCTTTGGTGCCGGTTTGACCTCAGCCGCTCTGGCACTCAAGTGGGGCGAGCGCGTGACTCCGATAGCCGTGTCCGATGCCGAGCTGCCACCCTGCGAAGAGACCGGCGTTGAACTGGTTCGCCGCGCGGTAAACTACTTCTGCAAGTAAGCCAGGCACTGGCATAGCTGCTAATTTAAAGCCACCCCAAACGGGTGGCTTTTTTGTATCTGTTCCCCGCTACCGCCCACTGATGCAACCAACTGATGCGCCACTGACCCGCTCAAAGTCAGCACTTATTCGCTCAGATAGTCGAGTCTCGCCTCATCCCAGTAAATTGCCTTGCCGTAAAACCTCGCCACCAGAGCGTTCAGATCGCTGAAACCATGGATTTCTCTGTCCTCAGCACCGATACAGCCCCACACAAACCTATGACAGTTGTTCTCAAGCAGGTCGTACTCACGGTACTGATACAAGGCCTCGGCCGCGCGCTCGGCCGCCATTTCGTGGGCCAGACATTCATGGTTGGCATCGGCCGCAACGAAAATATGGCTGCCGGTACGGCCATGCAGAAAACGCTGGGCCGATACCGCACGAATAAGGCCGCTGCCGTGCAGTTCAGCTATCAAGCCATCACCGAGATAAATACCGGTGTGCTCTATCACCCCGTAGACATAGCAGCACATCAGCGCACCCGGGGTTGGGGTGGTTTTCCTGCCGCCACTTTGCCAGGTGCTGGGGTGCAGCACTGTGGCCTTGTCAGTGTGCTTAAGCTCGGTCAGACCACTGGCACGCCTGCGCTGCAGCGTTTTACGCGACTCTCTGGCATCCGCCACCGCCAGCGCACCAAGTGCAGCGCCGCCAATCCACAGCAGGGGTAAAGGCATGGGCTCTCTCCCATCAGGTTCAATACATTGAGATTAAAATCAATTGCGCTGAAGTGAGACTGAAAATCTGTAAAAGAGTATTAATCGCAGAGCAATAAATAGGGATCGGCGCTCTGGGTTGCAGCGCCCATACAGGCAATTTGGGCCAAAAACAGTTCGGCACAGGCCAGCGCATCGGTCAGTGCATTGTGGGCGTGATACACGGGCAAACCGTAGCGGCCGCGGCTTGCGCCAAGGCGAAGACTGCCTTCTTTTATCACTTCCTGCCCCCTAAGCAAGCGACTGCGCTCAAGTTGCAGGGTATCGATAGCAAGCAGTGGCAATTCAGCGCCATAAACGCGTCTGAGCCCCTCACGGATAAACCCCAGATCCAGCGGCGCGTGGTGAGCCAGCGCAATACGACCTTCAAGCTTATCCAAAAGCCAGGCCATGGCATCGTCAAGGGGCAAGGCGCCGGCAAGCTCGCGGTCGGTAATGCCATGAATGGCAGCGCTTTGGCCGACACTGCCATCAATCTCCACCAGAATGCTGGCGGCGCCTGTCAGATTAACCAGTCCGTTGTCGATGGGCACCACACCGATGGAGAGAATTTGGTCTTGCAAGGGACTAAGGCCGGTCATCTCCAGATCCAGTGCCAACAGTGGCAATTGCCCCAGCGGTTTTCCAAGCAGTGCTCGTTGACTGTCCAGCACCCGCTTAAGCGCCGGTACTGCTGCGCTCGACAAGCCGCGGCTTTTCCACCACAGCCTTGGCCGCACCAGGGCGCCGGATACCATTAAAAGCTCCGCATAAATTTAAGCCGAAGCCCGGACTGAGCATCGTGGACCACTTTAAAAGCGTCCCGCAGTTGATGGCGCACCAGTGAAGACAGTTGCTGCGGTTTGAGAAAGTTACTCAGCGCCTGCCCCTGCTGATGTTGTACGCCCTGATTGGCAAGACGCATATGGGCAATAAATTCATGGGCATCGGCGAGATTGAGCGCATCTTTACGGCCAATCACCCCAAGCTCCATCAGCGCACGAATGCGCTTGGCGGTGTTCACTTCTTTGATACCGGCCGACAGGGCGTACACCCGGGCGATGTCGTTGATAAGGGCGTTGCCCTTGTGCTTTAAGTCGATGCCTTTCACTTCGCTGCCGTCGCGCTCGAGCACGAATTTGCGGAAAAAGCCCAGCGGCGGCGATTCTTTCAGACTGTTGCCAGCCATGCCGGCAAGGAAGATATCATTGTCTTTGGTGCCGGCGAGCACCTTGTCCTGCAGGGCATCGAACAGGGTTTGCGGGCCAAACACCGGCCGCATATCAAAGAAAATAGACGCGTGCATCAATGCCTTGGGATCGGGAGCTTTTACCCAATTATCGAATACCTGTTGCCAACGTTGCAGCGACATTCGCCACTTGGGGTTTTGAGCCATGATATCGCCCGGGCAAAACACATAGCCACATTCATTGAGGCCCGCGCACACGGCTTTGCTCAGGGCTTCAAAGTAGCCGCTCGCCTGCTCATCGGGCTCAGCGGCCAGTAACATGCCGTTGTCCTGATCCGAGCAGGCGGCCTGATCCTGTCTGCCCTGGGAGCCAAAAGCAAGCCAGCAAAAGGCCATTGGTGCCTCACCTAAAATTTGCTGATTGAGCACAATTAGCCTGCGGGTCAGCGCATCGGTCACCGACGTCAGCACCCGGCCGATTTCTTCCGCCCTTGCATCAGCGCTGATAAGACTTTGTAAAAGTTCGGGAATTTTTTTACTGACCGCAATTAGACTGGGCAGATCCCGCTGACGCTCAATTTCGCCAATCAGCATCAGCGGCGTAGAGCCCTGACTGCGCAAAATATCAGTGCTGGAAATCACTCCGACCGGTGAATCGCCATCCAGCACCGGCAGGTGGTGGATATTGCGCTCACTCATGGCCAACATGGCCTCAAATACCAGCGCGCTGGCGCTGATGGTCACCGGGTTGCGGGTCATCGCCTGATGAACCGGCAGCGCCGCATCCAGCCCTTCGGCGAGCACCCGATTGCGCAGATCTCTGTCGGTGAGAATGCCGCACAGCTTGTGGTTGTCGGTCACCAGCAGTGACGACACCCGGGCATCACGCATCATCACCGCCGCCTGACGTATGCTGTGATTGCAATCTATGCTGAGCGGCGAGCCTGACATCAGCGAACTGATGCGACTGGTGGTGGTTAGCTCCTTGGCCTTGAAACGTGCCTGATGGCGCATGCGTTTGGCAAAGGCGCGGTTAAAAAAGCGGTCGAACTCGCGGCTTTCCTGACGCAGGCGATTAAAGCTGTCAGGGTCGAGGTGATACACCAGACCATCTTCCAGAATGGCCACCTTGTTGGAGACGGCTTCACCGGAGAGCAGTGACGGAAAGCCGAAGAAGTCGCCCTCCCCCAGCCGGTCAACCAATTCGCCTTCGGCGTCGCGCACTTCAAAGGCGCCGCTGCGAACAATATAAAGCTGCGGATGATCAGCATCCAGCGGCACATGGCCCATGGTTTTGCTGTAGTAGCCCACACTGAGCGCCCTGACACTGGCCGACAGCAACTCCTGCGGCAGCGAGTCAAAGGGCACCAATTGTTCGAGGAACTGCATCAGGGGCTGTATTTCACTGGCATCCATAAAAATCATCCGCTTAGCGCACTGTTGGCGGGGCGCGAGTCCCGTTTTCAGGTTCTTGTCCCACTATAAGGCAGAGGCCTGAAAAGTCACTATTCGACCTAAGTAAAAAGCGGCGCCCAGGGGCGCCGCTTTTGTCTTTTACTCACTGGGTTTATCAGTGATCTGAAGCTCCACCAGCGCCTTTAGGGAAACGAATGGCTTCCACCATTTCTTCCACATGGGTTGGCACCGCAGCGGTCAGCTTGGCCACTACAACAGCAGTAACGAAGTTAACAATCATACCAATCATACCGATACCTTCAGGCGAGATCCCAAACAGCCAGTTGGCAGGCACGTTGGCAGCAGGGTTTACGAACTTGAAGTAGATGATGTAGCCGGCGGTAAAGGCCAGACCCAGCACCATACCGGCAATAGCACCTTCTTTGTTCATCTTCTTGGAGAAGATCCCCATCACGATGGCCGGGAACAGTGAGGATGCCGCCAGACCGAAGGCAAATGCCACAACCGCTGCCACAAAGCCTGGTGGGTTGATACCGAAGTAACCGGCAATCACGATACCCACGGCTGCTGCGATTCGGGCATACAGCAGTTCCTGTTTATCCGAGATATTGGGTGCAAAGCCTTTCTTCATCAAATCGTGGGACACTGAGGTCGAGATAACCAGCAGCAGACCCGCAGAAGTCGACAGCGCCGCAGCCAGGCCACCGGCAGCCACCAGAGCGATTACCCAGGCAGGCAGGTTGGCGATTTCAGGAGTAGCCAGCACCATGATGTCACGGTCGATTTTCATCTCGTTGGCATCGCCCTTGGCGTAGTACATCTTGCCGTCGCCGTTCTTGTCATCCCAGGTGATAAGACCGGTCTTTTCCCAGTTCTTAATCCACTGAGGCGCAGTCTCATAGGCCACACCGGTAGACTCAGGACCGTTGATGGTCTCAATCATATTTACGCGGGAGAAAGCAGCCAGCGCAGGTACAGTGGTGTACATGATAGCGATGAACACCAGCGCCCAACCGGCACTTGAACGGGCATCTTTTACCTTGGGCACGGTGAAGAAACGCACGATTACGTGTGGCAGACCGGCAGTACCCACCATCAGCGCGGCGGTAATGGCGAACACATCAATCATGCTCTTGGAGCCTTCGGTGTACTGGGAGAAGCCAAGCTCGGCAGACAAACCATCGAGTTTATCCAGCAGATACACACCTGTACCGTTACCGGCCGCGTCAATCAGCTCAGCACCAAAGCCTACCTGTGGCAGGATGTGGCCGGTCATCATCACAGAGATAAAGATAGCTGGCACCATAAAGGCGAAGATAAGCACGCAGTACTGGGCAACCTGGGTGTAGGTAATGCCCTTCATGCCGCCAAGTACAGCGTAGAAGAACACCACGGCCATACCTATGTATACGCCGGTATCTACGTCTACCTCGAGGAAACGGGAGAACACCACGCCCACACCACGCATCTGACCTGCAATATAGGTAAAGCAGATAAAGATGGCGCAGACCACAGCCACGGTACGGGCCGCCTGGGAGTAATAACGCTCACCGATGAAGTCAGGTACGGTGAACTTACCAAACTTACGCAGATAAGGCGCCATACACAGCGCCAGCAGCACGTAACCACCGGTCCAGCCCATCAGATACACAGAGCCATCGTAGCCCACGAAGGACACGATACCGGCCAGCGAAATAAACGATGCAGCAGACATCCAGTCAGCCGCAGTCGCCATACCATTCATTACAGGGGGAACGCCGCCACCGGCAACGTAGAATTCTTTGGTCGAACCGGCTCTGGACCAGATCGCAATACCGATGTAGAGGGCGAACGAGAGCCCCACAATCAGGTATGTCAGAGTTTGAACATCCATTGCAGTGCTCCTCAGTCTTCGTGAACGTTATATTTTTTATCGAGTGCGTTCGCCTTCTTAGCGTAGATAAAGATCAGCGCCACGAACACGTACATGGAACCCTGCTGAGCAAACCAGAAACCCAGTTTGAAACCCATAAAGGTGATTTGATTGAGTACATCCACCAGCAGAATGCCGAATCCATAGGACACAACAAACCACACTGCCAGCAGGCTAACCACCAGGCGAAGATTTTCGCGCCAGTAGCCTTGAGCCTTTTCGTTGCTTTCGAATGCCATAGTAGTGACTCCCCTGTGTTTTAATAATTAAGTTAAGTCAGGGTTAATCTAGCAAGGCAGAATGTGACCTCAATCACGACCTTAGTCTAAGTGGTGATTGCGATTCGCATCGATATAGCTGTATCCAGCTGTTAAGAATAGAAAATGTTGGATATTTTTGAATTTTACAATTGCGGTTTTTCTACGCTGGCTGCGACCTAGGTCTAACAAGCTGCTAACAAATAAAAACGCCCGGACCAGCCGGGCGTTTTCATCTGCTGACAATATCAGAGTTTGGCGACGTATTTCACCAGCTCAGCCAGCTGCTCGCTGCTGAGCCCCTGCACATTCAGCATGTACTTGCCGTTTACCAGCACACTGGGCACACCGCGGATCCCGGCAAGCTCTGCCTGGGTGTTAAAGCCCATCAGGGTGAACTGTCTGTCAGATGAGCTCAGCGCCTGGTCGATGGCATCGGCCTTCAGTCCCTGGGCAATAAAAAACGCCTTCACATCGGCTTCATCACGAAATGGCGCAACCTGCTGAACCTGCTTAAAAATCGGCATATGTGTCTGCTCGGTCACTTTAAACTTCTGCGCCACATAATAGGCAAGCTGACTCATTTTCCAGTCGGGTCTGACGCCGGACACCGGGGTACGTTCGAACTGCACTTCGTTACCCAGCAGCTTGACGGTATCGGCCATCGTGTGGTCGAAACGATAGCAATGGGGGCAGTTGTACGAGAAAAACTCCCGCACCACAGGCGCGTGGGACTCAGCAAAGCCATCGACTTTGACGTAATGTTTCCCTTCTTCAAAACCGGCGGCAAAGGTAGATGCCGACAGCATAATGCCTGCCAGTAATCCAAGTGCCTTCAAATGCTTAACCATGAACCTTCTTCCTACTATTGATTATTATTAAAATGCCCCGGGCTCGGCGAGCATGGCCAGAGGATCGGGATAGCGATAGTTAACCCCAAGTTCGCGACAAATTAAACTGCCATCTATCACTTTACCGCTGCTGTCATCGGCGGCAAATTGCGGCAAGGCAAAGCCGCCACAGCGGGCAGCTTCGGTATAAAAATCTTGCTTGGAGGGATGTCCGGGCGCGCAGAGGTTATAGCAGCGCCCCAGAGTGGGCGCGGCTATCAGGGCTTCAAATGCGCTGAGACAATCCTCAAGATGCACCAGATTCACAGGTAAGGCGCCGCCACCAACACCCGTCTTGCCGGCAAAGAAACGCCCCGGATGGCGCCCCGGGCCAACGAGCCCGGCAAAACGCACCACTGTGGTATTCAGCCCGGCAAACAGCGCTTCGGCGCCAAGCAAGATGGCTGCGCCGGGCGAATGGGCGCTGGCGTCTGCTTCATCAAGCACGTCAGGTAAATCGGGATACACCCCGGTAGTGCTGACAAATATCAGCCGTTCGGGGATGGCAGTGAGGGCGTCTCTAAGCTTGGCCAGACGGTCAAGATAATCGGTTTCGCCGCGGCGGATCCCAGGCGGCAGATTGATGATAAGGCAGTCGGCCTTCAGCAGTGGCTCGGGCACAGGCGCATCTTCCTGTAAATCGAGGCGATAGCCTTCAATACCCAGGGCGCTTATGTCATCAACGCCCTCCCGGGTACGCTTACAGCCTTTCACCGACAGGCCTGCCGCAAGCAGCCTTTTGGCCAGCGGCAAACCAAACCAGCCGCAGCCAATAATAGAAACAGATTGAATATCAGACATGAACACCGAATTCCCTGACGGTACTGTGTGAGGGGTTCAGGATACGCAAGCAGCCTGAAAACTCAAGACTCGCGAGTCATGATTCAAGGGCGGCGAAGTAAAAACTGATGGGGGCTTCCGCCTGCAGGGTACGCATGGCCGCTTCGGTCAGCTCCTCAACTTTGAGCACCTTTTCGATACTCACATCTTCATTCATCAATATACGAAGACCCGCCTCGCCACCGGCTGCATTACAGGCCCAGATCTGCGGCTTTTTCACCTCGCGGGTGGTCATCATTACCTTGCCGATGCTGCCATCGGTGAGCTGCACCAGGGTGCCGGGTGGATAAATCCCCAGTACCTTCACCAAGGTGGAAATCAGCGACTCGTCGTGTTTACCACCCCGGTTTTTAAACAGGTATCCAAGCGCCACCTGGGGCGACGCCATACTCAGAGCGGTCAGCTGGAATTCAAAATCATTGGCAAGGGCAACAACCTGGGTGGTTTTGGGCAGTTTTTTAGCCTTCAGACCATCGGGGAAACCACTGCCATCGATAAACTCATGGTGATGACGCACAATATGCAGCACCTCTTCCGGGAATAGCCCACTGCGGCCAAGCATTTCATGGCCATAGTTGGGGTGCTGATTCATAAAATTGGTTTCTTGCTGAGTCAGGGCACCTCGCTTGCGGCGAATATTATCGGGCACCTTGAGCTTGCCGATATCATGCAGCAGCGCTCCGAGGGCGATGTCGCGCATCTCTTTTTTCGGCATTTCCAGGGTTTTTGCAATCATCAGCGCCAGCACCGCCACGCTGATGCCGTGCTGGGTCACCGAAGCTCCCTGCTCGCCTGCACTTACCAGCGCCAGAAAGGCATCTTCCTGTTCGAACAGGTGCTCCAGCATTTGCTCTACCAAGGTTGCGGACAAGCGGTAGGCACCTTCAGGATCGCTGCCAAGTTTACTCACCAGGCTGCGGCTTTCATTAATGCAGTCGAGGAAGCGCTTCTGGCTTTTGCGAATCGCCACCCGCGCCTCCCGTTTCAGATCGCGCTCGGGCAGTTCTTCTTCAAACTCGTCATCGTCACCGGCCACTTCTTCTTTGGGCACGGCTTCATCAAGCAGCTCAGCCCCGGCAAGCACCAGCACATGATCGACCTTAAGGCCGCGGATCATCTCGATTTGCCCGGGCTCTTTAAGTTCTATTCTGTTGATTAAAAAGGGATGTTCCGTCCACGACAAGGGCAGCTTAACCGTCAGGCCAAGCCGCAATTCAGATACAGGGATAGAAACAGGTTTGTTTTTGGCCAATCCGAGCCTCCAACGAGGACAATTGTCTCCCCTTTGGGGAAATCACACTGCTTTGTACGCCAATCTTATGAAATAAAAGCGTAATTCCTTAGCAGCGTTATGGCAAATAAATCTGTGCCAACTTCTTATACTATGGGCAAAATTTTGACATTTGCTGGCCTGTTACAGAAATTTTACCAATTTATATTGTATACATTATTCATTTGTGCGATAGTTGCACCACTGCCGCGGAGTTGCGCACCCCGAGCCCTGCGGTGGTTTGTGTTGCTGTCAATTGTCCTTGGTTTAGGGCCTTGCCCAAGACTCAGGTTACATTCCTTTTGTTGGTCAGCGGTGCCAGGGATGCCGTATTTTCCCTGACATCTACCAATTTTTGGCGCTGCTGTTGCAGCGCCTTTTTTTATGCCGAAAGCGGAGGGAAGTTATGCCCTGCCAACGACTATGCCGGGCACAGCGCCAAGCAGGCATGGACATAGGCAGAAATGGAAAAAGGCAGTAAAAGGGAAAAGGCAGAATCAGGAATAAGCTCACACAGGGATAAACTGAGATGAGGATTAACTGAGAGGGCAATACGCAGGCCTGGGCATTAGGGGCGCGATAGCCAGTGGCCACAACGCACCCAAATACAGGCGATGGCGGGCTCAAGCCTGGTATTGAAGCAGTTTACTGGGCTATTACCGGCCGCTGCCAATCCTTTAGATAGAGCCGTAAGTGCTCGGATTTCAGCAAATAAATCGCAAACCAGAAGAGCAGTAACGCATCGAAGGCCGCCGTCCAGGAAAACAGATAGCCACTGGTGGCCAGGCGCACAATAAGCACAGCGCCGTCCAGCAGCAACAGCGGCCACAGTAGCCACTTCATCCGGTCAAACAGTGGTTTGGCCCAGTTGGGTCTGGATTTACGCTCAAGCAAAATAATGCCGTACACCAGCACGGCGCCCAAGCCGGTGGCAAGTGCCAGCAAAAAGGTCTCTTTTTGTGGGTAAAACAGCCGCACCAGCCCTGCCCTGTCGCTGAATTGGGTCAGCGAAGCCACAAACACCACCCAGCCGCGGGCAAGAAAGGTCAGCAGTAAATACAGCCCCAGCGGCGGTTTGATATGGCCTTTATCATCGACCCAGCGAATATGTTCAAACTTGAGCAAAGTGTGCTCCACATCATGTCTTTCCCCTGAGTTGGGGGCTAGATAGCCAGGATTCAAGGCCTGAGACACACAAAGACCCGCATCGGCGGGCCTTTATTACAGAGAGCGTCTTGCTTGAGCACTATTGCTTGCGAGCTTTGTGTTCGGTGTGTCGCAGCAGCATCTGTTCACGCTTGCTGTCCAGCGCCGAGGCCTTTTGCGGCGCAAGCCCATTCATCCAGTCGGCAAACTCGGCCTGATAATTGGCGGCAAAGCTGCTAAGCGCCGCATCATAGCTGGCGAACTGGTTGTGTTTCAGGTGCTCAGTCATGGCCAGCACTTCGGCTTCGTGGCGCTCAAACAGGAAGCGAATGGCCAGATAGCTCCAGCGGTAAATGCGGTCGGTACTGTCGCGGTAGCTGGTTGAGAAAATAGTCGCCAGGGTCGGGCGACGATTGGCGCGGGTATTGATTGCCAGGTTAACCGCCGTGGCGTTGTCGCTGCCAAGGGAGAGATACTCTGCCAGTCCTTCCGCCCACCACACCATCTTATCCGGATAGAAATTGAAGCCGCCGTAGCTGACAAAGCGCCCTTCCAGGTAGTGGATGTACTCGTGGCGCAGGTTCCAGATTTCAAACTCAGGGCGCAGCCAATCGGCTTCATGGGCGTAGAAACTCGCCTGATTGTTCATATCCGCCGGATTGCCTTCGATATAAATGCCACCGTTGTTGGTGCCGATATTGAACAGCTCGTAGCCGTATTTGTCGTATTGGTTGTAATCGTCAAATACCACGACCCGCAGACTGTCGTTGTAATCGTCGGCCACCGGCACGCCAAAGGTTTGCATTCTCTGGTGGAAATCGCTTTCCTGCGCAGATAGCTGACTACAGGTATCAGCGATTTGTGCATCGGTCATGTCCTGTGCCCACAGATTGATGCTGGCGCTGCAATCCACACGAATAGGCAGCACCACATCGGGATCGGCAGGCTCGGTGGGGTTGGTACCAGGGCGGCCCTTGGCGTAGGAAACCGTGCTGGTGAGTGCCAGCAGCATACTGGCGGCGATAAGGGTCTTGGGTGAGTGCATGTGTCTTCTCCAGTTGTTATATTTATGTTGCAGGATATTGTATATTTTATTTCCTAATTTCAGGCAACAAAAAAACGCCAACTTTAGGTTGACGTTTTTTCAACTGGAAATGTTTTTAAATCAGATCAAAGACCTATCAGCTCTATCAGCCCTGCCTCATCCAAAACAGGAATACCCAGTTCCTGGGCCTTGGCAAGCTTTGAGCCCGCCGCTTCGCCGGCGACCACGCAGTGAGTGTTCTTGGAGACACTGCCCGCCACCTTGGCACCCAGGGCCTCAAGCTTGGCTTTGGCTTCGGTGCGGCCAAGACTGGTGAGTGTTCCTGTGAGCACCCAGGTTTGTCCCAGCAGCGGCTGGGCATCAGCCGATGGCTTTTCGATGGCAGGCCAGTTCACACCGGCATTGATCAGCGCATCTATCACTTCAAGGTTATGGGGCTGGGCAAAAAAGTGCGCCACATGCTGCGCCACCACAGTGCCCACATCCTCCACCTGCATCAGGGCATCTACATCGGCTTCCTTAATGGCATCCAGGCTCAGGAAATGTTTCGCCAGATTCGCAGCGGTGGCCTCCCCTACTTCCCGAATCCCCAGTGCATACAGGAACTTGGGCAAGGTCGTAGTTTTGGCTTCTTCAATGGCGGCAACCAGATTGGTGGCCGACTTGGTGCCCATACGCTCAAGCATGGTCAGCTTGGAGACATTGAGCTTGAAGAGATCGGCCGGGCTTGCCACCAGCTCTTTATCGATAAGCTGCTCAACCACCTTGTCACCCATGCCGTCGATATACATGGCTTTGCGGGAAGCAAAGTGCTTGATGGCTTCACGGCGCTGGGCTTCACAGAAAAGACCGCCGCTGCAGCGTGCTACCGCCTCGCCTTCGATACGCTCCACCAGGGAGCCACACACAGGGCAATTGTCGAGGAACAGAATTTCCTGCGCATTCTCAGGGCGGCGCTCCGCCACCACGGCCACGATTTGTGGAATAACATCACCTGCGCGGCGAATAATCACGGTATCGCCAATCTTCACCCCAAGACGGGCGATTTCATCACCATTGTGCAGCGTGGCATTGGATACGGTCACCCCGCCAACAAACACTGGCTTTAAGCGGGCTACCGGCGTCACGGCGCCGGTGCGGCCTACCTGAAAATCAACCCCTTCCAGCAAGGTCATTTCTTCCTGAGCCGGAAACTTAAAGGCAATGGCCCAGCGCGGTGCACGGGCTACAAACCCAAGCTGCTGCTGCGCTTCGATGTCATTGACCTTGATAACCACGCCATCGATTTCAAAGGCAAGTTCATCGCGGCGCTTGAGGATGTCGCCATAGTAGGCCATCACCTCGGCAAGGCCTTCACAGAGCTTCACTTCCTTGCTCACCGGCAGACCAAACGCTGACAAACGCTCCAACTGGCCCTTATGGGTTGGCGCCAGCGCCAGATCGGCGCCGTTATCGTCCTGCACTACGCCAAGCGCATAGGCATAAAACGCCAGTGAGCGCTCGGCGGTTATCTTGCTGTCGAGCTGACGCAGACTACCGGCGGCGGCATTACGTGGATTAACAAAGAGTTTATCCCCTTTGGCGCGCGCTCTGTCGTTGAGCGCTTCAAAGGCAGCCCTTGGCATAAAGACTTCGCCGCGCACTTCCACCAGCGCCGGAATATCATCGCCCTGCAGCCTCAAAGGCACCGACTTGATGGTGCGCACGTTGACACTGATATCTTCCCCCACAGCGCCATCACCACGGGTGGCAGCACGCTCGAGCACGCCATGACGGTAAATCAGGCTGACCGCAAGGCCATCGAGCTTGGGCTCTGCGCAGTACACCTGGGGGCCAACCTTATCGGTCAGACGCTTATCAAACGCAACAAAGTCCTCTTCATTGAAGGCGTTATCCAGGCTCAGCATGGGTTTAAGGTGGCTGACCTGCTCGAATTTATCGAGTGCGGCGCCGCCTACACGCTGGGTGGGTGAGTCAGGCTCGGCCAAATGCGGATGCTCGGCTTCCAGCGCTTTGAGCTGGTTCATCAGCCGGTCATATTCCGCATCGGGAATGCTTGGCGCATCCTGCACATAGTAGGCAATGTTGTGACGATTGATTTCAGCGGTAAGACGTTGAATTTCGGCTTTGACTTGCATGATGATACCTTGGAAATGCGCGGGGCCGCTCATGCGGCCCCACTTTATAAATCAATAACTTGTTATGCACTGGCGCGGATACGGGCGAGATACTGCGCCTTGGTGCTATCGCTCCAGAGTTGACGCTGGCCATCGAGTACCAATGCATCGAGGTCGTCCGCCAGCTGGCAGGCAGAGTTCAGCATCAGGGAAAAGTTCATTACCGCCTCACCGTGGCATGGCAGCGTCATAAACAGCACAATACCGTGGGTGGAAAACTGCTCCATGGTGTCCGGGTCGAACACACCGGGCTTGAGCATATTGGCAAGTGAAAACAGTACCTTGCCAGTTCCGGCGTTATCTTCATGGCGATGGAAAATCTCCATCTCGCCGTATTTGAAATTCAGCTCCAGCAGACAGGGCAACAGCTCGGCACCGGCCAGAACCTGACCTTCACGGGCAACCACGTGCAGCACCAGCACATCGCGTGGATCCGGCAGCGCTTCTTCCTGCTGCGGCTGTACTTGCTGGGCTGGTTGCGACTGGACTGGCTGTGACTGTTCCTGTGCTTGCTGCGCATAGACAGTTTCAGTGGCGGCAGAGCTGTGACCACGCATCAGATCGTCATCGTCTTCATCGTAGCCCTGATAATCGGCAGCCTGCTGTGGCTCCGGCAAATCATCGAGCAGGCCCAGTTGCACCTGATCGCCAGCAGCCTGCTGCTGACCAAATACCGGCTCCTGACGCTCCTTGCTGCGACGCACCTTGGGCTCATCGTTCAGGGCAAACTCAGGCGCGTTGTCCACATCGCTGCGGCTCTCTTCAGTATGAGCTGCCCCATATTGAGCGCCAGACAGTTCAGATACTGATGGTTGAGACACAGACGATTCAGCTACTGAAGGTTCAACCGCAGTCTGTTTGCGCCGCGCCTTGGTAAAGGCAGGCTGCGCAGGTTCGGCGTGTGTGTCCTGTGATGGCTTGTCATCGGCGTGCACTTTGCGCACCCGCACTTCGCCAATGCCATCGGCATCAAAGCCTTCGGCGTCCCGGCGACCGGGTGACATGGCATAAGGGTTCCTGCTGCTTTCTTTAATGGCGCGGGGTTGCTGCTTTCTGATTGACCAAAATCCGTGAACCAGAACCGCAATAATGGCGATGGCGCCAAGCACAAACAAAACCAGTTGCAAATCTTCCATTGGATACCCTGTCTTTCCTGAATTCATTCTGCGTGTGCCATGGCCACCGCTTCTTCGATATCCACCGCAACAATGCGGGATACCCCGGGCTCATGCATGGTCACACCTACCAACTGATCAGCCATCTCCATGGTGATTTTATTGTGGCTGATATAAATAAACTGCACGCTGGCCGACATTTCCTGCAATAAGCGGCAGAATCGGTCAACGTTGGCATCGTCCAGCGGCGCATCGACCTCGTCGAGCATACAAAACGGGGCTGGATTCAACCTGAAAATGGCAAACACCAATGATAAAGCGGTCAGCGCTTTTTCACCACCCGACAGCAGGTGGATTGTGGAGTTCTTTTTGCCGGGAGGCCGGGCCATGATGGTCACCCCGGTCTCCAATAAATCATCATCTGTCAGTGCCAGATAAGCACTGCCGCCGCCAAACACCTTGGGAAACAGCATGCCCAGATCGGCATTCACCTGCTCAAAGGTGGTTTTAAATCGGCTGCGGGTCTCGCGATCGATTTTACGGATAGCTTCTTCAAGGCTTTCAAGCGCCTGATTTAAATCAGCATCCTGACCATCGAGGTAATCTTTACGCTCGCGGGCTTCATCATACTCTTCTATGGCTGCAAGGTTTATCGCGCCCAGACGACTGATTTTGCCCCGCAGCTTTTCCAGTCGCTGCTGCCACTCATCAACTGAGGCATGGGCTGGCAGGGTTGGCGCCACTTCCGCCAGACGAATATCGGCCTCGGCCAATTGCCCCAGCTGCGTTTCCGCCTGTCCCTTTAAACCTTCACGCCGTAGCTTTAACGATTCGAGGGTATGAGTCAAGTGGTCTATCTTGCCAACTTCTTGTTTTTGCTTCAATAGTAAAGCATCTATCTGTTCCTGCAGCGCCGCCTGACGGCTGCGGTTTTCCGCCAGTGCCGTTTGCCGGGTTTGCTGCATGGCAAGCTGTTCCCTGAGCCTCTCCGACAGACCTGTGCGGTCGGTGTCCTGCTCCTTCACGTCCTGCTGCCCAAGCTCGGTGAGCACGGCGCCTTTTTGCTCGGTAAGCTTGCCAAGCTGAACCAGGCCCGACTGCAATCTCTGCTCCACCAGCGCAAGCTCGGTGGCAAGCTCACTTCGTTTGGCGCGAACCTGCGCCAGCTGGGATTCCAGATTGGCAAGGGACGCTTTGCGCTCCTCGGCAAGCCGCCTGGCAACAGTTTGCTTTTCAGTGAGCGCGGCTACGCGGGCACTGGCCTCATCCAGCGCTTCTTCTTGCTGCATCAGCGACTCATCCGCCACTTCAAGCTCAAGCAAGGCGTCCTGCTGCTGGGCACTGAGCCTGGCTATTTGCGCGCTGACAAACTCCCGCTGCTTTGCCGCTTGCCTGGCCCTTTCACGCCTGGCTTCCCAGCGCATGCGCTCACGCTCGGCATCTTGTTTGGCATCGCTGAGCGCAAGCTCGGCGGTCTTAAGCGCGGCAGTGCTCGCCTCCAGCGTGCGGCTGGCGTCTGCGGACTCGCTGCCAAGTGTGGCAAGCGCAGCTTCAAGGCTCGCCACCTCTTGCTCGAGTGCCTCAGCTTCACGGCGAAGCGCCACTTTGTCGGTGCCGCCGCTCTGGTTGGATAATATAAAGCCCTGCCCGACCAGAAGCCCTTCGCGGCACGCGATGAGGCCACTGCTGTCCAGCGTTTGTAATTTGGCCAAGGCCTCGCCGAGGCTCTCGGCAAAGCCGACTCCGTCAAGCCAGGGCGCGAGGTTAACATCGGCGCCAATCACGCCCCAACTTGAATGAGCTGAGCGGCGAAAACCATGGAAGGCTGAGTTGCCGGTCTCTTGCCCAGGAGTCGCGATATTGTCTGGGCGCTCTTCTACAACGGGGGCATCCAGTAAACGCCCCAGCAGCAGCTCGGCCGCAGCCTCCCAGCCGGGAGTGACGTCGAGGCATTGCCACAGTTTTTGGCCGCTGCCACTTTCGTCTGTGAGCAGGCGCGTGAGCACCGACAATCTGCCCCGCACTTCACTGAGTTCACGGGACTTGGCCGCAATGCGATTATCCACATCGGCAAGTTGGGCTTGAGCGCTTGTTAGCGCCGCAGTGGCAACATCGACCGCAGCTTGCTGCTGGTGCAAGTCGGCTTGCGGCCCATTGTCGGTTGGCAACGCTGAGCTACCCTGTTCCGCTGCAAAATCGCCCTGGAGCTTAAGCGTAGGATTGTCGGCTGCCGGCGACTCTTGCTCGCCAAGGCTTGCCAGCTGCTCACGATAGCCTGCAAGGCTATGTTCACGCTCATCAATACTGTGGCGAAGATGACCAAGCCTTTGTCCGGTAAGCTCTTTTTGCGATTTAAGATTGGCCAGCGCACGCTCGGCCTGACTCACATCACCGCGAACTGCCTCCAGCGCTTCATCGGCATCGAAGGCACTCTGGCTCCAGGCTTCCTGGGTTTCTTCCAGGGTGAGCAACTGCTCTTCCTCAGCTTCAACGGCAAGACGCAGTGACGCCTGGGTTTCGCCAAGCTCGCGGTTACTTTCATCGAGCGCAAGCATATCGCGGCTTAAACTTTCCAAACGGCTTTGCAGGCTTTTGGAGCGCTCATCGAGGTTTGACAGCTGCTGCTCGAGCCGCGCCACTTCGGTGCCGGCCTGATAATAGGCCTCCAGGCTTTGCTGCTCGTCGTCCACCAATACCGCCAGCGCCTGACGCTCGGCCTCAAGCTTGGCCTCCGTGGTGCCAAGGGCGGTTTTGGCCGCTTCCAACAAAAAATGTTGCTGCTCGATTTCACGGTCGAGCATGTCTGTCTGTTCGCAAATCTCCTGATAGCGCATCACCAACAGTTCGGCGTGGGTGGTGCGCTCAGATTGCTTATATTCGCGGTAACGTTTGGCCGCTTCCGCCTGCACCGCGAGTTTGTCGAGCTGCTTGCCCAATTCAAGACGAATGTCGCCAAGACGTTCAAGGTTTTCACGGGTGTGGCGGATACGATTTTCGGTATCGCGGCGCCGCTCTTTATAGCGGGAAATACCGGCGGCCTCTTCAATGAATACCCTAAGCTCCTGCGGGCGCGACTCAATCAGCCGGGAAATCATGCCCTGCTCGATAATGGCGTAGCTGCGCGGGCCAAGGCCGGTGCCCATAAAGAGGTCGGTAATGTCTTTGCGGCGGCACTTCTGGCCGTTCAAAAAATAGAGTGATTCCCCTTCGCGGCTCACCTGACGCTTAACCGCAATTTCTTCATAGCTGGCGTACTGGCCGCCCAAGCGACCTTCGCGGTTATCGAATACCAGCTCGACTCCGGCCACAGAAACGGGTCTGCGGGCACTGGAGCCGTTGAAGATAACGTCGGTCATGGAGTCGCCGCGCAGGTGTTTGGCGGAGCTTTCCCCCAGCACCCAGCGCACGGCATCAATCACATTGGATTTACCGCAGCCGTTGGGGCCGATAATGGCTGTGAGGGGGTTGGGAAATGGGATCTTCGTTGGGTCGACAAACGACTTGAAGCCAGCAAGTTTTATTTGTTTGAGTCTCATAATGCCAGTCAAATCGCCTCGCAAGCCCGGGGTTGGGCTCGCCTGCCAAAAGGTGATAACACTCCCCCGAAAGCCGGGGTGGATCACTCATGTTATTAGCAGCCAACTTTACCAAAGCCTTTTTGAATTTGTAACGTTTTTATCGGCCAAATTGGTGCAATCCGCTCCAATTGACGGCAGCAGGCGCTAATTTGAAGTAATTAGCGACAAATTAACCCTTGCCCCTGCCCGGCTTGCTGGCCCACAATGCCCGCAAACACAACTGCTTGGAGCCGACGTCTTATGTCACGACCCTCGCTTTCTTCTGCCCGAAACACCGCCGTACAAGCCAAGAGCGGGTTCAATTACTTTATGGACGGCTTTAGCCTTATCCGTCGTCCCGGCCTGCGAACCTTTGTGTTTGTGCCTTTGCTTATCAATATGATGCTGTTTGCCGGAGCCTTTTATTACGCCCTTGGCAAACTGGATGAACTCTTTGCCTATGTCAGCGGCCAGCTGCCCGAATACCTCTCCTGGCTGAACTTCCTGTTATGGCCCATGGCGGTACTTGCCATGTTGGTGGTGATGGCCTTTGTGTTCAGCTCGGTAATGAACTGGCTGGCGGCGCCTTTTAATGGCCTCTTGGCCGAAAAGGTAGAGCAGCTGCTCACCGGCAAGCCCATGAACACGGGCACCACCATGGATTTGATGAAGGATTTGCCGCGGATCCTCGGCCGCGAGTGGCTAAAGCTTAAATACTATCTGCCCCGCGCCATCCTGTTTTTACTGCTGTTTTGGGTGCCGCTGCTTGGCCAAACCGCCGCCCCTGTGCTGTGGTTTCTGTTCAGTAGCTGGATGATGGCGATTCAGTATTGCGACTATCCGTTCGACAACCATAAGGTGCCGTTTGATGATATGCGGTTTGCCCTCAGGCAAACCAAAGGCACCAGCATGAGCTTTGGCGCGGCGGTAACCGTGTTTTCGATGATCCCTGTGGTGAACTTTATCGTGATGCCGGTGGCCATCTGCGGCGCAACCGCCATGTGGGTCGACAAGTACCGAGAGGCCTACCGCCACCCGGCAATCGCCCCAGAATAAGGGAAGCCTTAAAACTTCAGCCCGCTGCCTGGTTAACTGCAACCAGGCTTGCCTGCCACAACGCCCGTCCTGTACGGGCGTTTTGCTTTTTGCAGAAGGTTTCAGATAAAGGCAAGGCTGGCCGCTGCGCTGACCACAATTTTCCTGGTTCCTCTTTGACAAACTTTACTTATACTTTGTAACAAATCACCCAAGCCCGCGGTTACCGGCTCGGGTACACTGGCGCCCGAAAAAGCAAAAATAAAAATAATTCAGGATCATAAGACATTGTCAACAAGGATACTCAAGGCGAGCCCGCTGCTCGCGCTCTGTACTCTGCCACTTGTTTCCATCGCCGGCACCGCGGAGCAGTTTTCACTGCGCATTCCATCTCTTACCGAGCAGGCCACCATCGACGGCGACTTGTCTGATGCGGTGTGGGCCAAGGCCGCCGAGGCAGAACTTAGCTACGAAACCCGCCCCGCAGAAAACGCCCCTGCCCCCGTTAAAACCAGGGCGAAGCTGTTCGCCACCGACACCACCCTCTATGTAGCCTTTATTGCCGATGACCCTAACCCCGGCGCCATCCGTGCCCACCTGCGGCCGCGGGATGATATCTGGGGCGAAGACATGGTGGGCATTAAGCTCGATACCTTCAATAACGCCAGGCTCGCTTACCAGTTCTTTATCAACCCACTGGGGGTACAGTTTGATTCCATCGAGAACGAGCTGAACAAGAGTGAAAGCGCCGCCTGGGATGGTATTTGGGAAAGCGCAGGCCAGGTGACGGATACCGGCTATCAGGTGGAAATTGCCATTCCGCTGTCGCAGCTCAGCTTTGAAGATACCCCAGGCCCCAAAGACTGGGGCTTCGAGCTTATCCGCTTTTATCCCCGTGATGCCGAGCACCGGCTGTCGACCCATCAGATCTCCCGCGCCAACGACTGCCAGTTGTGTCAGCTTGGGGTGATCCGCGGCTTCGATGAAGTCAATCTGGGCAATGGCCTGCAGGTTACGCCCTCTCTGGTGGCCAAGGGCAGCCGCGAGCGCAGTCAAACCCCGGGCAGCGAATGGCAACAGGACGAAGACGTTGAGGCCGGACTTGATGTGCGCTGGGCCATCACGCCATCGTCTTTGCTCAACGCCACCATCAACCCGGATTTCTCCCAGGTTGAAGCCGACGCCGGTCAGCTGAATGTGAACTCAAACTTCACCTTGTTTTTTGAGGAAAAACGCTCGTTCTTCCTTGATAACAAAGATTATTTTGATTCACAGCTGCCGCTGCTGCATACCCGCAACATTGCCGACCCTGACTATGGTTTGAAGTTCACCCACAAGTCAGAAAACCATACCTTTGCGTTTCTTGGCGCCAACGACATCGGCAGCCACTTTTTGGTGCCCGGTAACCTGAGCTCGTCAGTTGCCAGCATCGATGAAGAAAGCCATAACCTGGCTGGCCGTTACCTGTACACCAGCAGCGAATCCCTGGCGATGGGCGCCGTGGTCACCGGCAAACGCAGTGAGGATTACCATAACCTGGTGGTGTCCGGCGATTTCAAGTATCAGCCAACGCCGCAGGATACCTTTATCGGTCAGTTCGCCACTTCAGATACTGAGTACCCCACTGACTTTTACCGTGATTTTTGTGACTCCGATGACGACTGTCTGCCCGCTGCCGAGTGCAGTCTCGATAACTGTGATGTCAACGAGCGGGTACTTCGTACCCATAAGATTGGCGCATTCCAGGGCGAGATGTACCGCCTTGGCTACACCCATTCCACCCGCAACTATTATGTGCGGGCAGATTATGAGTCTGTGGGAGAAGATTTTCGGGCCGATCTTGGCTTTATCGAAAAGGTGGATCAGCGCAAGGCCGTGATTGGCGGCGGTTATATCTGGTACCCCAGCGACAGCTGGTTCAACGAAGTTGAACTCGGCGGCGACTGGGACATCACCCAAAACCAGAATGGCGAGAAAATCGAGCAGGAATGGGAAGGCTGGCTTTCCGCTGAAGGCGGCTGGCAAAGCTGGATTGGCGGTGGCTGGTTGACCCGTGAAAAGGTCGGGCGCCGCCTCGATGCCAGCTCACTGGCGATTGACGGCAACACAACCTTGTTTGATGAAAGCCGTTTTTGGCTGGAAGCCAACGCCAACCCCCTCGCCTGGGCGGGCGGCGGTGTCTCTGCCTCCTGGGGTGATGAGGTGGACCTGCTCAATAACCGTCTCGGCAGCAGTTTGCGGGCGAGCGCAGAGCTTGAGCTGAAACTAACTGACAGCCTGGTGCTGGACGTAACCCACGATTACTTCGCGCTGGATGTGGATGAAGGCAGATTGCTGACCGCCAACCTGACCGATTTGCGTCTGAACTGGCAGCTCAGTGTGGAGAGCTTTATCCGGCTGTCGAGCATTTATACTCACATCAGCCGCGACCCTGGCCTCTACCTGTACCACAGCCGCGATGCCAAATCGGAAGATCTGGGCACCGAGCTGCTGTATGGCTACAAGCTCAACCCGCTGAGCGTATTTTATCTGGGCTATGCCGATGGCATGCAGGCCGATGATGACTATCCGAGCCTGATCCGCACCGAGCAAACCCTGTTTATGAAGTTAAGCTACGCCTTTATTCTATAAAGGATTTTTATAAAACTCAGGACGCAACCCGGGTTTGGTTGCGTCCATGGGTTTTGGCTTCATAGAGCGCCATGTCTGCCCGTTTCATCAGGCTGCCAAGGCTCTCATCTACCAGTTCCGCCACACCGATACTCACGGTCAGCGCCAGACTCAAATCACCGAACTGGAATGGCGTATCTTCAAGCTTTAACCTGAAACCTTCCATCAGCGCCTGTGCCCTGCCACTGTCCAGGCCTTTCATGGCCACCACAAATTCTTCACCGCCGAAACGCGCCAGGGTAAAGTGCTGCCCAAGAGACTCACTCATCCGCTTGGCAAAGCACTTAAGCACCTCATCGCCTATGTCGTGGCCGTGGGTGTCGTTCACGTCCTTGAAGAAGTCGATATCCATCAGCGCGATGGAGAAGCTGGCTCCCTGCTGGGACAACACCGGCAGCTGCGGACTGAATTTATCGAAGAAATAGCGGCGGTTATACACACCAGTAAGGTAGTCGAGGTTCGCCTGCTCCCAAAGCTTGCGGATCATCTCCAGCGATTCCAGCGTATTGCTGACCCGGCAGTGGAACTCTTCGTGCACGAACGGCTTTTGCAAAAAGTCGTTGGCGCCGTTTTTAATAAAGCGCGCGGTGAGGGTCTCGTCGGTGTCGTTCGAAAGCCCAATAATGGCCATTTCCTCACGGGCGTATTTTTCCCGCACCCGCAAAATCAGCTCAAAGCCGTCGATGCCAGGCATGTTGTAGTCGGCAATCAGCAAACGAATGCCGGGCACCCGGTGCAGCACGTCCAGCGCCTTAGCGCCATCTTCAGCCTCCAGCACTTCAAACAGATGTAATTCCAGCAAGTTACGGACAAACTTCCGGCTAAGACCAGAGTCATCGGCAATCAGCACCTTGGTCTTGCGGTTGCGATCAAGGGTGCTTATCAGCTTGACCACGTATTCGTAGCTGAAGCGGTTTTCCTTGTAGACATAATCCACTATGCCCATCTGCAACAGCCTGCGGCGCTGTTTGGCATCCAGGCTGCCGGTCAGCACGATACAGGGGGTTTGACTGCCAAGCACCAGCTCCACACTCTCGCCATTGGGGGCGTCGGGCAGATTCAGGTCGGTGATCGCCGCAAAATACTCACGTTGCCCCAGTAAATCCCGCGCTGCGGCCAGATCCGGCGCCACATCCACGGTGCAGTCGAGCTGCTGCGCAAGCATATGCTTGAGCACCTTGGCCACCATGTTGCTGTCTTCAACCAACAAAATTCGCAAGTCTATAACTCCTTAGACCGTTTTCAGGATAAAGCTGCCAATGGAATACCCCGCGCCGAAGGAGCACAGCAGCCCCAAATCGCCCGGACTCAGCCCCTGCCGATGTTTGTGCAGGGCAATCACAGAGCCGGCCGAGGCGGTATTGGCGTAGGTATCGAGCACAATGGGCGCTGTGTCCGCGCCGGGAGTGTCGCCAAGCAGCTTTTTCACCACAAATTGATTCATATTGATATTGGCCTGATGCAGCCACAGACGCTTCATGGCAGCAGGCTCCAGTCCGGCATCAGCGAACTGGCTGTCCAAATGGCTGTAAATCATCGGCAGCAGCTCTTTGAATACCTTGCGCCCCTGCTGATGAAACAGCTTGTCGGGCGCATGGGCGGTACCCGGGCTGCACCGATTGAGAAAACCGAAGTTGCTGCGGATATTGTTGGAATAATCGGTCACGCAGCGCTGACCGAGAATTTCAAATGCCTGCTGGCTACGACTGCCAACGAGGGGCTCGACCACCATGGCAGTGGCCACGTCACCAAAAATAAAGTGGCTGTCGCGGTCACGGTAATTCACCTGGGCCGAGCAAATTTCGGGACAAATCACCAATGCCCTGCTCGCTGCGCCTGAGCCTATCAGTCCAGCAGCACTGGCAAGGCCAAAGGTGGCCGAGCTGCAGGCAACCTGCATATCAAAGCCAAAGCCTCTGCAGCCAAGGGCCTGTTGGATCTCAATCGCAACGGCGGGATAAGCGCGCTGGGTGTAAGCGCAGGCCACAATCACCAAATCGATATCCTGCGGCTGCAATGAGGCATTGGCCAGCGCTTCTTTAGCCGCAAGCAAGCCAATTTCGGCCTGCATCGACAGCGCATCCGAAGGCCGCTCGGGAATAAGCGGCATCATGATTTCAGGGTCAAGAATGCCCTCTTTGACCATCACGTATCTGTGTTTGATACCCGAGGCCTTTTCAATAAACTCGCTGGAGGAGTACTCAAGCGGCTGCACATGGCCTATGGCTATCTCACCTTCATGTTCACGGTTGTGAAGGTCGACATAGGCGTTGAAACTCTCAACCAGCGCCTCGTTGCTTATCCCCTCGGGCGGAGTAAAGAGGCCGGTTCCGGTAATGGCGATGGCGTTATTCATGGCGAGCATCTCCGCTATGCATCATGTCCTGCCCCGGCAACAGCCTGGGCTTGGTTAAATCGATGACCACTGTGGCCGAAATTTTGTCCTGAATCGCCTGACGGTTGGCGTCCCAGAATACCTGCATAAAACCCAGCAGACCTGTGGCAAAACCTGCGCCATAACCGCCGTAGCGACCAAAAGCGTCCCAAAGCCCAAGCTTGGAGCCATCGAGGGATATCACCCTGATCCCCATCAGCTTCTTGCCCAGGGTCTGGCCATCAAACCAGGCGGTAAACACGGTGAAGTAAAACGCAGCCCAGCCAAAACCCAGGCCCAGATCGTTCAAAATGCCCTTGGCCCACTCGATAAGGCTGTATTTGCTGCCGCTGTCATCCCCAGCTGCTGAAATAGGTAGGGTGACAGGCGCTGACGCAACCTTGTCCTTATCAGCAATATCATTGAGTAAATTGTTTACTGCAACGCTTTGATTATCAGAAGCCTGGCTTTCGGGCGCCCGGTTATCAGGAGCCTGGTCTTCAAGAGCTGGGTTATCCGGAGCTTGGCTAACAGGGGCTTGAATGCTGGGAGCTTGGTTGCCTGATTCTTTGGTGGCTGGCTCTTTGGTGGCTGGCGCTTGGGTTGTTGCCTGAGCCTTGGCGGGCAGCTGCTGCAATTTAGCAGTGAGCTGCGCTTTCAACGCTGCTTTATCCAAGTCAGGAATGTCCAGCTCATCCAGCGGCGCAAACAGCATCGCCTCGGCATCTTCACGGGCGATATTGGACGCCGCCAGACTGTCAGCCAGCTCACTTGCCTTGCTCTGGGCGCAGCTGGCATCGTCACACAGACTCAGGGCAATCACTTTGGGCAAAACACTGATAGCCTCGGGCACGGTAACCGGCGCCTTAGTGTCTGTGTCAGCATCTGTGGTGGTAAAGTTGTCTGAGACGGCATAAATCATCACCACCGTCATCAGGGTGTAGAGGGCAATTTTGGCCCAGCGGCCAAATCCACCGAGGCGCTTGCCAAGGTAAGAGGTGAGCAGCACCAGGGCAACAAACACCACCCCAGCATCTTCAGCCAGCACGGAAATCAGCAAACCATCGATGCAAATGGCAATACCCCGCTTCAGTGGCGATGCCAGCGGGGTATATAGCAGTCCTTCAGCCACGCTGAAGGCATGGGGAGTAATAATGGTACGTGGATCCTTGCCTGCCGCCAGGATCCCCGAATTGGCTACACTGGGTTCTGTCATGCTTGTGTCCGGCGGCTGTGAATAAAAGGAACCAGCCTTGTTATTATTGGCTTGAGGTTATCACAATCCGGAAAACAACCAATCAGGCATTATGAATAACAGGATGCGCTTTAATAGCCAAAAGGAATAACGAAGAACAAACAATCACTTCTAAATAATGCCACAGCGATTATGCTTTAATGCGATAAAGTCACAGGAGCTGCATTCCATGAGCAAAATCTTTGAAGACAATTCGTACACTATCGGCAATACCCCGCTGGTTCGCTTGAACCGTGTCAGCAACGGCAAGGTACTGGCCAAGGTTGAAGCCCGTAACCCCAGTTTCTCCGTTAAGTGCCGTATTGGTGCGAACATGATCTGGGATGCCGAAAAGCGTGGCGTGCTGACCAAGGACAAAGAACTGATTGAGCCGACTTCAGGCAACACAGGTATCGCCCTGGCTTACGTAGCTGCTGCCCGCGGTTACAAGCTGACCCTGACCATGCCAAACACCATGAGCCTGGAGCGCCGTAAGCTGCTCAAGGCCCTGGGTGCTAACCTGGTGCTCACCGAAGGCGCCAAGGGCATGAAAGGTGCCATCGAAAAGGCCGAAGAAATCAGTCAATCTGCACCGGACAAGTACATTCTGCTGCAGCAGTTTGACAACCCAGCCAACCCGGAAATCCACGAAAAGACCACAGGTCCAGAGATCTGGAATGATACCGACGGTGAAGTGGACGTACTGGTAGCCGGTGTTGGCACAGGTGGTACCATCACAGGTACCAGCCGTTACATCAAAAACGTACAGGGCAAGGCGATTGTGTCTGTAGCGGTTGAGCCATCTGACTCACCTGTGATCAGCCAGACTCTGGCCGGTCAGCCAGTGCAGCCAGGTCCGCACAAAATTCAGGGTATCGGTGCCGGTTTTATCCCGGGCAACCTGGATCTTGAGCTGATTGACCGCGTTGAAACCGTTTCCAACGACGACGCCATCGAAATGGCCCATCGCCTGATGAAAGAAGAAGGCATTCTGGTGGGTATTTCTTCCGGTGCCGCCGTGGTTGCTGCTAACCGTATCGCTGCCCTGCCTGAGTTTGAAGGCAAGAACATCGTGGTTATCCTGCCATCGGCAGCCGAGCGTTACCTGTCTTCTGTACTGTTCCAGGGCCAGTTTGGCGACCAGGAAAACGTACAGTAAGCTGATAACCTTCCTTAAAAAAGCCCGGCATTGCCGGGCTTTTTGTTGGGTGCGTTTCACATATCCTTGTGTGTTTTCTACGGGCGCTGAGTGCTTATGCGTGGATCAGTTTTTCGAGTAAATCCCGCACACTTTGTTCACACTCGGCGTCATCAAATGCCTGGCGCACGCTGTAGCGATATTCCAAAAACCGGATAAGGGCGATGATTTGCGCGGCGGGCACTTCGGGACTGGCCACATTGAGACGGGCAAAAAACTGGATCACCGGGCTTAAAATGGCTTCATCGAGCAGCACTATGGCCTCGGCCAGCGCTGGGTTACGCAGCGCCTCCTCATGGAACGCCATTTCAAGAATACGCTCATTGCGGTCAGCCACCTGCATCCGGATGTGGCCACAGATAAAACCTACCAGAGTATCCCTCAGTGCCTGCAACTTGGCGGGCTCGGCCAGACTTTCGGCGTTGTAACCACTCAAAGCGGCAAAGCTTTGCTGCTCCAGCGCCAGATTAGCCACCATGGTTTTTTCGGCATGGTAGGTCAGCGCATCGTGGATAAGCTCTTTGATATCGCCAAAGTAATAAGTGGTTGAGGCCAGCGGCACGCCGGCAAGATTGGCAACGGCCCTGTGTCTGACGCCCCTCACCCCTTGATCAACAATCAGTTTGAGTGTCGCTTCCAGGATGGCAATCCTGCGGGCCTGGCCATCGCTGCGACTGGCCTGGCGGCCGATATAGGGTAGTGGCTGTAACATCTGTCGACTTCCTTGCATTGGGTTACTGGATACTAACCCCAAGTCAGCAAAGCGGAAACCCGCGACTACCCCACCAAATCGCTGTTTGCCGATGAATTAGGCAAAGATACTGCCGTATTCATGCCGCTTGCCCCTATCTCACGCCAACAAAGGCGAGGTTTACCTCAGCTTCTGCTGAATTATGCCACCCGCTTGAGCTTGCCTTGAAAACTGCTAATATAATCCAACAGAATTACATATAACTTATAATTATATAAATCACAGCACGAGCATTGAAAACAGTATGAAACAGGCACAGCAGCTCATTTACCTGGACGCCAATGCCACTACACCGGTATTGCCCGCCGCCGCCCAGGCCGCCATGGATGCCATGGAACATCTCTACGGCAACCCTTCCAGCAGTCATATCACAGGTCTCCAGGCCAAGGCATTGATGGAGCAAACCCGCTCTGCGGCGCGCAGGCATTTGGGTACGGGTGCCGGCAAGCTGGTGTTTACCAGCGGTGCCACCGAAGGTATTCAAACCGCAATTTTGTCGGCATTGGTTGCCAGCCGCGACAAAGGCGTGGCCGACAATGCCTGCATTTTGTATGGCGCCACCGAACACAAGGCCGTGCCCGAGTCCCTCAAACACTGGAACAAGGTACTTGGCCTCAATGCCGAGGTGCTGGCAATCCCTGTCGACCAACAAGGTCGGCTCGATCTTGAATTTATCGCCCAAAAGGCCCCTTCTGCTGTGCTTATCTGCACCATGGCGGTGAACAACGAAACCGGCGTTTACCAGGATATGCCGGCGCTGGAGCAAAGCATCCGCCAGGCCAATCCACAGGTATTCTGGATGGTGGACTGTGTGCAGGCACTGGGCAAATTACAGTTAAACCTCGCCGCCACCAGCATCGACTACGCGCCTTTCAGTGGCCACAAGCTATACGCCCCCAAAGGCATTGGCATGCTTTACATCCGTGACGGCGCGCCCTTTACGCCCTTTATAGCCGGTGGTGGCCAGGAAGGTGGCCTGCGCTCAGGCACTGAAAACCTGCCCGCCATGGCCGCGCTCAAAGTGGTGCTCGATATGCTCAATGGCGAAGGTGCGCAGCAATTTGTCGATAAAGACACCCTCAAATATTACCGGGTGCGGTTATTGGATGCGCTCAGGAGCGCCTTCGGTGATGTGGTGCTCAACCACAGTTTGGACAATACGGTCCCCACCACGCTGAACTTTGCTGTTCCCGGATTTTCAAGCAAGGAAATCATGGACTTGTTTGATGCGGCAGGGATCCGTGTCAGTTCGGGATCTGCCTGTAGCTCCAAGGTAACCGGCAGTTTTGTGCTGGATGCCATGGGTCTGCCGCGCTGGCAAAGCGAGTCGGCCATCCGCATGTCCTTTGGCCCTGCCATGACTGAAGCTGAACTCAATGCCGCCTGCGAGCGCATTGTGGAGGCCGCCTCTTCGCTGCGCCATTCTTGCCTGCTGTCACTGGACTCCCGTCGCAGCGATGTGGATCGCGAGCCGCTTTCCGGCCTGGTGCAACTGAAAGACGATGGCGCCTGCTGCTGGATTTACACCGACCCACAAAGCCGTGAGACCCTGATAATTGACCCATTGCCTGCGCTGAAAGACCGGCTGCTGAACCTTATCCGCTGCCAGGAGTTGCCCGTGGTGGCGGTTATCGACACCCATGGCCATGGCGATCATCACAGCAACCGCGATGACATTGTGGCCGGGCTGTCCCTCAGCGGCGCCTGCAATCAGCTTGGCTGGCCCGAGGTCACCGCTGACTGCCAGTGGCAAGGTGAGCGCTTTGAGTGTATTTCGGTAGGCAGCAACAAACTGCTGCGCCTGCCAAGCCAAGGCCACACCGATGACAGCCAGACACTGATCCTGATTGATGACGCCGACAAGGTGCTGTTTGCCTTCGTGGGTGATACCGTGCTGCCCGGCAGTATTGGTCGCAGTAATTTCCCCTCGTCGTCATCCAGGGCCTTGTTTCATAGCCTTAAGGCGCTGTATGCGCTGCTGGGAGACGACACTCTGCTGCTGTCATCGCACGATTACCACAACGACTTTTTCACCAATTTTGCCGTGGAAATACAGCAAAGCCCGCTGTTGGCTGCAGCGCTGCAACACCGCGTGGATGAATCAAGTTTTGTGGCGCAAAAAGATGCCATGGACGCCACACTGGAAGACAAGCAGGGCGAGACCATCATGTGCGGCGCTTACGGCAGTTGCCAGGGCAGCAAGCAAATCCATGAATACAGCGCCGGTGCACTGGATGCGTTGCTGCAGGCAGATCCGAATGCCCTGGTGCTGGATATCCGTGAGCCCCATGAATATAAGCTGTCTCACCGTGAAGAGCGCTGCATCAACGTGCCTCTGACCAGGCTGGCAGGCTTTGTGGCCCGTGAACCAGACGCCCGCAGCCGCCCATTGGTGCTGATTTGCCGCAGTGGCAGCCGCTCAGCAGTGGCCGCCAAAGCACTGGAGCGCTTCGGGTTCAGTGCCATCGCCCATGTGGCTGGCGGCTATGCCCTGAGTTAGCACCGAGCTACAAGCTGAGTGCAGACTCGCAAGCCAGGTAAAAAGCGCCTTCGGGCGCTTTTTTTGTGCGCAGCTTCCAAGCTTTGGCCAAATTTTACAACTACTGCGGCGGTTATTGGCCCAGATCATAAGACGGCAATACCAAGCCTGATAAAAAGGTGCGCTTTGACTATCAGGGACGTCTCATGCACTTTTATCGCTCTCCCAAAACCATTCACGCCTTCGATGCCAAGTTCGAAGCGCAAAAAATTGCCTTCGCACCGGTCAGTTTTCAGGTCGCCCGCTGCCTGCTGGAATTCGGCATATTATCCGCCATCGACAATGCTCAAGGCGCAAGCCGCCAATCCCTGCACGCTTCCCTTACCAATACAGGCAAGCCACTCAGTGATTACGGCCTGGGGGTACTGCTGGATATGGGCATGAGCATGGGACTGATGTGGCAGGAGGGTGAGCGGTATCAGCTCGACAAGACCGGCCATTTTTTGCTGCACGATGAGATGACCCGCACCAACCTTAACTTTATGCACCACATTTGCTATCAGGGCATGTTTGCCCTCGAGCAGGCCCTGCTGTCAGGTAAACCCGAGGGGCTCACTCAATTTGGTGATTGGGATACCCTTTATCCGGCGCTCTCTTCGCTGCCAACCGACGCCAAAGACAGCTGGTTCAGTTTCGACCATTTTTATTCCGACCACGCCTTCGATGCCCTACTCCCTTTGGTGCTTGGCGACAAACCGGCTCATCTGGTGGATATCGGCGGCAATACCGGCAAATGGGCACGGGCCTGCTGCGGCTATGACAGCGACATCAGGATCACCATAATGGACTTGCCGCAGCAAATTCGTCTTGCCCATGACGCCTGCGCCGAGGCCGGATTGCTGGGGCGGATAGATTTTCTGGAAACCGACTTGCTGGCAACCGACCCTGCTTTTGTCGAGGCGGCAGACATGTACTGGATGAGCCAGTTTCTCGATTGCTTCAGCGAGGCGCAAATTCTGGCCATCCTCAAGCGCACCGCACAGGCCATGGGCGCAGGCAGCAAACTCTGTATTCTGGAAACCTTTTGGGACAAGCAGCCCAACGCGGCGTCAGCCTATTGCATCAACGCCACCAGCCTCTACTTTACCGCCATCGCCAATGGCAACAGTCGCATGTATCACTCAAAGGTGTTTATTGAACTGATAGATAAAGCGGGGCTTAGCATCGACTGGCAGCAGCACGGCATAGGGCTGGGCCACAGCCTGTTATGTTGCAGTAAACGGTAAAAAATACTTATCGAGTGAGTAAGATGATTAAGATATTATTATCAAAGGCAAGCTTTTAGAATGGGCACATCAGATTAGAGGAGTGCCCTTATGACTCATCGCCACGCCAGATTGCGCCAACCACTGCATCACCGACTGCATCAGCAAGCCGCCAAACTGCCAAGCCCCATGGGCGGACTGGCACTGGCCATTGCCAGTCTTGGCTGGACCCTGGAAAACGTGTTTCCAGCAGCGGGGGGAAAATTACAGCTTCTGGGCAGTATCATTGCCGCAGCCTTACTGCTGCCACTGACTGCCAAATTTGTGCTGCATCCAAAGCTGCTCAAAGAAGAGCTCTCGCACCCGGTACTTGGCAGCGTTATCCCCACCTATGCCATGGCATTGATGGTGGTATCCCGCTGTTTGGGCGACTATTTTGCTGCCGCAGGCGAAAGCCTGTGGTTGGTTGCTGTGAGCCTGCACCTGGGCTTTTTGGCGACATTCTGTTTCCACCGCTACCGTAATTTCTCATTGGATCACATGGTGCCCAGCTGGTTTGTGCCCCCCATTGGCATTATCGTTGCCGCGGTAGCCTTTCCTCCCCATGGCCCACGCCTGCTGGCGGAAACCCTGCTGTGGTTTGGCATGATTGCCTACCTCATTATGCTGCCACTGATGCTGTACCGGCTTATCTTTCGCACCGCAGTGCCCGAAGCCGCCCAGCCTACCCTGGCCATTTTGGCAGCGCCTGCCAGCCTGTCACTGGCCGGCTACCTGAGCCTTATCCCAACGCCCTCAGTCGTTATCGTCGCTTTGCTGCTCACGGTGGCCATTCTGATGACCAGCATCATCTACCTGGCCTTCTTCCACCTTCTGAGGCTGCCATTCAGCCCAGGGTTCGCAGCCTTTACCTTTCCCATGGTCATTGGCGCAACCGCCCTCTTTAAAACCTGCCACTGGCTGGCTCAGATGGAGGCCCCAGGCACTTTGGTAACCGCAGTGCATCATCTCGCCGTCACCGAACTTGCCGTAGCGGTTGCAGTCGTCAGCTTTGTCAGTTTCAAATACCTGGCACACTACTTCCCACAGGGCGCCAAAGCCGCACATCAATAAGGAATTATTTAACAAGTCAGCATGTTTGCGACAGCTGACTTGTTATTATTTTTAATCAAAAAGGTTACACAAGATAAAACAAAAGATTCAAATCAATGGACATCATGCCAATTTAACAGGATGACAGACCGTATAAAAGGCCGCCACGAAACATTTTGTTTCATTAATCGACAAAAAAATAAAAAAACACAACACTCAATTGTTAAATATTTGACATCCCCGCTCATATCAAGCACGCCAAAATGTTAACATCACGATGATTTTGAAACCTTAAAATAACATTAATTTTACCTTTACGGCTTCAGCAAGCAGCAAAAGGGTGAGACTAACCAACAATTACCACCAAACGTTAATTGTTACGACAAACCATGTTTCACAATCGTTAACATTGGCATTTTGCCAACCGCCTTTCCCAATGTTGCACCTGTTAATTCAATGTGATTACATCCGACGCAGGAGCGATATTTTGTCACCAAAGCGCTAACTTTGAGACAACTCTTCGCTCCATAAAATCAAATAACAGATTTTAAGTGTCAGGGAGAAAATCATGCTTGTTAATAATTCATTGGCCAAAGCTATTCGCTTTGCGCTGATTGGCGGTGCAGCATCCGCTGTAATCACCAGTGTGCCAGCACTTGCAGAGGAAGCTGTGGATGCTGCCAAAGTTGAACGTATTTCTGTTACCGGCTCTCGCATCGTTCGTGAAGGTGCGGTGGCGCCTACCCCAGTAACCATAGTTACCGGTGAAGAATTGCTTGCCACAGGTGCAACGAACATTGGTGAGGCACTGAACCAATTGCCTGCTCTGGGTAATACCTACTCACTGGCAAACTCTGGTCGTTTTATCGGTACATCAGGCCTGAACTTGCTGGACCTGCGGAAAATGGGTACTGCTCGTACTCTGGTTCTGGTTAACGGCAAACGCCATGTTTCCAGCTCAGCCGGTACATCTTCCGTTGACGTGAATACCATCCCAAGCGTTTGGGTAGATAAGGTAGAAGTTATCACCGGTGGCGCATCAGCTATCTATGGTGCCGACGCTGTAACCGGCGTAGTGAACTTTATTCTGAAAAAAGATATTCAGGGACTGGATGTATCCGCCACCCTGGGCGTTGCCAGCGACAGCGATCATCAGAAAGACCGCTTCTCTGTGTCGTACGGTACTGATTACGCCGAAGGCCGCGGTAATGTTGCTTTTGCAGTAGAATACAGTGCTCAAAGCCAATTGACTGCCTATGATCGTGATGAAACTCGCACCTCGTATTCATCCATGGCAAATAAAGATCGCCCCTTGGATGCCAATGGCAAGCCAATTGACGATAACGACCCATCCAATCCTGATAAAATCCTGACCCCTAATGCCGGTCACTACACCATCAGCAACGCGGGTACTTTCCTGCTAGACGGTTGGAAGACTTTCAATCCGGATGGTTCTTTGCGCGATGTGTATCGCGGCACCAACATCGATGGTATCCGCTGTGCAGACTGTGACATTACCAACCTGAACCAGTTTGTAGAATTGCAACCTGAATTCAAACGCTACAACGTCAACTTCAAAACAAATTATGAGTTCAACGACGATCTGAACCTGTATTTTGAAGCCAAGTATGTTAACAGCCAGTCTACCGACGAAGGTCAGCCAGCGTTTTTCTTTGGCAATCCTGTAAATACAGTATCCATTGACAACGCTTTCATGACTGACGAATTGCGCCAGTTGATGCAGGACAATGGCAAGACTTCGCTGAATATCCGTCGATTCATGACCGATCTGGGTGTACGTATCGAAGATGATACTCGCGAGACTCAGCGTTATGTTTTGGGCCTTGAAGGTTTGCTCGGCGAAGACTGGGACTACGAAGTTTTCGCGGTATATGGTCAGACCGATCTTGAGCGTATTAACAAAAACAACCTTGTATACGCCAACTATCAAAATGCACTGGACTCCATCCTGGTTGATGGCAAGGCCGTTTGCCGTGACGAAAAAGCACGTGCAGCAGGCTGTGTACCGGTAGACATATTTGGCTTCGGTAAACCTAGCCAGGAAGCGATTGATTACATCAACACAACCTCAGTTGGTAGCTCTGTCATCAAGCAGACCGTACTGGGTGGAAGCTTAACCAACAGCGCACTGTTCGATCTGCCAGCTGGCGCCGTGGGCTTCTCTACCGGTATCGAATATCGTAAAGAACAAAGTGAAATCTTTGAACCAGACAACGCTGAAGGTACCTTCTTTAACGTACTGGGCGAAGACAAGGGTGATTTCGATGTAAAAGAAGTTTTCGCCGAAATGACGCTGCCACTATTGACCGATCTGCCTCTGATCCGTCAGCTCGACCTGGATCTGGCCATCCGTTTTGCTGATTACAGCACCATCGGCAATGCCACAACCTGGAAAGCAGGTATCAGCTGGGAAGTAATGGATGATCTGCGTGTGCGCTCCACCTATGCCGAAGCCATCCGTGCACCTAACATCTCTGAGCTGTATGGCGCCGAAAGCCAAACCTTCTTCAGCGTTGATGATGTTTGTAAATCATCTGAGCTGGATCAATTGCAGGACTCCACTCTGCGTCGCCAAAACTGTGCCGCCCTGGGCATTCCAACCAGCTTTGACTCAGATTACGACTCCAAGACTCTGGAAGGCCTGAGCGGTGGTAACCGTGAGCTGAAAGCGGAAGAGTCCACCAGTTACACTGTTGGTGTGATCTACCAGCCAACCTATGTTGATGGTCTGTCTATCAGCGTAGACTACTGGGATATCAAAATTGACGATGCCATCTCTGCTGTTGGTGCTCAGGACATCATCAATCGCTGTGTCGATTCACCAACCGGTATCAATAACGAGTATTGCTCACTGATCACCCGTGATTCAGGTAGCCACGAAATTACCCTGATCAAGCAATACGCTCTGAACGTAGCTTCACTGGAAGCCAACGGTATCGACTTTGATATCGGCTACAACTTTGATGCATTCGGCGGTGATTTCCGCACCTCGGTAGTGGCAACCAAGCTGTTGAACCGTAAAGACTTCTCTTTCCAAGATGAGCCAGACACCTTCGAACAGTTTGCGGGCACAACCGGTTATTCTGACTGGCAGGCTAACCTGACCCTTAACTACAGCCTGGAAAACTGGAGCGCACTGTGGCGTACCCGTTACCTGTCTGGAGTAAGCCTCTACACTGATCAGGAGCTGGCTCTGAACGCCAACCCAAACAACGTATTGACCTATGGTGAGTACTACATCAGTGACGTTTCTGTTGCTTATGAGTTTGAATCAGGTGTGACGCTGAAGTTTGGCGTGGATAACGTACTGGATGCCGATTTGCCTTATGGCTCAACCGGTACAGGTTCCGGTTCTGCCGCTTACGACAACGTCGGACGTTTCTTCCACACTACAGTTAGCTTTAAGATGTAACTGATCCCATCCAAGTAGCAAAACGGCACCCTAGGGTGCCGTTTTTTTATCTCAAAATCGTGAGTAATAAGGGCCTAATGTAGGGTAACCCGCTTACTATCAGGCTTCATTCTGAAGCCTGTATCTACATCAGACATGTTAACAATTGCTCATTTAATCCCCAGCTAAAGATTGTTAACAAAACTCAATAAATTAATTATTCCTGAATACAGCTCACAAATTAAACCGCATTCAATTTCAAATACACTCAAAAATCATCCCAAGACTGTTTGATTTTAAGACAGGCGCACTTTTTTTTAGTCAAATATTGTTAAGCACTATGAGTAATCACCAGAAAAAGAAAACAGTAAAAAAACCATAAAGCAAATATTGCACAACATCATAAAACAATAAAAACCCACACTGCCGCCATGTTGTTTACATATCACGACACAACAAAACACACCCAGCCATAATTGTTTAAATTGTGTTTCCAAAACCTCGAGCCAAACCAAAATTGAGCAACAAAAAGCCACACGAGAGCGGCTGTTGCGCCTGTTAAATCGATGTGGTTATATCTCCGGCCAGACGATTTTTGGTTACCTTTGTTTTTATTTGTATCCGAACTTCGTTCTATATAAAAAGCAAAACACAATATTAAGTGTCAGGGAGAAATTCATGCTTGCTAATAATTCATTGGCCAAAGCTATCCGCTTTGCGCTGATCGGTGGTGCCGCTGCTGCAGCTGCTACCAGCATCCCAGCTTTCGCCGAAGAAGCCGTAGACGGTGCCAAGGTAGAGCGTATCGAAGTAACAGGTTCGCGCATCAAGCGTACCGATATGGAATCTGCAACGCCTGTTACAGTTCTTAGCTCTGAAGAAATGGCCAAGCAAGGCTTTACCACTATTCAGGATGCGCTGGAAAGCTTGACTTCAACGACCGGTGCAATGACTACTCAGTCTGTGCACGGCTTTACTCCAGCCGCGTCTTCAATCAGCCTGCGTGGCGCCGGTGCCAGTCGCACTCTGACGCTGATCAACGGTAAGCGTCTGAACCAGTATCCAAAGCCAGCCGGCGGTACTGACAACTTCGTTGACACTGCCAACCTGCCAATGGAAGCGGTAGCCCGTATCGAAGTGCTGCAATCTGGCGCATCTGCCGTTTACGGTGCTGATGCCGTTGGTGGTGTAGTTAACATCATTCTGAAAGACGATTTTGAAGGCGTTGCCCTCAAGTACCGTCATGGTGACACTACTGAAGGCGGTGGCGCTTCTGATCGTATCGCTCTGTCTCTGGGTGCCTCTTCTGACCGTGGTAACGTTTCTACCTTTATCGAATTTACCGATAATGAGCGCATGAGAGCTTCAGACCGTGAAGTGTTCGGTCTGCACACTGACAAAGTACCTTACAGTGAATTCTCTGCTTACAGCTCTTACGGTGCCCGTATCGCTGGCGGCCCTAAAGGCAACACTGTTGCTGGCAGCATTCCAATGGATCGCTGTATTGCCGAAGGCTACCTGTGGATCCCTGAAAAGAATCTGTGTGGCTTTGACCGTTCAGCATGGCGCGATCTGGCTCCAGAAAGCAGCCGCTTCATCAGCTCAACCAACTTCACCTATGAGCTGTCTGATGACCTGAGCTTTGTTGGTCGTATGGACTATGCCAAAGCACAGTCTACTACCCGCATCGAGCCAATGGCCGTGGACAACTACACCGTCAATGTAGCCGGTGACAAGATCACTCTGGGCGTAGACCTTGACCCATCTCTGACCAAGACCTTCAACAAGAGCACTGGTCTGGGTGGTGATTTCGCCAATGCCGCTGATGGTGAGTACTACTATGTTCGCCGTATGCATGAGTTTGGTAACCGTGCCGGTGAAACCAATACTCAGAACTTCTTCTTTACCGCTGGTTTGGAAGGTGTGATTGCAGACAGCTACAACTGGGATGCGTCTGTAAACTATGGCCGCACTGAACTGGATATTTACAGTTCTGGTTTCGCCAGTGTAGGCAGCATGTTCAGCTACCTGTCTCAAGGCGAGAATGGCGTTTCCATGCTCAAGCCTATGACTGCTGAAGAAGTAGCTAACGCCGCTTACTCACCATTTGAGCGCGCTCAGTCAACTCAAAAGAACGTTCAGGCCAACATTTCAGGCACTGCGTTTGAACTGCCAGCCGGTGACGCTGATTTCGCTTTCGGTGCCGAATACACCAAGCAAGATTACGAAACCAACACCGACTCAGAGTCCAAGAAAGGCAACATCCTGAGCCGCGGTGGTTCATCAGGTGCCGGTGAGCGCTCTTACTGGGCAACTTACCTGGAAATGCGTCTGCCAGTTCTGGAAGAATTGGTTGTTGATGCCGCAGTACGTTATGACCACTACTCCGACTTCGGCGGTAACCTGACTCCACAGATTGCTGTTGAATACCGTCCAATGGACGAGCTGCTGGTACGTGGTACCATCGGTAAAGTGTTCCGTGCCCCAGACATGCACCGTGTATACGGTGACGCAACCAAGGGCTTCGCCACTGTAATCGACTTCAAGAAGTGTCAGGAACTGGGTGGCGCCCCAGGCAAGACTCACCCCGATGCCACAACCAACACCGTTTGTAACGAACTGCACATCGATTCCACTACCGGCGCTAACAAAGAGCTGAAAGCGGAAGAAGGCTACACTGCCAACATCGGTGCAGTTTGGGGTGGTGAAAACCTGAACGCCTCTATCGACGTTTGGGAATGGAAACTGGATGACATGGTAAGCGATATCAGCGCCAGCAAAGCTGCCCGCGAATACGATACCTATGCCAGCATGATCACCCGTGACGACACCGGTACCATTACCCATATCAACGCCGTAGCACAGAACCTGGCTTACCAGAAAGTTCGTGGTATTGATGTGACTGCAGGTTATGGTTGGGATATCAATGAGTTCGGCGAATTGAAACTGAACTTCAACGGTTCTTACCTGCTGACCTCAGAAGGCCAGACCGATCCAACTGCTGATGTAGATGACGATCTGGAAGATGGCGGCCTGCCACAGTACCGTGCCAATCTGGTACTGAGCTGGTTCCTCGATGACTTCGAAGCTACCCTGGGCGCGTACCACACTGCACGCATGCACGGTTCTTCTTACAAGTCATTCAAGAAGTCTGCTCTGGACAGCGGCGAAGCTTTCAACGAAAGCGACTATGAAGTTGCGTCTCAGACCAAGTGGAACCTGACTACCGGTTATAACATCACCGACGGCATCAAAGTAAAAGCCGGTGTTGTTAACCTGTTCAATGTAGGTCCTAACTTCGACCCAACTGATACCTCTTGGCCACACTACCCACGCTCCGTGTACAACGCACGTGGTCGTGAGTGGTTCCTGGAAGGTGAAGTGAAGTTCTAATAGACTTCAATAAAAAAAGGCACCCTTGGGTGCCTTTTTTATTACCTGAAGAAACTCAGTTTAATCAACTGAAACCCAAATAATGGGCCCCAATCACCATGGCGCTGGCGGCTAACAGCAGCATCAACATAAAACGCCAGATAAAACGCACCCAGGCGCTGAATTCCACCCGGCACACACCCAGTGTCGCCATTAAAGACGCAGACGTCGGCACCAAAATGTTGGTAAAGCCATCACCAAGCTGAAACGCCAGTACTGCCACCTGACGGCTGACACCGACAATATCCGCAAGCGGTGCCATCAATGGCATGGTCAGGGCCGCCTGACCTGAGCCAGAGGTCACAAAGAAGTTAAACACTGACTGGAACAGCAGCATAAACCAGGCAGATAGGGCATCGGGCAAATGGCCAATAAAACCGCCGGCGGCGGCAAGCACACTGTTAAGCACCGATGGCTCTGTCGGGCCACCTTTACCGAGTAAAATCAAGATGCCCGCGGCGCTGCCAACCAGGAGGCAAGGCTCCAGCATGGTGGCAGCCCCTTCTTTAAAAGCCTTTGCCATGCCGTTCAGCGTGAGGCCATTTAGCTTAAACAGCACACCAATAACGCCTACAACCAGGCCCATGGTAAAGAACTGGCTGGCAATCTCCGGAATAAACCAGTGCTTAACCACTACGCCCCAAATCACCCAGCCCATGGTGGCGGTAATAGCCGCAAGCACCAATATATCGCCAAGATTAAAGCGGCTTTGGTGCTCTGACTCGTTGCTGTCACCATCGCGAAAGGCCGCATCTGTAGCAAAACTATAAGAAAGCGCGGGGTTTTTCTTGATTTTGCGGGCGTAGAGCATGGTAAAGGCGATACCAAGCAGAGTGAAGCCTATCCACATGGGTACCCGCACCGCAGAACCCGACAGCACTGGAATACCGGCAATGCCCTGGGCAATGGCCACACTGAAGGGGTTCATCCAACTGGCGCCAAAGCCCACCTGGGTGGCCACGTAGGTCACCATCACGGTGGTGATGCCATCGTAACCGAGGCGGATCATCAGCGGGCAGATGATAATGGCAAAGGCAATGGCCTCTTCCCCCATACCAAACACGGCGCCGCCGAGGGAAAACAGGCTAAAGAGCACAGGAATAAACAAAAACTCCCGCCCTTGGGTGTGGTGAATAAGCCGCAAGATGCCGTTATCTATGGTGCCGGTGGCCATTACCACCCCGAAGGAGCCGCCAATCACCAGCATAAACATGATAACGCCGACGGCGCTGCCCCATTTATCACCGGATACCAGTCCTTCGAACATGTAGTTGAAAAAGCCCTTGCCAGCCGGGTCGAACGCCGGCACCGGCTTAAGCAGGGGTTCACCCTGTTCATCAACGGCATAAAGGAAGGAGTCCGGGTCAACCACATCGCGGCTCTTCTCTACCCCGTCCTGCACAAAGGTCACGGTTTGAGTATCAAAAGAGCCCGCAGGCACCAGGTAAGTCAGCGCCGCCGCAAGCAGCGCCACAAAGAAGATGATCACCAGGGTATCTGGCATCGGCATGGCGGTTTTGGCTACCGGAGCAGCCTGGGTGTTGGCAGTCATATTATTGTGTTTATCCAAAGCCTTGAGCAAAACCCAGCACTATACCTCAGTTGGCTTACCCTGTCCTTAAGGCGGCTCGCTCACGCCCGTTGCAACATGGCAAATGATGCACAGGCCCTGTTGCTGATAAAAACGTGGGCCAGTTAAAGCTTTGCAACTATTCCCCTGTCGCAGTCTTTTTTATTGCCCGGCCGCTTTATAAAATTTCGTATGGGTATCAGTCACTTTTATATTCGTCAATCATGAAATACACACTCAAACAAATTGCAGTTTTCGATGCGGTGGCAAGCCTTGAGAGTGTCTCTGGGGCGGCCCGCAAACTGTCAATGACCCAGTCGGCGGTCAGCATGTCGCTGCAGCAGCTTGAAAACCTGTTGGGCAGGCCGCTTTTTATTCGTCAGGGCAACCGCTTAATTCTCAGTCATTGGGGAACCTGGCTTAAACCCCGGGCTCGCAAGCTGTTGTCCGACGCCCAGCAAATCACCATGGGGTTGCACGATCAGCATCTGTTATCCGGCAGTCTGCCGGTCGGCGCCAGTCAAACCGCGGCCAAACATCTGCTTGGGGATCTCATCAGCCGGATTGATGCCGACTTCCCGCAAATTCATATTGGGCTGATGGTAGAAAACACTGAAAACGTGATTCAGGCAGTGCTGGACTATGAGATAGAGCTTGGGATCATTGAGGGGCGCAGTGATGACAGCCGCCTGTGTGTCGAGCCCTGGCTTGACGATCATCTGGTGGTGATAGCGGCCCCGCACCACCCCTATGGCAAGTACGGCAATGTCAGCCTGTCACAGCTGGAGCAGGCCAAATGGGTATTGAGGGAACAAGGCGCGGGCACACGGCGGATTTTCGATGCGGCTATCCATGGCAATCTCGACCGGCTGAATGTGTGGCGGGAGTACGAGCAGGTGACAGTGCTGAAAACACTGGTCAAAAACGGCCCTTACCTGAGTGCACTGCCCTATTTGGATGTAGAGAAAGACGTAGCAGCCAATCAGTTGATAATCCTGCCTACGCCCAAGCTAAATATGAAGCGCCAGCTGTCGTTTATCTGGCGCTGTGACAGCGGCGAGAGCCCACTGAGGGACTGCGTGATTGCCGAGGCCCGCCGTCTGGCACGCCACCGGCAATCCAGGGTCTAATCGTATCGTCGCTATGCTGTGGCGGTGGCAGGCGATGCGCTGCAAAGCAGTTTTATCAGGGCATCGCGGCGCACCAGCCCTTTGAGCACACCGGCTTCCACCACAGGCAGTACCGCAGGGGTCGTAGCCGCTGCGGCCCGAAGCCGCTCTTCATAGGCCTGATACTGACCGCCCAGCCAATGCCCTTCTGTGCTGACCGGAAACAGCGCCTCGCGGTTCACCACCCAAAACTCCAGCAGCGGCAGCAAAGCTTCATCCGGTGACAGGGTGCTGAGCGACTTCTGCATCAGATCCCGCACACAATAACTGCTATCAGCGCCAAACTCTTCGGCCCACAGGCCACGAATGGCATCCTGGGCGCTGAGAACCCCCACCAGGCGCCCACCGTTATCGGTTACCGGGCACAGGCTTTCACCGGCCTGATCCATTTCAGACAACGCCTGCCACAGGCTCATGCCGGGCTCAAGGCTGGTTGCAGGTTCAAGAATGTCTTTTACGGTCAGTGTACTTAAGTGTGTGTTCATAAGTTTGCTCTCTTTTACGGCAAAGAAGGTTTGGGCGGCCATGGCGTGTTGATTGGCAGCATTGGCATTGGAGTCTGTTGTGGGTACCAATTGCAGCGCTCCGCTCGCGCTTGCCTCGGGTGTTATCAGCTTGATTGCAGAGTTGGTCGCGGCCGTTCCTTTACATGAGCCAAGGCGCTCAAGCCGGAACAGCCCAAGCCCCACCAGTAAGGCGCCACCAAGGATGTTGCCTAGGGTCACGGGGATAAGGTTGGCGACAATCAGATTGGCCGGAGCCAGCGCCGCCAGCGCCTGGCTATCCAGGCCATGGGCCAGCAGCTGAGGCTCAGGGATAATTGCGGCAAACACGGCGCCAAGGGGCAGCAAAAACAGGTTGGCAATGCTGTGCTCAAAGCCACTGCTGACAAAAAGGGCTACCGGCAAAACCAACAGCAGCGCCTTGGTGCCGGGCGCCCTGGTTAAGAATGTCAGCCACACCCCAAGGCACACCAACAGGTTACAAAGCACACCGAGGAAGAACGCCTGCCACCAACCATGATGCAATTTATGCAGCGCGGTATTGATGGCATGGATGCCCCAAAGGCCGCCATCGAGCTGCCAAAGACCCGCCAGACTCACCATGGCCACCAGCAGCAAAGCGCCAACTGCATTGCCTGCAAACACAGTGCCCCAGGTTTTCACAAGCCCGGCGGCGCCAATGTGCCCTTCTGTCCAGGGGATGGCGCTCAGCACTGTGCCGGTGAACAGCTCCATATTCAAAAGCACCACTAAAATCAGCCCGACACTGAAGGCGAGCGCCCCCATAAGCCGCACCAGTCCCCAGGGCGCATCCGCAGCGCCTGTGGTCACAGTGAGGTAAAACACAAACGCAAGGCCGATAAACACCCCGGCATAAAGCGCTCTGGCAAAACGTGCCAACGCGGGCTTGGCAAGCTTAGCCGCCATGGCATTGGCAACCTCATCGGCAATCGATAGCTGGCTGGGGCTGGCACCCGGCGGAGAATTAAGGCGAGTGGCGATTCCATCAGGCGGCGCGGCGCCGACATCCGGAGCCGTCTGGCCACCTTGATGACTGACATACATAGGCTGTCCCTTGTGTATTTGGGGTATGGGTTCATGGGGTGGCGGCACAGCTCAGGCTCAGGCTCAGCCTGAAACTCATCGCTAAAGCCTGGCATCAGCAATAGGGCTTAGGCATTTCAATCAATAAGTTAACGCCCATAGGCTCACCACCACAGCGCCAATGTAACAAGGTGAAACGATAGAAAATATCGAAGACTTTTGATGGTTTGTATCAAGCAGATTGATACCGGGCGCCCTGCTGGTGACAATTCCGGCACGGCGATTTACGCAGCCACATTGCGAGAATGGATAAGGCAGCCAAATAGCGCCGAAAACGGTGAAATAAGCGGCTGTCAGCCCCCAAAACGTCAATATCCGGCTTAACCAAGCGGCCATCAAGATGGCAGCAGAATGCGCTCGCTGGGGCGTCAAAGCGGCGATAACGGTGCCGCTGACGAATAAACACCCAACTTTTGCATAAAAGCCAAGCTGTTTAGATGAAAGCGGTATTTTCCCTACGCAATTATCGTGCCCCGGCGCAAGGGGGAGCAGGCGCAAAAATGCGGGTATGTGCCCTTTGTCGCAAATCGACAAACAGGGTCCTTCAGAAAGATTGATAGTTAATGTTAGCGGGTTGCAGCTGTGGTAACATTTTTAACAGGTAAATTGGTAAGACCAATTTGAGCAGATTTCAGGACCCCGGGTTTTCGAAGGTTTAAGGTTTATTCCGCGCCTCCCCAAAGCCGCTCTGACGGGCCGTTCACCCAGGTGATATGCCCCACGCCAAGGACGACCTCAAGCTGGTCACGCAGGCTCAACCCGCTGTTTTTTTGGGGATCAAACATGTCAGAAGCAGCAAAACCCACCGAGGCCACCGGCCTCAATGAGACCGAAATGGCCTCTGCCAGCGATATCGCGGACAAAAGCTACCGCGAGCTGCATCGTCCAGCCTCGGAGTTTCCATCCCGCGAAGCCTATTTGGATCATGAACTTAAGATCATGAAACCCAGACGCTGGGGCCTTAACCTGCCCGGTCGCGACTTTAATTTTGAATGGGAAGATCTGGTGCCCGCCATCGCAGGTACCATAGGTATTACCGTGATGTACTCTGCGGTAATGGCCGCCTGGGCCTCGGGTCTTACCGAGCGCTGGGATCACGTCAACCTAGGCGCCGACTTTATCATCTCGGTGGTGCGGGTCGAAATGCTTATTCCCGCCCTGCTCTTTTGTATCATCAGCTCCGGCTTTATCAATCCCCGCGCCAACCTTGGCGGTAACCACGGCCCGATGATCCCCCTGATTGGCGCCATTGCGCTGGCCGGTGCTCACCCACTGGCACTGGCAATTCTGCTGGGGGTATTCGGTCTCTTACTGTCCTTCTTTAAAGGGGGGTCGCGGCTGGTAAACCTCACCAGCAGCGGGGTCGCCGGCGGCCTTTTGGTGTTCCTCGGCTTTATGGGGGCCAAGAGCCAGATTGAGTCACTGTTCAGTTGGGCGGGCGGCCTCGAGGCCAAACACGCACTGGATTACTCCCTTGGCTATGTCGCCTTCTTTATTTTGCTTGCCAACGTGGTGATTTACGCCCTGCTTGCCAAATTAGGTAAGCGCTGGCTCGCCATTCCGCTGTGCTCGATTGCTGCGATTGTGATGGCCTTTGCCCTGGGCGCCGGGCTTGATCTTAAGTTCACCACAGCGCCCGGTTTGCCAAACCTGAACCCTGTGTACTGGTGGGGCTCTACCGAAACGGGCTGGCAGCTTGGTCTGCCCAATATGCAGCACTTTATTGCCTCACTGCCCTTTGCCATTCTGGCGGTTGCCATGTGGTCACCCGACTTCCTCGGCCACCGGATTTTCCAGGAGCTGAACTATCCCAAGGGCGCCGAGAAAGTGCTGATGGACGTGGATGACACTATGACCACCTGTTCGCTGCGTCAGATGGTGGGTACTGCCGTGGGCGGCGGTAACATCACTTCAAGCTGGGGTACATATATGATCCCAGCCGCCATCGCCAAGCGTCCCATTCCTGCCGGTGCGATTCTGCTGGGTACCCTGTGTATTATCGTGGCGATTGTGGGTTATCCGATGGATCTCACCACCTGGCGCCCTGTGATGTCGATTGCGCTCTTGGTCGGTGTGTTCCTGCCGCTGCTGGAAGCCGGTCTGCAAATGGTGAAAGACAACCAGAGCAGCCAGGCCGCCGGGATCTGTATTTTCGGTTCTTTCGTGGCCAACCCTGTGCTTGCCTGGGCGCTGACCATGCTGCTGGACAACAACGGTCTGATTGGTGACAAAGAGCGTGCCGCCAACCTGTCGTTTGTTGACCGGGTGGTGATCCCGGGGCTTGCCTTCGTGATCTGTCTTGCCGCCATGCTGGCTGTGGGCATGATTGAAGGTATTCCACCACTGCTGTAACACTCACGCATACGATAAAAAGGGGCAAATGTGCCCCTTTTTCTTATTGTGCTTTTGGCTGTTGAAGCGCTATCTAATGTGTCAGATGGGACGAAATTCAGTGATCTCTGATGCCAACTTGCCACTGCCGGTTAAAAACTGCTAAGTCGGTAGCAAATTTTGCATTAATTGACCTAATCTTCGCCGCTTTTAAGTGCGACCCACCGGACCTTATGTTAATATGCAGTTGGGCAATTGGTCTTACCAATTCAACTCTCAAACAAACTTACAGAGAGTCCTGTCCACCGAATCCGCCGGAAGGTCTTCCGGGGTCCTGGCCTCATCAGGGGATGTACCGCCGGGATGCAAAAGACTCGATGAGGGGAAACATCCCCGACCCTTTTCTCTAATAGAAGGTGAAGTACGATGACCGATAAAACTGAGCTGTTCCAAACCGCGTGGGAAGGATTCGTTCCCGGTGATTGGAAGTCCGATGTCAATGTACGTGACTTTATTCAGACCAACTACACCCCTTATGAAGGTGACGACAGCTTCCTGGCCGGCCCCACTGCAGCCACCAACGCCCTGTGGGCCAAGGTGATGGAAGGCATCAAGGAAGAGAACCGCACCCACGCGCCGCTGGACTTTGATACCGACAAGGTATCCACCATCACCTCCCACGATGCCGGTTACATCGAAAAAGAGCTGGAGACCATTGTTGGTCTGCAAACCGATGCCCCGCTCAAGCGCGCCATGCTGCCAAACGGCGGTATTCGTATGGTGGAAAGCTCCTGCGCCGCCTATGACCGCGAGCTGGATGCCGACATCAAGTATGTTTATTCTGAGCTGCGCAAGACCCATAACCAGGGTGTGTTTGACATCTACACCCCTGAAATCCTTGCTTGCCGTAAATCAGGCGTACTGACCGGTCTGCCGGATGCTTACGGCCGTGGCCGTATCATCGGTGACTATCGCCGCGTAGCCCTGTACGGTATCGACTTCCTGATGGCCGACAAGCTCAAGCAGTTCACTTCACTGCAGGCACGTTTCGAAGCCGGTGAAGATCTGCAGGCCACCATGCAGCTGCGCGAAGAAATCGCCGAGCAGCACCGCGCCCTGGCCCAGATGAAGAAAATGGCCGCCAAATACGGCTACGACATCTCTGGCCCTGCCAAAAACGCCCAGGAAGCCATTCAGTGGACCTACTTTGGCTACCTCGCCGCAGTGAAGAGCCAGAATGGCGCCGCCATGTCACTTGGCCGTACCTCCAGCTTTATCGATATCTACATCGAGCGCGATCTGAAAAACGGTACTCTGACCGAACAGCAGGCGCAGGAGATGATCGACCACTTCGTGATGAAGCTGCGTATGGTGCGCTTCCTGCGTACCCCTGAGTACGATGAGCTGTTCTCCGGCGACCCAATCTGGGCAACCGAGTCTATCGGCGGTATGGGCCTTGATGGCCGTACTCTGGTGACCAAGTCCAGCTTCCGCTTCCTGCACACCCTGTACAACATGGGTCCAAGCCCTGAGCCAAACATCACTGTGCTCTGGTCTGAAAAACTGCCACAGAACTTCAAAACCTTCTGTGCCAAGGTGTCTATCGATACCAGTTCTATCCAGTACGAAAACGATGACCTGATGCGTCCTGACTTTGAGTCTGACGACTACGCCATCGCCTGCTGCGTGAGCCCCATGGTTGTGGGCAAGCACATGCAGTTCTTCGGTGCCCGCGCTAACCTGGCCAAGACCATGCTGTATGCCATCAATGGCGGTGTGGACGAAAAGCTGAAAGTACAGGTTGGTCCTAAATCAGAGCCTATCACCAGCGAATACCTGGACTATGACGATGTGATGTCGCGTCTGGACGGCTTTATGGAGTGGCTGGCAACCCAGTATGTCACTGCGCTCAATGCCATTCACTTTATGCACGACAAGTATTCGTACGAAGCCGCGCTGATGGCCCTGCATGACCGCGACGTGCGCCGCACCATGGCCTGTGGTATCGCCGGTCTGTCGATTGCAGCCGACTCCCTGTCTGCCATCAAGTACGCCAAAGTGAAGCCGGTACGCGATGAACAAGGCATCGCCGTTGATTTTGAAATCGAAGGTGATTATCCCAAGTTCGGTAACAACGATGCCCGCGTGGACGACATCGCCTGCATGCTGGTCGAAAGCTTTATGGCCAAAATCCGCAACAAGCAGATGTACCGCAACGCCATCCCAACCCAGTCTATCCTGACCATCACCTCCAACGTGGTGTACGGCAAGAAGACAGGTAACACCCCGGATGGTCGCCGCGCCGGTGCACCTTTTGCCCCGGGTGCCAACCCAATGCACGGCCGTGATGAGAAAGGCGCCATCGCCTCGCTCACCTCGGTAGCCAAGTTGCCCTTTGCCCACGCACAGGATGGTATCTCTTACACCTTCTCCATCGTGCCCAATGCCCTGGGTAAAGATGAAAAGGCCCGTGAGCGTAACCTGGCGGCGCTGATGGACGGTTATTTCCGCCACAGCGAAAGCAATGAAGGCGGTCAGCACCTGAACGTGAACGTGATGAACCGTGAAATGCTGGAAGATGCAGTCAAGAACCCTGACAAGTATCCACAGCTCACCATCCGTGTGTCTGGTTATGCAGTGCGCTTTAACTCACTGACCCCAGAGCAGCAGCAGGATGTGATCACCCGCACCTTTACTCAAGGTTTGTAATTCAGGCGCTGGTAATTCACCAGTCGCTAAAGGACAATTGTGGCTCGCCACAATTGTCCCCTTCATCCAAACCAACCCAGGAGTTTCAATGGCAGTCACAGGCAGGGTCCATTCAGTGGAATCCTTCGGCACAGTAGATGGTCCCGGCATCAGGTTTATTACCTTTATGCAGGGCTGTTTGATGCGCTGCCAATACTGCCATAACCGCGACACCTGGGATTTGGATGGCGGAAAGGAAATGCAGGTCGATGAGCTGATGAGTCAAATCATCAGCTATCGGCCTTTTTTGGATGCCAGCGGCGGCGGTGTGACTGCCAGTGGCGGCGAGGCCATTTTACAGGCCGAATTTGTGGCCGAGCTGTTCAAGGCCTGCCGCGCCGAAGGCATTCACACTTGTCTGGACACCAATGGTTTTGTGCGTAAGTACACCCCCGCCATTGATGTGCTGCTCGACAACACAGATCTGGTGCTTCTGGATATCAAACATATTGATGATGACAGGCATCAGGACTTAACCAAGGTCAGCAATCACCGCACCCTGCAGTTTGCCGAATACCTCGCCAAGCGCGGCCAGAAAACCTGGATCCGCTATGTGGTGGTCGCCGGTTTTACCGAAGATGTGGAAAGTGCTGAAAAACTGGCTGATTTTATCGCCCCCATGGGCAATGTGGAAAAGGTGGAACTGCTGCCCTACCACGAACTGGGCAAGCACAAGTGGGAAGCCATGGGCGAAGATTATCCGCTCAAGGATGTACGGCCTCCCGGCAAAGACACCATGGAAGCCATTAAGGCCGCCTTTACGGCCCGTGGACTGAACGCGGTTTACTGAAACGTCAAACCTAAGCGCTGGTCAAAAATGGTAACTGGCGAAGCAAATGACGAACCCGAGCCGGACTTAAAGCTCGTCCCAGTAACTTGCATCGAGGCGCTCGAAGGCTATCTTCAGAAGATTCGCCATGTCGAGGTAACAGGCCTTGGCACCCAGGGGCACATAGTCGACCCCCATGGCTCCCAGACGCTCCTGCAGCTGGTTGCCAAAACTGAGCAAAGACAGTGGCAATGGATGACGGGCGCGCTGCCCAAGCCACAACAGGCCCTGCAGCGGCAGGCTTAAGAAAAACAGACCAATGGCAATGGCCTGGGGCAAAAATTCCCAGCCATGCAAATGGATTTGACTGGCAGCGGCGAGCACTGCCAGGGGCGGCATAAAACGCACCGCCAGCGACGTCGCCTTAACGATGCGATATTCGGGGAAAAAGAACCCCAAAGATTTCACCATGGGCCAGGCCTTCATATAACGGCGGCCATCGCCCAGGGTGGTGAAGAGTTGAAGCTTCAACCAAAGCTACCTTAAAACAGCTACAGACTGTCTTTACCTTAGCACAAAGGCAGTCGGCTCCCCAAGCGCCCGCGTTTGGCGAGAATGTGACAAAGATTTTCGGCGCCTCTGGTGCCACAGCGCCGGGCCTATTCCCGGTTAGCCAATTCATGACGCAAGAAGGTTTTATCATGTCCAATACACTGGTTCTGGTCCTCAACTGCGGCAGCTCCTCGTTGAAGTTTGCCATTCTGGATGCCACCAATGGCGACGAGAAGATTTCAGGTCTCGCCGAGTGCTTCGGCCTGGAAAATGCCCGTATCAAGTGGAAACTCAGCGGCGAGAAACACGAAGCCAGCCTGGGTGCCTTCAGCGCTCACCGCGAGGCGGTGGAGTTTATCGTTAACAAAATTCTGGTGAACGAGCCTGAGCTGAAGGCTCAGCTGATTGCCATCGGCCATCGCATCGTGCATGGCGGCGAGAAGTTCACCCACTCGGTTATCATCGATGATGCGGTAATTAAAGGCATTGAAGACTGTGCCTCTCTGGCCCCCCTGCATAACCCAGCGCACCTTATCGGTATTCGTGCCGCTCAGGCCTCTTTCCCTGCGCTGCCGCAGGTGGCCGTGTTTGACACCGCCTTCCACCAGAGCATGCCAGATCGCGCTTACGTTTATGCCCTGCCCTACAAGCTGTACCGCGAGCACGGCATTCGCCGCTACGGCATGCACGGCACCAGCCACCTGTTTGTAAGCCGCGAGGCTGCCAAAGCGCTTGGTAAAGACCTGAGCGACACCAACGTAATCTGTGCTCACCTGGGTAACGGCGCCTCTGTGACTGCGGTAAAAGGCGGCAAGAGCGTGGATACCTCCATGGGTCTGACCCCACTGGAAGGTCTGGTGATGGGTACCCGCTGCGGCGACCTGGACCCTTCCATCATCTACCATCTGGTTCACCAACTGGGCTATACCCTGGATGAAGTGAACAACCTGATGAACAAGCAAAGTGGTCTGCTGGGCATTTCCGAGCTGACCAACGACTGCCGCGGCATCGAAGAAGGTTACGCCGAAGGCCATAAGGGAGCGACCCTGGCACTGGAAATCTTCTGCTATCGCCTCGCCAAGTACATCGCTTCTTACACAGTGCCACTGGGCCGTCTGGACGCGATTGTGTTTACCGGCGGTATCGGTGAAAACTCAGACCTCATCCGCGAGAAGGTACTGAAGCTGCTCGAAATCTTTAACTTTGACGTCGATAGCGAGCGCAACCAGGCTGCCCGCTTCGGTAAGCAAGGGGTGATCACCAAAGACGGCAGCCCGATTGCCATGGTGATCCCCACCAACGAAGAGTGGGTCATCGCCGAAGACTCACTGCGCCTGGTCAGCAAGTAAGGCGCCAGCCGCCCCGGGACACCCCGCGGGCGGTTTTGCATTTCAAAGCATCACGATGGCCAGGCCATCACAGCAACACCACAAGAGGTACTTTATGTCCCGCAACATCATGTTGGTTCCCATAGGCACAGGCGTCGGCCTCACCTCTCTGAGCCTGGGCATGGTGCGCGCGCTGGAACGCCACGGCGTGAAAGTGCAGTTCTTTAAGCCCATCAGCCAGCAGCGCCCTGCCGATTCCGGCCCTGAGCGCTCCACCACTATTCTGTCCAAGTCGCCCACGGTCAACCCGCTGGAGCCCTTCGACATGCAGCACGCCGAATCACTGATCCGTACCGATCAGACCGATGTGCTGATGGAGCAAATCATTGCCCGCGCAGCAGAAATCGCCAGCAACACTGAAACGCTTATCATCGAAGGTCTGGTGCCAACCCGCAGCCATTCGTTCTCCGATGACGTGAACTATGCCATCGCCAAGGCGCTGGATGCGGACGTTATTTTCATCGCTACCCCGGGCAACGACACCCCAAATGCGTTGATGAACCGTCTGGAAATCGCGTACAACAGCTGGGGCGGCAGCAAGAACAAACGCCTGATTGGCGCCGTGATAAACAAAATCGGCGCCCCCGTGGATGACGAAGGCCGCACCCGCCCTGACTTGTCGGAAGTGTTCGACCACCACGACATCCAAAAAGGCGATGCCACCGCCATGTTCCAGCTGCCCGGCAAGAGCAAGCTGCGCATCCTCGGCAGCGTGCCTTACAACCTGGATTTGGTATCACCCCGCGCCTCGGATCTGGCCAAGCACCTGCACGCCCGTATCCTCAATGCCGGTGAGATGAACACCCGCCGCCTGCGCAAAGTGACCTTCTGCGCCCGCTCAATTCCCAACATGCTGAGCCACTTCCGTACCGACTCGCTGCTGGTGACCTCTGGCGACCGCTCTGATGTGATTGTGGCTGCCTGTCTTTCTGCCATGAACGGCGTGAAAATCGGTGCCCTGCTGCTTACCGGCTCATACGAGCCTGAGCCTGAAGTGCTGAAACTCTGTGAGCAAGCGTTCGAAACCGGCCTGCCGGTGTTTATGGTCGATACCAACACCTGGCAAACCTCACTGAATATTCAGCGCTTCAACCACGAAGTGCCGGTGGATGACGCCGTGCGTATCGAACTGGTGCAGGAATATGTGGCCAGCCACATCGACCAGAGCTGGATTGAAAGTGTGACTCAAAACTCGCCCCGCGAGCACCGTTTGTCACCGCCGGCATTCCGCTACAAGCTCACCGAGCTTGCCCGCGAAGCCAAGAAGACTATAGTACTGCCGGAAGGCGACGAGCCGCGTACCATCAAGGCCGCCAGCATCTGCGCCGAGCGCGGCATTGCCCGCTGTGTGCTTTTGGGTAAGAAAGACGACATTCTGCGCATTGCCGCCACTCAGGATGTGGTGCTGGGCGATGGCGTGGAAATTCTCGACCCAGAGGAAATCCGCGAGCGTTATGTTGAGCCTATGCTGAACCTGCGCCGCCATAAGGGCCTGACCGAAGTGGTTGCCCGCGAGCAGCTGGAAGACAACATGGTGCTGGCCACCATGATGCTGGCTGAAGAGGAAGTGGACGGCATTGTGTCCGGCGCCGTGAACACCACTGCCAACACCATTCGCCCTCCGCTGCAGCTTATCAAGACGGCACCGGGCTCCAGCCTGGTATCTTCCATCTTCTTTATGCTGATGCCGGATCAGGTACTGGTATACGGTGACTGTGCCATCAACCCAGACCCGAACGCTGAACAGCTGGCCGATATCGCCATTCAGTCGGCAGAATCTGCCAAGGCCTTTGGTATCGAGCCACGGGTTGCGATGATCAGCTACTCTACCGGTAACTCAGGCACAGGCTCAGACGTGGACAAGGTGCGTGAAGCTACCCGTATCGCCAAAGAGAAGCGCCCTGACCTTATCATCGACGGCCCACTGCAGTACGATGCGGCTGTGATGCCAAACGTGGCCCAGAGCAAGGCACCAGACAGCCCGGTAGCCGGTAAAGCAACCGTGTTTGTGTTCCCGGACCTCAACACAGGTAACACCACTTACAAAGCCGTACAGCGAAGCGCCGACCTTATAAGCATTGGCCCTATGCTGCAGGGTATGCGTAAGCCGGTAAATGACCTGTCACGCGGCGCTCTGGTGGACGATATCGTCTACACCATCGCCCTGACCGCCATTCAGGCGACCCAGGAGCAGTAATCACGCTGCAGACACAAAAACGCCGTCAACTGACGGCGTTTTTTATTGCCCATTCGCAGAGGTTTATCAGACATTTTGCACAGATCTGCGCGCAAAAAGCCGATCGTCACTCAGATCGAAAACTGAAATTACCGGGGAATAGGCATGGGGAAAATTCAGCCAAAAACTGCTGAACAAACAAGCGACAATTTTTTAGCCAACTGTCAAAACTTTGCTGTGCCAATCACTTAAGATAAATATCCTCACTCTTCAACACACTTGTCCACAGATTCTGTGGATAAGATGACTGGCCAATCCTCTCAGATATGACAGGTTTCGTTGCAGATCGCAATAGATCGAGCCAATCCCTTGTACTGTTTGGCGAAATTTCTGATACTTTAGCGCAAACACCCTTAAAAACGTGCGGAGCCCATGAGAGCTTTCCTGTTGGTTTTATTCTTTTTTCTGGCTGGTTGTAATGAATCGGTCGAACGTGCCACCAGCCCTAATCTGACGCCTGAGCAGGTCAGCATCGGCTTTTTCAGCGCCATATACGTGGAGCGCGATGTGGCGCTGGCAAAGAAGTTTGTCGACGCCCCCATGCAGGAAGTGCTCGGTCACTATCACATTGCGGCCTCAGTGCAGCGTCACATGCTCAATCTGTCGATGACCAATGTGGAAATGGAAGTGGATGAAATCGATATCGACTTCTTTCGCAAATTCACCAGCGATGTCACTGTAAAGGTAAAGCTTAAGGGCCTCAAGGCCGGTCAGCCCTGGATTGACGACAGAACCGTGAGACTGCACAAGCGCGGCCAGAATTGGATTATCGTTGAAATTATGGATGAGAAGCGCACGGTTAACGGATAACGGTGAACGGATAACAGCGGCCAGATAGTGCAAAGCTGATTGGCTCGCCGAATTGAAAAAGGCCACCCGAAGGTGGCCTTTTTGCTGATTATTATTTTTTTAGGTCTGCATGTCCCAGGACACGGAGGATTCTCAATCCAAAAACGCTTCTTCGTCCTTTTCCAGAGGCAGTGACTCAATCACTTCATCCTGCACCTGATAATACGCGTTTTCGTACTCATGAATTTCCATAACGGGCTCCGGCTTTGTTTTGGGTCGGGTACTGAGGTTCTGTCTATTCTTCGCAGACATGAACTCTGTGTGGCACGGCGTCTGAGGTCTGGCGCTGCCTGATACGTCCCTATTGGGTTCGGCCGATTGGGGTCGGGTATCTGCTTGGCTGTCCACGGAGCGAAGTATACCAGCCTCGAAACAGGAATTACAGTTTACTTTCAGTTTTGTGACCCATTTTGGCAAATTTTCACTGAAAAGCTGGTCAATAAATACACAAAACGTAATCCACCATGAAAGTCTTTCAGTTTGGGCGCTGTTCCCACCTGCAATTCAAACCTTAATGCCGCCTTATTCGCCATTTATATTAGCGGTTGCTTTTAGCAACTAAACAGTATAGGCAATCAATTTTCGACGGTGCTATTAGTTAGGGTGTCAACAGCAGGAGACTGTCATATGAATGCGCTGATCGATTTTCAGGCTGACCGGCTTGCCGCTCTCATAGGACGTGGGGACGTGTTGGGGATACGGATGTTCATGGAAAACATGCACATACCTTTGGATGTGCAAGACAGACTGTGCGACGACATGCACAGTTTAAGCAGCGATCCACTGCGGATTGCATCCTGGCTCGAGGACAATGGCCACTCTGCCATATCCGAGAGATTAAGTTACTAACCTTTAATGCTTTTAACCCAAATAGCCGGTTAATTTGCTTGCCTGCGTACTCAGGCTTCAAGGCAAAAAGCTTGGGGTTATGGGCACCAGCCACAAAGACATTTATCATCAAAACGTCAACAAAAAACCGCCGGGATATTCCGGCGGCCTTATCTTGTCTGTAGCCTTTATAGCAGCCTTTAAACACAGCCGCCTTTATGCATAGGCACAGTTAAGCTCGGGGACCTTAAGCATCGGGACCTTAATACATTTCCACTCTCTTGAGTTCGCCAGTCTTCCAAAATGGCCAAATCAACAGTATCAGCCGTTACTCAGCCGTTTTGCGATAGTGCAGCACCTTGAGGGATTTCTCCTCATCCACATCGGCATAGACCTCGGGGTTGGCAACGCGGCCAACAAACTCGAGTGCAGGCGCGGTATCTTTTACCTGCTGCATTAAAAAATCGCTGCCAAGCTCGGGGGCATTCAAACACAGCAGCAAATCACCACCCGGCGCCACCAGCTCTGGCAGGCGCCGTAGCAAACGCACATAGTCCTTGGTGGCGATAAAACTGCCTTTTTGGTTGCTTGGGGGATCGGCAATCACCAGATCGTACGGGCCATAGCGGGTCAGCTTGCCCCAGCTGCTGAAAATATCATGGCCGAGGAAGCGTGCGCCGCCTTCGATGCCATTGAGCTGATGGTTCTGCTTACCAATTGATAAGGCGCCTTTGGCCATGTCGATGTTGACCACTTCTTCGGCGCCGCCGGCACGCGCTGCTACCGAAAATGCACAGGTATAGCTGAATAGATTCAACACCTTTTTGCCATCGGCATGCTCACGCACAAAACGTCTGCCTTCGCGCATATCGAGAAACAAACCGTGGTTTTGGCCACGAAGCAAATGCACCAGATACTTAAGCCCCAGCTCGCTTATCACATGGGTCTCGGGCAGTTCGCCGGATAACAGCTCAGTGCGGGTGCCCAGGCCACTGCGATGCTGAAACACCAGATTAAGCGGCAATTGGGGTGAAACCCGCTGCCAGAAGCTCTCGACCGCCGAGCGAACCTCAGCAAGTTCCTGCTCGCCGAGTTCGCGAAACGATGTCAGCAGCAAGGCAGGCGGGTACCAATCGAGACAAAGGTGCTCGGCGCCAACAAAACGCCCTCCCCGGCCATGGAAAATTCGCTGGCAATCTTCCGGCAGACTCGCTTGCTGCATAAATTCAAAAAAGGCGTTCATGGCCTGTCATCCTTTCAAACTCGCACTCACAGGTACGTTCAACGTCAGCCATGGTTGCTGACGGCTTAAAAACAAAGCGGGCGGCCAGGCCACCCGCAATGACTGATTGTTGCTCGCCGCTGGCGGCGAAGGCTTAGGCCTTTTCGCTGCTGGTATTGTCGGCCGGTTTCAGCTCATCGACATCATCGCTCAGCAAAATCGCCAGCCAACGGCCACTGGCACTGCGCTCGAGCGCGATTTTTACAATCATGGTCAGCGGCACCGACAGCAGCATGCCCACAGAGCCGAGCAGCCAGCCCCAGAAAATCAAACTGAGGAACACCACCAGAGTCGACAACCCAAGGCCACGGCCCATGAACTTGGGCTCCACCACGTTGCCCATCACCATATTGGTGCCAAGGTATAGCAGCGCCGTACCGCCCGCAGCCGCAGGGCCAAGCTGAATAAAGGCCAGCAGGATAGCGGGAATGGCTGCGATAATCGAGCCGATATTGGGAATGTAGTTAAACAGGAACGCGATAACCGCCCACAGCAGCGCGTAATCCACCCCAAAAATGCTCAGACCAATGCCAACAATGGCACCGGTGGCAAGGCTCACCAGGGTCTTAATCACCATATATTGGTTGACCGAATGCAGGAATTTATCGATTTGCTGCAAGCGCATCTCGGGGTCATCCAGCGCCAGGTGCACCTTTTTCGGCAGCGACTGGGCCTCAAACAACATAAACACAATGGTAAGGATGATCAGAAACAGATTCGCCATCACGTTGCCAACACCAGACAACATATTGGTGGTCATCGACAGCGCCATGCCAGGGTCGAAGTAGGCCAGTACCTGCTCTTTGGAAATCTTTATATTTAAGGTGTGCAGCTTTTCCAATACCCAGCCAAATTGCTGGATAAGTTGATCCCGATATTGTGGCAACTGTTTGGAAAACTCATTGATGGAGCTGCCCACCAGTGATGCCAGCCACAGCCCCAACATTACGATAAAAAACATCAGCAGCATGACCGCCAGCCACTTGGGGACCCGAAAGCGCATCATCCAGCTGATCACCGGGTTACAGATCACCGCGATAAAGGCTGCCAGCACAAAGGGCACAACAATAGGGCTTGCCGCCTTGATCCCGGCCAGGATCACCACCAGAAACGCCATAATGGCAAAACCACGGAAGGCGACCGAGGTCTTTTCGAGGGGATTAACCAAAATAAAATCCTTCTATTTCAAGCGAAACTTGTTAACCTTGCCCTGAATTTCCATCAAAGACGAGCAAGTTGACACGGCTATGAAATCAGAGATCGCCACCATTCGCATCAAAAATCTGCGCCTTCGTACCCACATCGGGATCAAAGAAGATGAGATCCAGAATAAACAAGACGTTATCATCAATGTCGCCATAGCATACCATGCCGAGCAGGCCCAGCAGAGCGATAACATGGATGACGCCCTCAATTATCGCACCATCACCAAACGCATCATCGCCCTGGTGGAAGACAACCGTTTTTCCCTGCTCGAGCACCTCACCGCCCGTATCCTGGATATTGCCAGCGAGCATCCCAGCGTGACCGAAGCCAGCGTTGAAGTCGACAAGCCCCATGCCCTGCGCTTTGCCGATTCGGTGTCCATGGAGCTCAGTTTCAAACGCTAGCAGTGATCTCCAAGGCGCCAATCTCGGTATATGCTTGTAGGAAGAGACGTTTCGGGAGCCATTCATGAAAATCCTGCTGACCGGCGCCACAGGCTTTATCGGCCGCCAATTGGTGGCCTCACTGCAAGGACATCAGCTGAGCATTGTCAGCCGCGACACCGCCTCGGCGCGGGAGCTGCTTGGGGACGAGCACGACTACCTGCGTAATCTCGACAAGCTGGATAACCTAAACGGCTTCGATGCGGTGATTAACCTCGCCGGCGAGCCCATAGTGGGCAAGCGCTGGAGCGAGGCGCAAAAAAAGCTGCTCTGTCACAGCCGCTGGGATATTACCGAATTGCTGGCCGCCCTTATTTCCCAAAGCGATAACCCGCCAGCTGTGTTTATCAGTGGCTCGGCGGTTGGCTTTTATGGCGCCCAGGGCGTTGATCGCCTCAGTGAGTCATCAACGCCCCATTCTGAATTTACGCATATGCTGTGTGCCAATTGGGAGCAACTGGCGCTGGATGCCGCCAGCGAGCAAACCCGGGTGTGTGTACTGCGCACCGGTATAGTGCTGGGCAAACATGGCGGCGCGCTGGCAAAAATGCTGCCCGCCTTCAAAGCTTGCCTCGGCGGCCCCATAGGGAAAGGCACCCAGGGCATGAGTTGGATCCATATCGAAGACATGGTCGGCCTTATCCGTTTTTTACTCGCCAACGACAGCTGCCGCGGAATTTTCAACGCCACTGCGCCGAACCCCGTCAGTAATGCGGTGTTCGCCCATACTCTCGGCGAAGTCCTGCATCGCCCGGCGCTGGTACCGGCTCCGGCATTTGCAATGAAGCTGCTGCTTGGAGAAGCCGCCACCCTGCTGCTGGACGGGCAATTTGTGCTGCCCACCCATGCCAAAGAAGCAGGCTTTGGTTTTCGCTACCCGCAGCTGCGCCAGGCACTGGAGAATCTGCGCTGAGTCAGAGAAAAGTGCAGCTTTATTATCAGCAGCAACGAAAAGAAAAGGCGCCCAAGGGCGCCTTTTTTAACGGCTGTATCTGAAGTGCCTGTCCATTATTCCCGCGGGCGCATTATTTACTCCTGCGTGCGCATTATTTACTCCTGCGCGCGCAGCAGCGACAGGCAGCTGCGGGACAACAGCTCGCGGCAGCGCCAGTATCCCAGCAACGCAACCAATACCGCGCCAAGCACAGGTGCATAGAGCCACCACTGCAAATGCCAGTTTACGGTTAATTCAAACACCCAGGTTTTGAGCATAAACAGCACAGCTTCGGTGACCACCACAGCCACCACCCCGGCCACAGCGCCGAGCACAGCAAACTCCATGGTGGTGGCAAGTCGCAGCAAGCTGCCGCCTGCACCAAAGGTTCGCAGCACCGCCAGCTCACGTTGGCGCACCGACATGCCCGCCTCCGTTTGCGCCCACAGCACCAGGCTTGAGGCGGCAATCACCAGTGCCAGCACAACCCCTAGCGCCAAGGATACCTGCGCCACTATGTTCCTGAGCTGCGCCACCATGGCGCCCACGTCTATCACTGAAATGGTGGGAAAGCCCTTGATAAGCTCAACCACCAGCGGCCGTTTCGCGTCTTCCAGATGGAAGCTCAGCATTGAGGTATAGGCAAAGCGCTGCAGCGCCTGCTCGCTGAAAATCATGAAGAAATTGGGCTGCATGGTTTCCCAGCGCACGGTGCGGATACTGGTTACGTGCACATCCAGCGTCTGGTTATCAATCACAAACGACAGGCTGTCACCCAGCTTGAGACCGAGCCGCTCAGCCACCTTGGCCTCCACCGACACCCCATAGGGATCCTCGCCAAATTCACCGGACACCAGGCTATTGTTGGGCGGCAAGGTGTCGCGCCAGGTCATATTGAGTTCACGGCCAATACCCACCCGGCCCTGGGCGCCCTCTTCGGCCTGTTGTTGGCTGATAAGAGCCTCACCGTTTATCGACGCCAGACGGCCACGCACCACAGGGTAAATGTCTGTGCGCTCTATCTGATGTTGCTCGAGAAATTCGGCCAGCGGCGCCTCATCCTCAGGGGCTATGTTCACCAAAAAGAAGTTGGGCGCCCCTTGCGGCAACTGCCGCTGCCAGTCGTCCAGCAAGTCCTGACGCAGCGCCAAAATGGTCAGCAGCAGCACCAGCGCGGTGGAAAAGCCCACCAGCTGCACCGAGTTTTGTGCGGCGCGGCGCCTGAGTCCTGCCAGCGCCAGTTGCAATGGATTGGTGGTTTTAAGCCCGGCGCCATGGCCGATACGGATCATCACAAAACCGAGCACAAACAAAATGGCGCCAAGCAGCAAGGCACCTATCACCACAGCGCCGGTTAATTGCCACGAGCGCGAATAGGCATAACCCAGAATCGCCATGGCACTGAGGCTAAGCAGCGCATGCAGCCACACACCGGCACCCTGCCCGGTCAGCTCGCGCTGCAGCACCCGCAGCGGCGGAATGGCAAGCAGCCTGAGCAGTGGGTAGGCTGAAAACATCAGCGCGCTGATCCCGCCGGTCAACACTCCAAGCAGGATAGGCCGCACAAGCGGCGCACTGTAGGCTTTAAGCTCATCGGGCAGGAAAGCCGCCACCAGCGCATCGAGCCCAAGCCCGGCCAGCACCCCAACCATAACGCCAACCAGGGTCACCAGCCCCAGATGCAGGGCAAACAGGGTACGGATTTCCCTGGAAGACGCGCCAAAGGTTTTGAACATGGCGACCACGTCATAATGACGCTGACAATAGCGCTGGGCTGCAATACCGATGGCGGCGCACGCCAGCGCAATACCCAGCAGGCTTGCCAGCAGCAAAAAGCGTTCGGCCCGCTCCACTGCGCCCGCAATGGGCGAATCGCCGCTTTTCACATCTCTTAAGCGCTGTGAGCTTGAAAGCTCGGCTTTCATCAGGGTATCGAGCTCAGTCAATGCTGCGCTGTCACCGGTAAACTGATACAGATAGGTCACCCGGCTGCCGGGGCCAACGATACCGGTGGAAGCCACATCATCCATGCGCATCAGCACCACGGGCGAGGAGGCAAAGGGGTTGAAGCCCGCATCCGGCAGGCGGCGGATTTCTGCGGCCAGGGTAAAGCTTCGCTCGCCAATCTCCAGCTTATCGGCGTTGCCAATCAGTCCGGCAAGCCTTCCTTCATACCACAGAGCCCCAGGCTCGGGCAGCGCAGCGGTAGGGCCATCGGCAAGTTCAATCTGGCCTTTAAGCGGATAGCCAGGGCCAACCGCGCGCACTGTGACCAGCTGAAACTGCTCGTTGGACCAGGCCATGGAGTTAAACAGCATACTGTCGGTACGTTTAAGCGCCAGCGCATCGGTTTTGGCAAGCAGAGCTGCCGGCAGTGGCTGAGGCGAGTCAATGATGCGATCGGCCGCGGTAAATTTGGCCGCTTCGCCGTTAATGGCCACCTGCAGCCGCTCGCTGACCCGGGCAAGGCCTGTGACCGCCATAACCGCAAGGGCAATGGCCAGCAGGATCAACATCAGTTGCCCCTGGCGCAGTTCACGCCAGAAAAGCCGTAAGGCGAGCGCTCTTAACATGCAGCCTCCCGCACGTTGGCAGTCGCATCAGCAGCGCTCGACTCCTTAATAACAGTGGTTTCGGCCAGCTCGCCTTCGGTCATGGTGAACTGGCGCTCGCAGCGCAGCGCCAGCTGATTGTCGTGGGTTACCAGCACCAGAGTAGTGCCAAGCTCGGCATTGAGCTCAAACAGCATGTCGGCGACCCTGTGGGCATTGCCGCCATCGAGGTTACCGGTTGGCTCATCGGCAAACAGCACCCGCGGCTCACCGATAAAGGCCCGGGCAATGGCCACCCGCTGCTGCTCGCCGCCGGAGAGCTGCCTTGGCAGGTGGTTGATGCGGTGGGAAAGCCCTACCCGCTCAAGCATCGCCAGCGCCCGCTCTTTGGCGTCTTTCATGCCGCCAAGTTCGGCCGGCAACATCACGTTTTCCAGCGCCGTCAGGGTATCTACCAGCATAAAGGACTGAAAAATAAAGCTGACTTTCTTTTTACGCAGCGCGGCTTTCGCCTCTTCGCCGAGCCCTGACAGTGGACTGCCGTCGAGCCAAATTTCCCCTTCCGAGGGCGTGTCCAGCGCCGCCAGTAACCCAAGCAGGGTCGACTTTCCCGAGCCCGACGGCCCAATTATGGCCACCGATTGCCCCGGCTTGACTTCCATATCCACCCCTTTCAGGATAGTGAGCTCCCCTTCCTGGGTTTGGACGATTTTTTTAAGGTGGGCGACTTTGATGGCATGGCTTTGTGACATAGTTTCTGAATTCCGTAAATTTCGTGGCATGGGCTGGATGCTGACTTGCCTGTTTCTGGCATTCCCCCTGAAGGCCGAAACTATATTAATCCTCGGCGACAGCTTGAGTGCAAGTTATGGTATGGAAGAAAATCAAGGCTGGATCAATCTGATGCGCCCCAAACTGCAGGGACACACCCTGGTCAACGGTGCGGTGAGCGGCGAAACCAGCGCCGGCGGTCTACGCCGACTGCCCGGCCTGCTTGAGTCTGCCAAGCCCTCGGTGGTGTTTGTGATGCTGGGTGGCAACGATGGTCTGCGGGGATTCTCGCCGGTTGAGCTGAAAAAGAATCTTACAAAAATCATTGACCTGGCTCAGAGCAGTGGCGCAAACGTGCTGCTGAGCGAAGTGATGGTGCCCACCAATTACGGCCCCCGCTACGCCAAAGCCTTTGCCCAGGTTTACGCCGAGCTGGGTCAGCGCGACGGCGTAACCCTGATGCCGTTTTTTATGACCCAAATCGTGACCCGCCCCGAACTGATGCAGCGGGACGGAATTCATCCCAACCAAGCTGCCCAGGGCGAGATTGCCGAGATTATGCTGCCATGGTTTGCCGCCATGGTGAGCTCGCCAGCCACAGCGGCCAACCCGGGCTGAACCGGGGGTAAACTTAAGTATTATCCTTGTAAAATAGGTAGTTGACTTGTTGATACAGCCAAGAGCTTGTCGGTAAAATCCAACAAATTTGCGACAACTCTGGCAAGGAGCACCATGTTGAACGCCAAGACAAGGAAACCTCATTTCAAGGCCCTGACCCGGGCCATCACCTTCGCCGCCCTCGGCGGCATCGCCACGGCATTGTCCCCCCTGGCACTCGCCACCAGTCCTCAGGCCCCCAATCCATTTCAGATAACGGTGGATGACAGTTTCGACTGGTTGCTGCTGACCTCTAACGAGCTGCTCAAGGGCGAGCTGAAAAACCTCTACGACGACAAGCTGGAATTTGAGAGTGACAACCTCGACACCCTCTATTTCGATTGGGAAGACGTGAAGGCGCTGCGAAGCTCTGGGATAGTATCCGTGGGCATGGTGGATTTGAGCACCCAAACCGGCAAGCTGGAAATTATTGATGGCAAAGCTTATTTGGATGGCAGACCCTTTGATCGCAGCCAAATTCTGACCATTATTGCCGGTACTCAAACCGAGGCCAATTATTGGTCCGGCAAGGTGTCTTTGGGGGCCAACCTGCGTTCGGGTAACACCGACCAGATTGATTACAGCGCAACCGCCAACATCAAGCGCCGCACCACAGAGTCGCGTTTCAACAGCGATTACATTGGCAAGTATTCCAAAAACGATGGCGAAAACACGGTTAACAACCACCGTATCACCGGCAGTTTTGACTGGTTTATTTCCAAGCAGTTCTACCTGCGACCAGTGTTTATCGAATACTACAAAGACCCCTTCCTGAACATAGATACCAAGCTCACCCTGGGTGCCGGTTTGGGTTATGACATTATCGATAACTCCAAGACAGAATGGACCATAGGTGGTGGCCCGGCCTACACCTATACCCGCTTCAGCGAAGTGGAAGCCGGTGGCTCAGACACCGAAGGCACCGCCGCCTTCGTGCTGGATACGCGTTTTGAGCACGAGCTGACCGACGATATCGATCTCAATGCCCGCTACCAATTGCTTTACGGCAACGAAGACTCGGGCGGTTACTCCCACCATGCCCTGACCGGGATCTCCATCGACCTGACCGATATGTTCGATTTAGATGTGTCGCTGGTGTGGGACAGAACCAACAACCCCCGCGCCAATGCCGACGGCAGCATCCCCAAAAGTGATGATTATCAGCTGATTATTGGCATCGGCATCGATCTTTGAGGCCTGGATCACAAAGGGAGCATTCTGCTCCCTTTTTTCGGCCTTCGCCCTGCTTTCCCCATCGCTTTTTAAGCGAAAACTCATACACCCCGGCTAGAGTGAGTTAAAAATGTGTGCCGGAACAACATTTCTGTAGCAAATCCCCGGTAGGATCCGCTGCAACGCGAGCCCGTCAGTGGCTCTTTGTACCCAAGGAGTGATTATGTCTTTCAACCATCAGCAAAAGGTCTATCTGCCCACGGACGCCCGTACCAACCAGTACATTACGGCAGAAATCAAACTCACGGACGCCCTGCTGAGCCAATACCCCGATTACCTGAGCTGCTATCAGGCGCTGGCCAAACAGTTCTTTGAACTGGCCGACAAGCACGATCTGCGCAATGTTCATGTAATCGCCAATGACAAACTCCCCGTTGTCCGCTTCCACACCGAAGCCTACTGCCTGGAGACCGATCAGCAGGTCATCTTCTTCTACAACCCACGCTACCACGAAGCCCAGAATCTGTTCGCCCGTGCCGACTACCGCACCCGTAAAATCCGCTTCCTGTTCCTGGCCGTGGGAGACGAGCTGCGAGCCAACTCCGCCACCTTCCACACCCAGGTTCAGGGTCTGCTGGCTGAATTTGCGCCGACACTGGCACTGGAGCAGCCCATCAAGGTGCGTGACCACCAGCACCTGACCTACGATCTGTTCGCCCGCGCCAAGGGCAACAAAAAGACCTACGGCTTTAAGCTGCGCGGCATTGCCCAGCGCTACAAGGCCCGTAAGTGTGAGCTGCCAGAAGATGTCAGTTCCCTAAGCTACGTGACTGTGACCCTGCCCCTTGGCCGTCGCCTCAAGCAGCGTCTTGGCGGTGACAACAACGCCAACTACGGCGCCATGTACCAAAAACTGCAGGACAGCTTCCACAAGGCCGTGAACGAGCATGGTTTCAAGCGCTCAGCCATGGTGGCCAACGGCTTGCTGCCACTGGTGCGCAACTCCAAGTTTGACCGCCTGAGCACCGATAAAGGCGTGCAAATGCTGGGCTTTGACCCCAATGCCGCCGAGCCGCAATTCCTGGCCCACTGGCAAGCCGACAACTTGGTAGAAACCGCCTTTTTCGTGGTTGCCGCCGGTAAGGAAGATCATGAAGACGCCGGTTTTGGCCGCTTTATGAATGAAGTGGAAGATGCGCTGCGCCAGTTCGCCCGCGATATTGAAATCGATGGCGAGCGTCAGGATCTGGTGGTGCGTTTCCATCAGCACATCAGCTACAAGCGCTGATACTTATCTGTTTTTACATGCAAAAGGAGCCAGACGGCTCCTTTTTTGTTGCCTGATTTATCGGTTTTTGAACGCTCGCTTTTGTGACCGTCCGTTTCTGTCATCGTCAATTTTTGTCACCGCCGATTTTGTCGCCGCCGAGTGTTGTCGCCCATTGTAGTCATCAACGTTATGCAGCGCGCCTGTCCGGCTGCTTTGCCCTTCCCAGTTGCCTGCGATGTACATTTCCAAGTACGCCGCCAAGAGTGATACCAAGAGCAATACCAACGGCCTTGCCATGTAAATTGAGCAATGCTAATAATGAACATCGCGTTCAATAAATAAAACAAACAGGAGCCGACAGATGACCGCCAGCGGGATAAGTTCACACGCCGTAGAGACTTTCATGAGTTTTGAGAGAAGTTACTTTATCGAGCGTAACCCCAAGTCCCGCAGCCTGGCCGAACGGGCGCAAAAATCACTCTATGGCGGCGTGCCCATGCACTGGATGGCCGATTGGTCCACGCCCTATCCGCTGTTTGTCGACAGCGCCAGTGGCGCCCGTTTTCGCGACGTAGATGGCCACGAATATGTGGATTTTTGCCTCGGTGATACCGGCAGCATGTTCGGCCACTCCCCGGCGCCGGTTGCCTCGGCGCTGGCGCGCCAGTCCACCAGAGGGCTGACCACCATGTTGCCGGGGGAAGATGCCATTGTCTGCGCAGAGATCTTAAGCGAGCGATTTGGCCTGCCCTACTGGCAGGTGACCGCCACTGCGACCGACGCCAATCGTTATGTTGTGCGCTGGGCGCGGGCCATCACCCAAAAGCCTGTATTGCTGGTGTTTGATGGCTGCTATCACGGCACCGTGGATGATGTGATGGTGCGAAGCGAGGGCGACCGCACCGTACATAGACCCGGGCTTGTGGGCCAGGTGTACGATTTAAGCCTGTACAGCCGCGCCATTCCCTTCAATGACACAGAGGCGCTCGAAGCCGCTCTCAAACAGGGAGATGTGTGTGCATTGATGTGCGAGCCCGCCATGACCAATATCGGCATGGTGCTGCCAGACGAGGGCTTTATGCAGCGCTGCCGCGAGCTTACCCGTCAGTACGGCGCCCTGCTGGTGATTGATGAAACCCATACCATTTCCACCAATCTTGGTGGATGTACCCAGCTGTGGCAGCTTGAGCCGGACTTTTTTGTGATGGGCAAACCCGTGGCAGGCGGCGTGCCCTGCGGCGTATTCGGTTGCAGTGAAGCCATGAGTCAGACAATGCGGGAGGCCAAGGCACGCATTAACGAAGAGTCCACAGGCCACGGCCACAGCGGCATGGGCACTACCTTGTCGGCCAACGCGCTCGCCATGCACTGTATGCGCGCCAACCTTGAAGAAGTCATGACCCAGGCGGCCTACAATCATATGTTGCCACTGGCAAAGCGCCTGGCTGCAGGCTTTCGCGAGCTTATCGCCAGGCATCAACTGCCTTGGTCAGTCACCGAACTTGGGGCACGCTGCGAATTTCAGTTTTGCCAGACCCCACCCCGCACCGGCGCCGAGGCCGAAGCGGCCTTCCATGAAGAGTTGCAAATGGCACTGCATCTGTACCTGATTAACCGCGGCATTCTCATCACGCCGTTTCACAACATGACCCTGTGCTGCCCCCATACCAGCGCAGCCGACGTGGATAAATTGATTGCCACCCTCGATGAGGCCATCACCACCCTGCTCGCCATTCCAGGCGCAAGGGAGTAAAACCCCAGTAAACTTGTGGCAAGCCTGTAGTTTCACAGGCTTGCCATAAAGCCGTGTAAACCCGGGGCTGGCTCGTGCTAAACTCGCGCCATAGATGGATTTTATGGTAACGGGACTTTGGCAAAACGCGCTGTTCGCCTGATTGGGATTTTACTATTCAGTCTGATGCTGCTTATTGCCGGCACCGCCACTGTGCTCTGGTATCAGGGCAAGGACTGGCTCACATCCTTCGCCCGCAGCGAGCTCGCCAAATCCGGTGTAACCCTCAATAGCCTCGCCTGGCGATTGGAACCCCACGGCATCACCATCGAAAACCTCAATCTGGACATTGAAGACAGCCGCCTGCAACTTTCTGGCTTGAGGGTCACTTTTGATAAGCCGCTGACCGCCCTCGCCATGGATGCCGCGCGTGGTTATTGGCAAAATAACCTCTCACTGCCGTTACCCCAAAGCATTGGCCTTGAGCAAAGCTATGTGTTCCTTGGCAGTCGCTCACTGATGGCCGCAGGTACCCATCAGGCCGATGACAGGGCCGCACTGGCGCTGGATTTGGACCAGTTGCCGCACATCGCCCTGGGGCCCATCGACATAGACACCCAGCAGGGCAAGCTTCTGCGGCTCGACTATTTATCCCTTAGTGAAGACAGACGCCTTTTTAGCCGCATAGCCAACCCGGATGGCGATAAGATACTGGATTTAAACGCAACCCTGGGTGAAGAGACCTGGCAGACTGCGCTGGTTCTGTCGCTGCCGGCGGGGCATAATTTGCTTAAACGGCTGGCCGACACCGCCCTGCCCATCACCCCGGACAATCCGCTATTCGGCTTTTTGCAGCAGCTGCGACTACTCGAGTCCAATCTCGGCCCTGTCATTCAGGGCGACCTAACTCTTCAAAACAGTCTCACCCTGAAAACCGCCGCCCTGGCGAGCGAGCTTCACCTCAAAGATGCGAGCCTCAGCTTGGGCGCACTGGACTCACTCAGTATCGACTTAAGCGATATTGAGCTTAAGGCCAACGTGGATGTGGATGGCGCCAGTATGCGCCTGAGCCCTCTGGCGCTGACCAGCCAGCTGAGCCAAGCCCAACGGCGGGCACTGCTTGATTACCTGCAAGTAAATTTCGCGCTGGCACCAGAGTCCATAGCCACGCTGCAACGCATAGATGTGGCGCTCTTTGCCCCAAGCGCGCACGACTCAGGCGCCCTCGACCTTGAACTTGGTTTGCCCAGGGGCCTTGCCATGGCGAGCGGCCAGCCGATATCCACCGAGATGACACTGCAGGCACACTCAGGCCCCTGGCAGCTTGGGCTTAGCGCCAGCCCTGTCATCGAAACACGAAGAGAAAGAGTGCCTGAAACGGCGCCTCTGCAAGGAGCTCAGCAGCATTGGCTGCAGCGGATCAGCAGCCCTGTTGACCTTAGCCTCAGCCACAGCGGCGAGCTTGATGTAAGCCATTTACTCAGCGCTCTGGGCGTAAACCTTGGCGCCGCCGCTGAGCCCAGCCTCAACACACCGCAAGTCAGCCTGAGTCAGCCCCAAATCAGCCTGAGCCAAGCAAGGCTAGTGCTGTCAGCCGAACTCGGCAGCAAGGAAGCCGAAAGCGATAAAGGCGTGATGGCAAAAACCGCGACGGCCAGCCAATTCGTTTCGGGCAAACAGGCTGAAACGTCCCATTCCATCCAGGTTGCACTGAATACTCTTGAGCTTAATCTTGCGGGCGCCAGTGTGCAACAACAGGCTGCCAATACCGACACCCAATTAATGATTGGCAGCAGCAAACTTAGGCTGGCAAACGCCGATGCGGCCAGTTTCAACTTAGGTTTTGCTGCGGATACGAACGGTTCGGATGCGAACGGTTCTGATGCGAACGGTTCGGATGCGAGTAGTGCTGCCGACCTAGCACATAAACTTGAGATTGCCGCCAACAAGGCCGGGCTGGATGTCAGTATTGAGGATATTTCCCTGAGCCAGAAAGCTATTATTGGCTCTTCCGGAATAGCCTCTTCCGGCATTAGCACCCCTGCCACAGCCTCAATCGCCAAACCTGATGCGGTGAAAAGTGAGCCTGCTGAAAATAAGCAGGCTTCAGACTATAAGCTCAACAAACTGGATATCGCTTCGCTAAGCTTTAGCACCAAGGTACAAAAGCCATTTACGTTTGCACTGCCACGTAGCGTCGAAGCGGACGGCAAAGCACACACCGCCGCCGGGGGCAAAGTAGCAGATAAGCCCGCAGCCCCAGTACAAACACCGCTGCTGACCAGTCTGCTGGCCGCGAGGCCCGAGCTTGATTCGACACTGACATTAAGTCGCATCAAAGCCCAGAGTCAGGCGCCCCGTAGCGCTGGCAGTAAACGCCTTAAAACCAATCGCTTCAATGTGGATTGGTTGCAGCTTAAGCAGCAGCTCACAGGTACACCGGGTTTGCTGCAAAGCCAGGAGCAGTGGCAATTGGGCCAGTATCAACCGATAAGGCTTGTAAGTGAACACCGCCTTGGCATAAAAGCCGACAGTATTCAAACCGTTAAGGCAAACTGGCAGGGGGATAACAGCCTTGCCAATTGGCGCGAGGCGCTGGCGGGCAGCCTCAGTCTTTCAAGCGATGTTCCGCTCTCAGGCGATACCCGCGTTACCGCCGGGATTGCGCTGGATTTGATTAAGCAAACCACAGATATTCAACTGAACACTCACTTCAGCGAACTTGAAGGCAGCGTGGGCGCCTATCCATTTCGCGGCGGAAATGTCAGCGCAAGCTGCGCCCTGCATCAGGATAAACGCCAGGACAACGATTTTCGCCTCGGCTGCGACAAGCTGAGCTGGTCGCTGGCCCACTTCCAGCCAGGCATCATTCTCAGTGACGTCAGCGGTCAGGGTACGCTGGCCCTGCAAAGCGCCGACGACGGCACCCTGTCGGAATTCGATATTGACCTCACCAGCCGCGGCAAATTGCTGGAAGGGGAGTTTTTACTGCCACTGTTCAAACTCAACCTCAAGCAGCCATCCCACGCCTATCTGGTGCTGACCGGGCTTAGCCTCGAAGAGCTGCTGGCACTGCAGCCGGTGGAAGGCATTAAAGCAGATGGCCTGTTTGATGGGGTGTTGCCGGTGGATATGCGTGGCGGAAAGGTCAGTGTCAGCGGCGGTCGCCTCGCCGCCCGTGCCCCAGGCGGCCTGATTGAAGTCTCCAATAACCCGGCCGTAGATGAACTGGTTGCCTCCCAGCCCCATCTGGCGCTGGTGTTTGATGCGCTCAAGCATCTTGAATATTCAAGCCTTGCCGGCAGCTTCGATATGAGCGATAACGGCGATGCCCTTATCAATGTTGAAGTGAAAGGAAAGAGTGAAGGCATTGAACGCCCCATTCACTTGAATTACTCTCACGAAGAGAACTTACTGCAACTTATCCGCAGCCTTACCATAGGCGATAAGCTGCAAAGTCATATTGAACAGAGTGTTAACTGAGGGACAAGAGCGTGAAATTAATCGCACCCGGCCTTGGCGCCATGATGGCGCTACTGATAACAGCCTGCTCGCCCACGGTCAAAATTGAACCGCCGGACAAGCCGATTGTTATTAATCTGAACGTGAAAATAGAACACGAAATCCGCATCAAGGTGGACAAGGAGCTTGATGCCCTGCTCGCCGACGACCAGCTGTTCTAAGGAGAATGCGATGAAACGATTCATGTTGCTGGCTGCCGCCACCCTGCTGTCTTTCAACCTGTTCGCCATGGACCTGCAACAGGCAAAATCCCAGGGATTGTTGGGAGAACAGCAAAACGGCTACCTCGGACTGGTGAAAGACAACGCCGAGGCCCGCGCGGTAATGGATGAAGTCAACGCCAAACGCCGGGCCCATTACGAAAAAATTGCCGCCAAAAATAAAATTGCCACCTCAGATGTGGCCAAACTCGCCGCCGAAAAGGCCATTAAGGCCGCCGACAAGGGCCACTTTATTCAGGACCCATCTGGCAAGTGGGTTAAAAAGTAATCCGCAGCCAATATATTTTGCGCCTCAACTGAACACCCCGGTCACCTATTTCCCGGCTGGGGTGCTCACCTTCAAGCCGTTCACAAAAAACAACCACCTGCGCTAAACATCTTGTTTCCCATCAAGTCATTGGCTATCTTGGACCCTGCCATGGAAGCGCATAAAATCGTCACAGCGTAAGGATAAATCAGCCTCGCTTCGCCCTTCCTGAACTGACATACATTATTTTTGAGTGATAAAAAAGATATCAAGTCTATCGTCTGTAAGCCTGTCGCCTGCATTTCTGTACGCACTCCATTCGATATCAATGCGTGTTTGGAGCTGATGGAATCCTCTTTATTATTATGGTGTTAGTCTATAAATTTTTACATGCACAAGAATTTCGCAAGAATCACAGCATTACTGAGCTAACAAAATGAACATCAAAAAAATAGTGGTCAGCGTATTGTTTATGGCAAGCATGCTCATACCTGCGTTTTTAGCTTTATATGGCGTAACGTTCAGCTTTATTATTTTAGTGTTGGATCTTGTTCCGGACTCAACCAAGGTGTTCATCACGCTGTTGTTAGCACTGGGAGGTGGACTTGGACTGGTGGCATCCGCGCACCTTTACGGCAGGTTTCTCGACAGTAAAACGAAGAAGTTCAGCCCAATTATGCTCAATTCGTTTCTGCTTATTGGCTTTATCAGTCTAATAATCAGCATATTATTTTTCCTTAAAGTAGAAAATTCCAAACCAATGCTGGTGCTCTCTATGGTTCCATCCATCCCAATGACCCTGTATCTCATGTACGTAAACAGAGAACATCGTTAACGGGATGCTTTGGCATTACGCTGCCCCGGGCTGTGTTCAATCGCTTAAGTAAAAAAACCGGCGCTAAGCGCCGGTTTTTTTTACGTTGAATAAAGCATTTTACGCTTTTTAGAAACTCAGACTTGTACTGTCAGTGGCGCCTTCGTTGTCGGTCACGGTAAGAGTTACGCTGTCGGCACGGCCGGGGCGGCGCAGCACCCACTTGGAGGCAAACTTCACGCCGTCGCTGAACTCCCAGCGCTGCTTACGAATGCGGCCATCGGTGTCGTAGCTGGCAGATATGAACAGGTCCACAAACACCAGGTCATAGTGCTCAATCACAGCGACAGGCGCCGCGTTATCAGGGCTGGTTTGAACGGAAACCAGCTTGCTGACCACAGTGCTGCCACCCATGTCGTCGGTCACAGTCAAAGTCACCTGATAGTTACCTGGGGCCTTGTACTTGTGGGTCACAGCATCACCGCTGCCCTGAGTGCCATCGCCAAAGTCCCAGGCAAGGGATTGCACCTGACCGTCAGCATCGCTGGCACTGGCTGCAAACTTCACCTTGCGGCCACGGATGTCAAAGCCGAAGTCGGCAACCGGCAGCTCATTGGCACGCTCCAGCTGCAGTGAAATCACCACAGGATCGTGATCCGATGAACGGTAGCCATCGTTGCTGTAGAGCGACTCAATCTGCCCGGCACTCTTGAACTCAACGTTATAGTCGAGAATACGCGGCTCGTCGGTGTTGATATGCCACTCGGTCACATCCACCACCTGATCCAGCAGTTCATTGCTTGCCAGTGCATGGTCGAGCTGACCTGACTCGCCGGAGAACACGTAAGAGTAAGCACCTTCTTTACCCAGGTGGGCGAAGAGTTCAGTCAAACCGGCATCGCTCAGGGCGGTCAGCGGATCTTCCTTGGCGTAGGAGTTCAAATCACCAATCACCAGCACCTTGGACTCGGGATACTCGGCAGCCAGGAACAGGCCAACAGCCTTGGCAGCGCGGGTACGGGTCAGGTTACAGTTGCCCTGACCATCGCCCAGATCCGGGTCATTTTCGGCCACGCAGTCACTGCCCTTGGACTTAAGGTGATTTACCGCCAGTACCAGGGTTTCGTCGGTATCGAGATGGCGGAACGCCTGGGTCAGCATGGGGCGGTTTTTACCGTCGTTAAAGAGCACTGCGCCTGAGTCGTCCAGGGCAGAGTTACTGCTGTCGAGGATTTTGGCAGCGCCTTCGGGGCTGACGCGGTCGGCGCGGTAGATAATGCCCACGCTGATGGCGTCAGTGCCTATGGCGGCTACGCCGGGGTTTACGAAGCTGTAGCGACCGGCTTCGGTGGCGCCATTGAGGCCATTCACCAAATCGGCAATGGCGGACTCAGCGCCATAGCCGTCGTTTTCGATTTCCATCAGACCCAGCACATCGGCATCGATGGCCGCCATGGCGCTGATGATTTTGGCGCGCTGACGCTCAAACTCTTCAGCGGTGTTGGCACCACGGGCAGTGGGGAAGCCGCCGCCCAGACCATCGCCATTGAAGTAGTTAAGCACGTTGAAGCTGGCGACCTTGAGGTTGCCCGCATCCAGCGCTGGCGCCTCGGTACGTGGGTTGGTGGCCACAAAGTTAACGGTATCCACCGGCATCAGGCGATACACGCCGAAGCCATAGTGCAGCACGGCGCTCAAGTTGGTCACTGTGTCCCCTACCCGCACTGTGTTGCTGGCAGAAAGACCCGGCGCCGGATAGATAACAGGGTCTGGGTTCTGGCTGGTTTTGCCATCATCCAGCAGGATGCTGTCGCGCTTGTTGGCAGCAATCACCGCCAGCGCATCGGCGCCCGGCGTGGCCACTTGGGTGCCGATAAAGTGGCGGCTGCCGCCCAGCATGATCTCACCATAGCGGCCAAGGTTGTATACCTCGTTCACCACCAGATTCTGGCTGAAGTTCACCAACATGCCTTCAAAGGCTTCAAGCTCTGCCACATCATTCACCGGCAGGCTGAGCTGCGCGGCGCCAGGCAGTGGCTGCTGAGTCGCGCAAAGCGCCTTGTCGGTCATGTTAGACAGTTCAGTCAGGCCCTGATATTCAACGATTTTAGCCTTCACGCGGATACGGTCACCGGCCATATAACCGGTTGGCGCACTGCCGGTGTAGAGGAACACACCTTCAGAGGTGGCAGGGTCGTTATCAACCTCAGCATCGCTCATCTGCAGGAACAGCCCCTTGAGTCCGGCTTCCTGATTGCTGACGACTATGGCTTCAACTTCCACAATCTGGCCAACCAGCGGGCTGGCATCGCCGCTGCCCTGCAGCGCATGGATGGCGGTGGCCGCATCGCCACACACCAAACCTTCCGATGGCGGCTCTACCGGACCTGCAGAGAAGTTACCCAGGTCGCTGAAGTCATCCTGGGCAAAGCCCTGCCAGGTGGCCAGGGTCACGGCATCAAAAGGGTCGGTATCGGCAACCAGATTATTTGGGTCGCGGCGCAGGGTGTTGTTGGCGGTGGACAGATCGCCCGTGCCCCACTCGCTGCCGGGGTCAACGCCAATCTGGCCCAGGCTGTCAATCACAGAGCCCAAATGCTCAAGCACAATGGCATCGTCGCCATTGAAGAAGCTCACATTGCTTTGCTGCTGGGTACGGCTCAGGATATCGACGCTGGCGTCATTGTCGGCCACCACATGGGTGGCACCGGCGGCCAGCGAACCGGTCAGGGCAATTTGGCTGCCCGCACTGCTGTTGCCATTGAAGTAGAACTTGAGGCTGTATTCGCTCAAGTCAACAGTGGCGTTGGTAGGATTGTAGATTTCAATGGCTTTGTTGTTACTGGAGCCCTCGACATATTCAGACATGACGAGAGTATCGGCAGCAAAGGCGCCGGCAGACACACTGCCCAGCGCCAAAGCGACAAGGGACGCTTTGGTTTTCATGTGTTAACCCCTAAATTGGTGTTGTGCTTTTTATATGAATTATCCGCACGATATTTTGTATCGTATTGATTTACCCAACCTTTGTGGCGGCAATCGACGGCGATTGTACACTACAAATGTTACAGATGGGTGTCATATGTAAAACACTTGTCCAAACCCGGGGTCAACAGCAGAAAGTATTAAGGTTTTACAGCCTCCGATAATTTTCGTCCAAAAGCGCTGCCAGCAGCAGACTGCCATTCTGGCCCAGGCGAAATTCACCAAATTCCGCCTTGTCGAAGCGTTCGGCTTGCCCTTCCTGAAAAAACCAGGCGTTGCTGGCAAGCTTTATGGCATGGTTGCGCTGACGAAACTGCACCCGAAGCGCTCCCTCGGGCGCGGCTTCACCTCGGTCGATGGCAACAAAATGCGCCAGTTGATTTTTATCAAGCCTGATCCAGGCAAAGCCATCGAGTTCCTGACCACGCTCATCGTCAGTCAGTGCCTCCCGGATGGGCGTCTCAAGGGCGTATCTCAGCGCCATATAGTCCCCCTGCATCAGCGAGCGGGGATCCACAGGCGCCAAGGCCACCCGCACCACAGTGCCTTCGGCAAGCTGTTGCTCCTTTTGAAAAATATCGCTATTTACCAGCAGAAGCAGCAGCAAGGTGCCAGCCAGGGTTATCCAAAAACTGCGGGATATGTTCATGCGTCTGCCCTCCGCTTGCAGTAAAGCCCCATGGCGATAAGTACGCCCCCCAGCAGCATCAACACCAGCGATTTGGCGAGCAGTGTCATCGACATCTCATAGTAATAGGCGCTGAAATAGCCAAGCACCGCCAGCAGCGACAAGAGCACATAGTAGCGCTCAGCCAAACGCCAGCCCAGCACCCAGCACCCAAGCGCGACTGCAAGCCCAGGGAAATACCAATAAAGCAGCGTCAACGCCAGGGTAAAGGCGAGTGCCTTCAGTGTTTTGCCCAAAAGCTGATAAAGCAGCCCGCCAATAAGCGCGCTAAAGATGAACATGTCGACGATAACCAGCGCCTGCTGGCCGCGACTTGCGCCAGCGATAAACAGAGCACTGTCCCACAGCGCCAAACGGCTATCCAGCAGTAAAGGCAGTAAGAGCACGCCGGTGAAAAGCGCATGCTGACAACGTCTGGCAAAAGGATGCACCGCCAGTTGCCACGGGCGGTTATCCTGCCCGGCTGCGTGCGGAGTGCCCGTATCAGACCTTGGCAGCCACAGGCCACTCAGCCCCCCAAGCAACACCAGCAGCATGGGCAAAAACCATCCCAGCAGCTGCGCCTCTTCAAAGGCTGCGCCAATAAGGGTAAGCGCCGTAAACAGCGACAGCTGCGCATCCAGCCAATAGCGGGCAAACCAGGCGTTGATGATCAGCACGGCGGCGCCCGTAACAAACAGCGGCGCATCATCAATATCGAAGGCCTCGCCTATGCCCCATACCACGGCAATCATGGCCGCCATATTGATGGCAAAGCCAAGTTGCACCAAAAACTCAAGCTTACCTGCCTGGCTGTATATAAAGCGCGCAAGGCCGGTATAGATAAGGCCTATCACCAGCGCCTGGGAGCCTTCGAAACGGCTGATGGACTCAATCAGTGCGATGGAAAACGCCAGGAAAAACAAGGCGGCAATCCAACCGGCAAAACCGGTCAGCAAGGTAAGCCACAGTGGCTGGGTGTGATTGTCCGGCTCGTCGCCCATCAAACCGGCTGCATGTAAGTGCCGCCACAAAGGATGACTCATAGCGCCTCCCGTTTTGACAGCAGCGATTTAAGGTACACGCCAAGGGCACTGCTGCTGCCGACGATAAAGGCGCCTATCAACATCAGGCCGGCAACCGGGTCGTTGCCTTCAAACAGCAGTCTGGCAAAGAAGCAGCTCAATACCGCAATGGCGCCAAAGCCCCACAATCCAAGGGCAAGCACATTGAGCCTGAGCAGCCGATAGTAGCAATATCCCAAAGGCCCGAGCAAAGCCAGGGCCAGCACCACCGCAAGCGCAGATTGGCCAAGCCCCGAGTCCAGCACCTGATAACAGCCAAGCCACACCAGATGACCTGCGGCAAGGGTCAATGCCAGGGCGTTGGCAACAGGCTGCATAAGCCACGCCCTGGCGCTGCGGGCACCAAAATCCAGCAGCAGATGCAGCCCCAGGTTCAGCGCCCCAATCAGCAGCAGAGCGCCTTCAATGTCCCACACCCAAAACCACAGCCGTCCAAGCCCGGCAAAATGCAGCCACAGCGCCAGATTGGCCTGAACGATAAAAGCGCACCAAAGTACGCTGCTGCGATAGGCCAGTGCCGGGATCAGACTGAATGCCGCCCAAATCGCAAATAATTGCCAGGGATCAGCCCCCGTTTGATACACCTGCCCCGACAGCGCCAGCATGGCACCAACCAGCAAGTCGAGCAGCAGTAACAGGGCGCCTTTAACCAATGGAGTTGATTTTTTATCAACCAGATAGAGCCCCAACAGGCTTAACAGAATAGCCCCCTGCACCAGGGCAAACTTGGCGAGGTGATGCAGGTTTTCCCAGTTGTAGGCGAAAAAGAAAATCACCCCGGCGCCCAGCGACAAGGCACCCAAATAGAGGCCAAGGTGAGCAAGCCGCCCATACCAGTCGCTTGCAGACGATGCTCTGGCTCTACCTTGGTCTTTGTCTTCGTCGGCGCCTGAGCTTAAGTCCAAGTCTTTGGCTGCATGGGGTTCCAGCTCGCCCTGGGCCAGCGCCCAGGCTCTGGCGGGGCTGACATCCTCAATCGCCCCTTGCTCGAACCAGCTTGTCAGCAAGGCGGCCCGAGAGTCTTTATCCGGAAGGATAGCTTTCATATCAGTGTCCTGTCGTTTTCCCTCGACCTGAATGGGTCACTGGTGGATATTGGCCAAATTGCCTATTTTTAAGGGCAGTGTGCCCGAAGTAAACTTGCCAGCTGCTGAATCGACATTGCCATAAGGCCCCGTAATGAGCAAAAAAATCCGCCGTTCTTCGCTGAAATTATCGCTGCTTGGCCTTTGCTTTTTAACAGATTTCTCGGCAGCTGAGTCAATGAACACCCCGAGCACGCCCATTACCGTGGTGGTGGGCGGCTATTCGTTCCCCCCCTATGTTATCGACTCGCCCCAGGGGCATTCCGGGGTAGTACCTGAGCTGATTGATGAGCTGAACCGGCTTGGCAGCGACTTTCAGTTCAGTTTCGTGCCCACCAGCATAGAGCACAGATATCAGGCCTTTGCCCGGCGCCGCTTCGATGTGCTGCTGTTTGAAAGCCCGCACTGGGGTTGGGAGCAGATTGACAAGGCTGTGTTGCCACTTAAGGTACAGGATGGTGAAGTCTTTGTGGGGCGTCATCCGGCCGCCGCCGCGCCGGATTATTTTGCCGATTTACAACAGAAGCGACTGCTGCTGGTGCGCGGCTACCATTACCATCTGGCAGGCTTTGAAACCGATGAAGTGAAGCTGCGCCAGGACTATCTGGCCGAGTTGGTGCCAGACTCCCGCGCAGCCCTCGAAGGCCTGCTGCTGGGCCGCGCCGAGGTGGCCCCCATCAGCCAGTCATTTTTAAGCTGGTACCTTGCCGCCCACCCGGACAAGGCCAACAAACTGGTGATCTCCTCCCGCTGGGATCAGCAGTATCAGCACACCGCCCTGCTGCATCCCCAAAGCCCGCTGACGCCGGAGGCATTCAGCCAGCTGCTGAACACCTTGAGCGAGCGTGGGGTGTTGGAAGCGCTGCTGGGGAAATACCATCTGACCCTAACGGAAGCACAATAGTTGCCGCTAATTGGCCATCCCCCAAAGCAAGTCATGCAAGTAAACACACCCGCCGCCTGGCAAGACAAAAAAGCCCCGCTGTTACGCGGGGCTTAATTTTCTGTTTATGCTCAACATTGAGTGGCTGAGCGACCTTGCCCCCTAGTCGCGCTGCAGGGCCACAATAGGGTCGAGCCGTGCGGCTTTTTTCGCCGGATACAGACCGAAGCCAATGCCCACTGCCATACACACCACCAACGAGAGCAATATCGCAAACGGCGACCAGGCCACAGGCCACCCTGCTGCCGCGGAGATCACCAGCGCCAGCAGCAGCCCAACCCCTATGCCAATAAGGCCGCCGGTGGCTGAAATCACCATACTTTCAATCAGAAACTGACGCGCAATGTCCTTTTGGGTCGCCCCCAGAGCACGCAGCAAACCAATCTCGGAGGTACGCTCCAAAATGGTCGCAAGCATGATATTCATAATGCCTATGCCGCCCACCAGCAGCGAGATCCCGGCCACACAGGCCATCACTATGTTGAAGATTTGCTGGGTGCGCTGATGCTGGGCTAGCAGATCGGCGGGCACAACTATGTCGTAATCCTGCTCCTTGCCATGGCGACGTGACACCAGATGATCCAGGCTCTGGGCCGCGAGGGATGGGTCGACACCATCTTTGAGGGCAAACTTGATGGTATCGAGCTCATCTTCCAGCGGCTTGAACTGCATCTTTTTCAGCGCAGTCGCCAGCGGAATAAACACCTGATTGCGCTCACCGCCCACCTTCACGCCTTCGATTGCCGACTTGCCACTCTGGCCTTCCCTCAGCACCCCCACCACGGTAAACCACTGATGGTTAATCTTAATCCGCTGCCCCAGAGGCTCACCGCGGGGGAACAGACTGCGGGCGGCTTCAGGCCCGAGCACCGCCAACTGCCGATAGTGCTGCTCATCATTGGCATCGAGCAAACGGCCCTCGGCAAGTTTGAGCGCGCTCAGGTCGAAATAGCTTGGCGTCACCCCTTGCACCTGGGCGTCGCTGCGGCCCTGTAAGCTGAACAGGCCAAACACCTTCACCTGCTTGCTGGCGCTGTAGGCATCGAGAAACGGCAGGGTTTCCATGGCGCTGTCGATGTCCCGCAAACTCAGGCCAATGCTGTGCTCGCGCACGGTTTTCAGCGCTTCGCCTTCCGATGCTCTGGCGTTCACCACCAGGTTTTTAAGCCCCATGGACTCAATCATTTTCAGCGCTTCACGCTCGGCGCCCTCGCCCACGCTGAGCATGGCGATAACGGCGCCCACGCCGAATATCATCCCCAGCAGAGTCAGCGCGGTGCGCAGCTTGTGGTGCAACATCTCGCCAAGCGCCTGCACCACGCCGGATTGATACTGACGAAATCTATCCTGCATCATGCCTGAGTTCTCCTTGGCGGCACGGTAAGAGCAACCACATCGCCCTCCTTAAGGCCATCGATAACCACGGTGCGGTTAAGGCTGCGGCTACCGGGTTGAATGGTTTGTTCAATAAAGCCTTTATCACTCTTGAGATAAACCCAGTAGCGGCCTTCGCGCTGGAAAATGGCCTGATTGGGTACGGTGAGCACCGACTCTTCGCTGAGCGCCGCCACCCTGGCCTGCACCTGACGCCCGGGCAACATGATGTGGGTGTCTGTGCTATCCAGCACTACGGTAAATTCAAAGTAATTCACCGGGCTGTCCCTGTCCTTGGGCTTGGCGAGGGCATCCACCTGGGCAACAGTGCCGCTGAACGGCTTATCGGGATACGCATCCAGCGTCAGCGTGACTTTTTTACCCACTGCCAGCCCCACAGCTTCAGACTCCAGCACCCACAGCTTGGCCTGCATCACCGAGGTGTCCGGCAGGGTGCCCAGCGGGATCCCTGACCACACCATATCACCGGCCATGGGCAGTGCGCCGCTCCAGCCGGGCTGCATCACAAACAGGCCATCGTGGGGCGCCACGATCTCCATTTGCGATAAGTTGTTCTGGTAGGTGGCAATTTTGGCTTCAAGCCCTTTTTGCTTCAGCCGGATCAGATCAAGCTCCGCCGTGGCCTGGGCATCATGGCTGTCTTTCCCCCAATCGTAGTAACCGAGGCGGGCCTCCAGATAATCCTTGTTCCGCATCTGGTCGATGATGTCTATCTTGGTGTAAACCCGCTCATCATCCACAAAGAAGCGCTCGGCCAAATCCAGCTCTTCTTCGGTCACGTCGCGGCCGATATTGAGCTCCTTGGCGGTGGTAAGGTTTTTTTGCTTCTGGATGTCACCATCAAGTGCAAGCTTGTCAAAATCAAAGCGCTCAAGCTCAAGCTCCAGGGTTTCGCGGCGGCCATCGAGCCTGGCGACCACATCGCCGGCTTTTACCTCAGAGAAGTTGTCGAGGATCCATGCCAGCGACTGAGGCCCACGCAAACCGCCCGGCACAGACACAGGGGTAGCGCTCTTGGCTTCAAGCTCGCCCCTTGCCGGAATGGTCACCTCGAAATGGCTGCGGCCAACTTCCATGGTGAGCACACCGTTGTCGCCTTGCTCATTACAGCCCCACAGCAGCATCACTGCCGTTGCCATCATTAACTTCTTCATCGCAGCAGCACCTCATCCCCCAGCGCCAGACCCGCGCGTACTTCCACCTTGTCGCGGCCGGAATCACCCAGTTCAACAAAGGTGCGGCTATCGCCCAGCATGCCCGATTGCCACACAAAGGGGCGGCCTTCATCGTAGTGCAGTGCGTCCAGCGGCAGCAGCAGCGCCGACTTCTCGCGCACCACATCGATACTGATTTTGGCCGTCATCCCGGGACGCATCAGCTCCTTGTCAATCTCGTCGAAATCCGCCACAGCATCGAACACCACCAGCGGAATATCATCGTTTTTCACCCGAAACACTGCGCCGGTTTCGGTCAGGGTGCCGTGAAACACCCGTTCGGGGTTGGCATCGAGACGAATTTTGACCCTGAGGCCACTCCTGACCCGGTTGGCTTCCACTTCGGGAATGGTCATGGCCACCTGCATCCGCTCAAGGTCCGGCATAGAGAACACCGCATCTCCGGCAAATACCGACTGGCCTTCCTTGATTTTGTTGCCCTGAGGATCGTTGCCATACACCACCATGCCCGTGCGGGGCGCTTTTAAGCTCATGGCAGCAATGCCTTTTTTAAGCGCTGAGACTTCAGAGGCGAACT